>JARXAL010000134.1 GCA_029865835.1 Verrucomicrobiaceae bacterium
ACGAATGTCGTCTGAGAGTTTCAGCAGGTCGGACGCAGTTCCAAGAATGACCGCGTTCTTATATCCAGGATGGCCTGACTCCGTCCTTAGAACATAGCGATTTCTGGGCTGTGGCTGCTCACTCATCTGGGTTGGCCGAACAGTGTAATTAGTGTGATTCAATATCGCCAAAGGCGATATTTTAACACTCATATTCGCCCTCAGAATGTCGCTCAACGCCGGTAAAGTCAAGACTTGGGCGCATTTTGTCGAGGTAAGTTGATATTTGAATTACTTGGATTATTTGGATCTTCAAATGAGCTGATATGCAAGCCAACTGGCATCCCTGCATATCGAATCGCTTTGTTACTCCTGATAACTTACTTAGATCGAGCATTCAAAAAACACTTGCCAATTCAGTAACTTTTTGAACAGTGCTCACATGAGCAATCATCCTGCTTCTCCATCCTGGCGCATGGACCTCAAAATGGCCCGCAACGTGCCCGACTCCCGCCGCACCGGCTTCGAAATCCTCCTCTCCTGGTTTGAGGACTGGCGCATCGCCCAAAAATTGGAACCTGGACGTGAGGCCGCCCGTGCATTTTGGATTCACCAAGTCAAAACCAAGCCCCGCCAGGACTGGCAGTTGGACCAGTGGAAAGAGGCCATCGGTTGGTACTTGGAATGGCTTCGCCATGCCCAGGCTGGCGGCATCGAGGTCCTCTCCCTTGAAGAACGCGTTTACAACGCAGTGGATCGAGCGGGAGGCCGCCGCGGCTTGGCGCTCCGCACCCGGGAGACCTACGGCCGCTGGGCCGTCCGTTACGCCCGCTCACTGGGCGATGCCCGCTCCATGCTCCAACAAGAGCACGCCAGGAACTTCCTGGGCCATCTGGTAACCGTCGAAAAACAAAGCTTTAGCACTCAGAAACAGGCGCTCAACGCACTCGCTTTCTTCTTCAAAGAGGTCTGTGGGCAGGAGGAGGTGGACCTCCAGGTGCAGTTGCGCAAAACAACACCCAGGGTGCCTGTGATCGTGAATTTTCAGGAAATCCTCGCCATTCTGAAACGACTCGAAGAGCCCTACCGCCTCATGGCGGAAGTCCAATACGGCGGCGGACTGCGACTCAAGGAACTGGCGCAGCTGCGAGTCAAAGACGTCGACCTCGAACGCCGACAAATCACCATCCGCCAAGGCAAGGGCGACCTCGACCGGGTGACCGTTCTTCCAGAGCAACTGGTCGAAAAACTTCGCTCCCACATCAGCGCTGCACGCACCTTGTTTGAGGCTGACCGCGCCGCCACCTTGCCCGGCGTCGCACTGCCGGGCGCCCTCGCCAGAAAGTTCTCCGCTGCTGGAACCCGTTGGGAATGGTTTTGGATCTTCCCCGCTCCAGATCTCTCAGCTGATCCTGAATCCGGCACCTTCAGGCGCCATCACATCCATCCCGGCTGCTACGGCAACGCGCTTCGTCGTGCCGTCCAATCGGCGAATATCCCCAAAAGGGTCACTTCCCACGCCTTCCGCCACGCTTTCGCCACCCATCTGCTCGAATCCGGAAAAGACATCCGCACCATCCAGGAACTGCTCGGCCACGCCGATGTCAAAACCACCGAAATCTACACCCACGTCGCCAAAGGAGTCGGCGCCACCGGCGTCCAAAGCCCCTACGACCTCATGCAAAAGCAGCAGTTATCCTAACACCCGGCGTCGCATCCTCAAAAACACCCCCGCCACCACCAGCGTCCCCGCAAACCACCACGGCCACCACGTCAGCGCCTGCGCAAACACCCGCACATCATCCTGACCCAGTCCCGTTCGCTGCGTGATGAAATGCGTCTGCCACGCAAACAGCAGCGTCATCACCCCATACGCCAAATTCAGCGTCAACCCGCGAAAACTCAACGCCGTCGCCCGCCGCTCCGAATCGATCGCCTGATTCATGTAGTGCGACAGAAAAAAGTGCAGGAACCGAATGCCCATCACCAACGGCAAAATCAACGCCACCCCGCCCCACCCCGGCACCGCCATCGCCGCCCCCACCAAACCCAACAGCACCACCACCGCCAACCACCCAAAGTTAAACCGCGCCCCATGTCGGCTCGCCAACCGCTCCATGATTCCCGCCGTCACCAGCCCCAGCAAAGACATCACCACCCCGATCACCCCATACCACCGCTCCTCAATCTGCACCAACCGATAGTAGTTCGAAGCCACCGTCAAAAACAACCGCACCACACTGTCAAACACCACCCCCGTCACAATCAGCCACAGCACCGCCTGACTCCCCCAAATCCAGCGCCCCGTCTCAAAAATACGCCCCACAGCCTCCTTAGCCTGCACCTGCCATCCCTCCACCCGCGCCTTCACCCCATCCCCCGGCTCCACCATCTGCCTCACCACGCCCACACAAGCCAGCGCCGTCAGCAAATTCAACACCAGTGGAATCTTCATCGTCACCGCCTTCGTCACCTCCCCCATCCCAAACATCGACAACCCCCGACTCACCACCTCATGATCATACAGCATCGACCCGCTGATCGATGAAATCATAAACCCGATCGCCGACCACCGGCTCAATTTCGCCATCACCTTCGGCCACTGCACCGCCCGTTCCGCCTCCGGAAACGAATCATACGCCAGCGCCTCATCCGCCCCACTCGCCGCCGCCTCCGCCAACCCGCTCAAAATCCGGTTCAGCACAAACAACGCCAGCACCACATCATGGTTGCCCACCGGCATCAAACACAGCGTCAGCATCTCCGCCACCATCAGCCACGACGCAAACACCACCAGCTTCCGCCTCCCCAGCGTATCCGCCAGCGCCCCGGACGGCACCTCAGCCAACACAATCGTGATCGCCCAAATCACATTCAACCCCGCAAACTCCCCAATCGTCAGCCCCAAATCCAAAAACAAAATCGTGAAGATCGGATAGTAAAACCGGCAATTGAAAAGCAGCCGAAACCAAATGAACCACCCCGCGTTTTTCGCCAACCGCTCCTCCCTCTCGCTCACAGCGCCACCCCCTCATACCCCTGCCGCCTGGCGCACAACCGATACAAATGCGTCATCACATCATTCGCCGCCACCACCCCGGACCTCGGCAACTGATCAAAATCCCCAATCAACACCGGCCAGTCCGCCGTGTCCTCAGGAACTCGCCCATGAGATCCCTTCACCAAACTCGCATCCAACGGTATCACATCCATCAGCATCCGAAAACCCAGCATCTTGCGCGCCAGTTTCCCCGCCACTTTCAACTTCGGAAACCGCAGCTTCGGATCCAAAAACAACTCCACCGGATCATACCCGCACTTCCGGTGAATATCCACGCACCGCGCATAGTCCGGTGCCCGCGCATCATTCATCCAAAAATAATACGTGAACCAACTCCTCCCATCCGCCACCGCCACCAAATCCCCCGCCCGCTCGTGGTCCAACCCCGCATAATACTTCTCCGTCTTCGCCAACACCTTCTCCACCCCCGGCGTCGCCTCCAACACCGCCCGCACCTCCGGAATCATCGCCGGATCCTCCACATACACATGCGCCAGTTGATGATCCGCAATCGCAAACGCCTTCGACCCTCCCAAATCAATCTGATCCCTCCCCAACTCATCCTTGATCGAGATCCACCCCTTCTCCCGAAACACCCGATTCAAATGCACCGGCCGATCCACATCCGTGATCCCATACTCCGACAGCAGCACCACCCGAATGTTCCGGTGCTCGTAAAACCGGATCAAATCCCCCACCACCGTGTCGATCTGGTTCAAATCCGGCCGGATCCGATCCCAATCCAATCCCACCCGCTGCAGGTTGTAGTCCAAATGCGGCAAATAAACCAGGGACAAACTCGGCCAATGCTTCTCCTCCACCCACTTCGCCGCCTCCGCAATCCACACGCTCGACTTGATGTCTGAGCCCGGTCCCCAAAAGTTCCGAAACGGAAACGCCCCCAGGTCCTTCTTGATCTTCTCTCGCATCCCCATCGGCTGCGTGTGCACATCGAACACCTTCCGCCCATCCGCCGGATACAGCGGCCGCGGCGTCACCGCATAATCCGCGCTCGAATACATGTTGAACCACCAGAACAACTTCGCGCACGTGAACCCCGGATCCTCCCGCCTCAGCATCTCCCAAAGCTTCTCCCCCTTCACCAGCTGATTCGGCTGCTTCCAAAACCGATGCTCCGCATACTCCCGGTCATACCACCCATTCGCCACCACCCCATGATCACGCGGCAGCTTCCCCGTCAAATAAGTCGACTGCGCCGTGCACGTCACCGCCGGCAGCACCGGCTCGATCCGCGCAAACTGACTCCGCTCCAAAAACTCCCGAATCCGCGGCGTCGCCCCCCCAATCAAACGTGAGGTCAACCCCACGACATTCAATACCGCCGTGCGTTCCATCGCCTAAAATTTCCTCCTCAGTTCGCCAAAAAAACCGTCCCCACGATCACATACACCGCCTTGCACGCCACATGCGCAATTTGGTCGAACGCAAAATTCGTCCTCCCATTGCACTTCGCCACGTCCAACCCCCAGTGCAGCACCAACTCGACCACCCCCAACACCACAGACCCCGAAATCAACCACACCGACCCCGCATGAATCAAACAGTGCGCCGCCATGCAAAACACCCACATCTCCGGTGGCCGTGCCGGATCCTTCAAACGCATCAAAATCCGCCGATTCTTCCCGACCGCCAAAAACTCCCCTTGCAATGGAAAATCCGCCACCGAATGCCCGATCACCAACGCAAAAAACAACTGCACGGCCACAGTCCAGTCGGGGCAAGGGAAATCCAGCATGGTTTAAGAACAAGTTCCAAGCTCCCACCCGCACCTCAGGCACGCAAGCAGAAAGAAAGACCGATCAACGCAGCCCGACTCAATCCTCAAGCCGCGTAAAACGCCGCAATCTTCTCATTCACCGCCCGCAACCGGTGCGCCAATGTCTTGCCAATCCCAATCAGCAACCACGCCGCCGAACGCGGATACTCATTGATGTACTGCTCCAGGCTCTTCGCATCAATCTTCCAAATCTGGGAAAACTCCACCGCCGTCACCGTCGCACTCGCCTTCGCAGGATCCAGCAGGTTCAATTCCCCAATCGTCTCCCCCGTCTGAATCGTCCCCAACAACACCTTGTGCCCCGCCCGCGTCGACGTCGCATGCAGCTTGCCCGAAATCACAAAATAAAGCCCATTCTGACCCATCCCCTCCTCAATGATCGGATGATCCGGATTCGCCGGCAAAAACTCGCCGTAACCGCTCAAAATGTCGCGATCATCATCGCCCAGGGGTTCAAGAATGCCCAGTGCCGGGAGTTTCGGGGTGGAGAATGAATCGCTCATGATAAGAAGCTCCAATTTTCACCTCCACCCCCCTCACCGTCAAGACCGAAGAATGGTCAATCCCGCAACGCCACCGCCGGATCCACCCGCGCCGCCACCCACGCCGGAATCAACGCCGCCAACACACACAAACCCAAGGCCATCCCGCAAATCGACACCAAATCCGCCGCCACCATCTGCGACGGGATCGAAGACAAAAAGTAAATGTCCTGCGGAAAAAAATCCTTCCCCGTCAGCTCCGCAATCCACGCCCGCGCATCATTCCGCCACGCCAACACCACTGCCCCCAACGACACTCCCAACCCAATCCCCATCACCGCCACCACCAGCGCCTGCGTCAAAAAGATCCCCACCACCTGCCCCCGCCGTGACCCCAAAGCCGTCAAAATCCCAATCTCACGCCGCTTCTGCACCGTCACCGTAATCGTCGTGTTCATCACGCAACTCGCCGCCACCAGCACAATGAACAGCAACAAAAAATACAGCAGCGACTGCTGATTCTCCACACTCTGCAGCTGATACGCCGATCCATCCACCCACGTCCCCGGATACCAATCCGGCGGCAACTGCTCCGAACGCTCCAACGCCTGCGCCACCCCCGGCGCCGCCTCCGCATCCGCCAACTCCAGGTTGATCGCCGACACCCGATCCTCCAACCCAAACAACTCCTGCGCCAGATGCAACGGCACATACCCCCGCTCCCCCGCCGTATCCCCCCTCAACAACCCCACCACCGTCAAATCCGACCCGATCACATACGCCTCCTCATACGCCGCATCCTTCACCGCTTCATCCTTCTCCTCTTCCAGCGCCTCCAGCGAGTTCACCATGTGCTGAATGTTCCGTGACGAATTCACCGTCACCACGTCCCCCACCTTCACCC
>JARXAL010000010.1 GCA_029865835.1 Verrucomicrobiaceae bacterium
CCTCAGCATCACCCCCACCTAACCCTCTCAAAAACTTCAGCGCGCGTCATGAAAACCTACCTCGCCACCTTCGCAGCCCTCCTCCTGCTGAGCAGCCCTTCACACGCCGCCACCCAGGTGGACATCGCTGGCCCGCCTAACAGCGGCAGGTTTGGCAGCTCCATCACCGTCCTCCCCAATGGCAACTTCGTCGTTGTCGATTCCACCTTTAACCTCTCCAACCCCTCGGTCTTATCTGTCGGGGCTGTCTACCTCTTCAACCCCGACGGCCTCCTTATCAGCACCCTGCTCGGCAGCACCGCCAATGATCAGATCGGCTTCACCGGCATCACCGTCCTGCAAAATGGCAACTTCATGGTCCGCAGTCGAAACTGGAACGGCAACCGCGGAGCGGTCACCTGGGGCAGCGCCACCACCGGCTTCATCGGCGGAGCCAGCGTCACCGTCTCCGCCGCCAATTCCCTCGTCGGCACCTCCGCCAATGACAATGTAGGCAGCTTTAGCGTCACCGCCCTGACCAACGGCAACTACGTCGTCAACAGCCCCCAGTGGGACAACACCTCTCCCGCCACCGCCAATGCCGGTGCCGTCACCTGGGGCAATGGCTCCACTGGCATCAAAGGCCCCATTACCGCCGCCAACTCCCTCGTCGGCACCTCCGCCAATGACAATGTAGGCAGCTTTAGCGTCACCGACCTCACCAACGGCAACTACGTAGTTCGCAGTTCAGCTTGGGATAACACCTCTCCCGCCGCTGCCAATGCCGGTGCCGTCACCTGGGGCAATGGCTCCACAGGCATCTTCGGCCCCGTCTCCGCCGCCAACTCCCTCGTCGGCACCTCCATCAATGACCAAGTGGGCAACTCTGGCGTCACCGACCTCACCAACGGCAACTACGTCGTCAGCAGCCCCCTTTGGGATAACACCTCTCCCGCCGCCGCCAATGCCGGTGCCGTCACCTGGGGCAATGGCTCCACCGGCATCTCCGGCCCCGTTACCGCCGCCAATTCCCTCGTCGGCTCCTCCGCCAATGACCAAGTGGGCAATTTTGACGTCACCACCCTGACCAACGGCAACTACGTCGTCCACAGCCCAAACTGGGATAACACCCCTGATGCCGGTGCCGTCAGTCTCGGCAACGGCAGCACCGGCACCAATGGTTCCGTTAGCAGCAGCAACAGCGTGCTGGGCACCGTCGCTAGCGGCGGATTCAGATTGACCTTTGGCTACGACCCCGCCCTCAACCAACTCATCGTCGGCAGACCCGACAGCAACCTCGTCACCCTCTTCCGTGGTGACCGCCTCCGCTCCCTCTCTAAAACCAACTTCGACGCCCCCGGTGCCGCAGACATCGCCTTCGCCACTTCAGGCACCGCCGCCGTCAACCCCCTCGGCGCCGCCCTGTCCGACTCCTCCCTCACCGGCTCCGGCTCCTCCTCTGGCCGCAATCGCGCCCTCTTCGCCTTCTCCCCTTCTGTTGGAACCGACCTCGTCCTGCAAACCGGCACCCCATTAAGCGCCCTCGGCGGCGGACTCCCCTCCAACACCACCGCCTCCGCGCTCTCCAGCCAACTCTTCAACCGCTCCAACCTCGGTCTCTTCCAGGCCACCGTCAAAGGCACCGGCATCACCACCGCTAACAATCGCCTCCTCCTCCTCGACAACGGCGTCAACATCCAACTCCTCCACCGCACCGGCACCCCCGTCCCAGCCCTCGCCAACGCCTCCTTCAGTTCCTTCACCGAAGTCCTCCAAAACCACGCTCAAAACCTCGTCACCATCGCCTACAAACTCAAACCCGGCGGCACCGTCAACGCCACCAATGACGAAGGCCTTTTCCTGCTCGATCCCACCGGCGCGACCAGCCCCAACGTCGCCGCCCGTGAAGGAGACCCCGCCTTCAGTGGCGGTGGCACCTTCGGCTCCTTCAACGGTCGCGCCGCCACCGGAATTGACACCATCACCCACTTCATCGCCCAGTTCAAACCCACCATCGGCACCCCCGTTCCAGCCGTCTTCAGCACTGCCCTCAGTGTCGTAGCCGCCGAGCGTCTCGCCAAGGCAGGTGACCTCGCCCCCGGTTCCGGCGACGCCACCTACAACACCTTCACCGCTGTCAGTGATCGAAACTTCTCCGCCCTCGTCAAAGCCACACTCAAAGCCAGTCCAGTCAGCCAAAACGAAGGCCTCTACGACTGCACCACGTTGCCTTTTGCTGACACCCTTCTAACACGCAAAGGCGACCCCATCGGCGGCGGCCTCAACATCGCCCGCATCCTCCGCTTCTGGCCCGCAGGCCCCAGCAAGGTCATCCTCCATGTCCAAGTCACCGGCACCAACGTCAATACCTCCAACTACCAAGTCCTCGTCGTCCGCCAAAACGACGACACCTATTTGACCCTCCTCCGCACCGGCACCCCAGCCCCGGGAACCGGCCCCGCCAAACTCGCCGCCATCTCCGCCGTCGACGTCAACCCCTTCTCCGGCCTCTACGCCGTCCTCGGCACCCTCAGCGGCGCCCCCTCCTCCAGCAACCAGGCCCTCTGGACCGGCGACCCCAAACTCGGCGACGACTCCCCTACCTTCCAAAAACTCCGCCTCCCCCAACTCACCCTCCGCAAAGGCAACCCCTACTCCACCGAATCCACCCCAAACAGCATCATCCGCTCCATCGCCCTCAAACCCGCCCTCGACCCCACCGGAGCCGGCGGCCGCGGCCTCGCCCAAGCCCTCGGCGCCAACGGCGACCTCGCCCTCTTCATCACCACCGACCGCAACCTCACCGAACTCGTCCTCCTCGACCGCTAATCGCCCGAACCAGCACCAGTTCCAAGTAGGAGCATTCACCAGAATGCCTCCCCCCACATCCGCAGCGGCCCTTGCAGACGCTATATTCAAGCCTGCACACGCCTTACCCCACCAAACTGCGCCCCGAACTGCCCTCAGAGAACCCTCTCTCCTTGCAAGGATAACGGTCCATCCCACCCCGGAAACGCCATTTTACCCTAGAAACGGGAATGGAAAGGGATGAAGATGGCGTCGTGCTTGGTTCCACAAGGCTTCCCGGTTCGCAGCGGTTGCATCGATAAGATGATGCCACCCGAGAAGCGGGAAGCCTTGTGGGGCCAATGACGGCGGCAGATTCGCCCTCAGCCATTTCCGTTTTTAGGTTTACCCCTCAGATTCGGCAATCCCAACCACGCCCCCCTCTATCCTTCACTTCCCGCCCCCTTCCCACCACTCCCGCATTGACACCCCCATCTCCCACCCGGCATGATTCCTGCGACCCCACTAATCCAAGACCGAGCACTGAATACTGAATACTGAATACTGAATACTGAATACTGATTACTGAATACTGATTACTGATTACTGATTACTGATTACTGACCACTGATCACTCACCCCCGCCCTCTCCCATGAAACTCCAAATCAACCTCGACGACTTCCGCGTCACCAAGGGCAAAGACTTCCGCATCAAAAAAGCCAAAACCAAAGTCAAGAGCCTCTACCGCGACAACGCCCACTACGAAGAACTCATCGCCCAGTTCCGCTCAGAAATCGACGAACTCCAGCAAAAAATGTACGCCCAGGACCGCCACGGCATGCTCCTCATCTTCCAGGCCATGGACGCCGCCGGCAAAGACTCCACCATCAAGCACGTCATGTCCGGCGTGAACACCGAAGGCGTCGAATCCCACGCCTTCAAACGCCCCACCTCCGGCGAACTCGACCACGACTTCCTCTGGCGCCACATCATCGCCAGCCCCCCGCGCGGCCGCCTCGGCATCTTCAACCGCAGCTACTACGAAGAAGTCCTCGTCTGCAAAATCCACCCCGACATCGTCACCAAAATCCAGCGCCTCCCCCACGAAACCACCGCCGACCTGAAGCGCCTCTTCAAAGACCGCCTCCAGGACATCGCCAACTACGAAGCCTACTCCCATCGCAACGGCATCCACATCGCCAAATTCTTCCTCCACGTCTCCAACGAAGAACAAAAAAAACGCTTCCTCGCCCGCATCGACACCCCCAGCAAAAACTGGAAATTCGAAGAGGGCGACGTCAAAGAACGCGCCCATTGGGACGAATACATGACCGCCTACCAGGACACCATCCGCGCCACCGCCACCCCCGAGTGCCCCTGGTATGTCATCCCCGCCGACGACAAAAAAAACATGCGCCTCATCGTCAGTGCCGCCGTCCTCGCCGAAATGAAGAAACTCCGCCTCACCTGGCCCAAACTCCCCCAAGACCAACTCGCCGTCCTAGCCCACGCCCGCCAGCTCCTCATGAGCGAACCCTAGAGCAGTTTAAGAAAAAATGTAGCCGATGATCTGGGAGCTTCGGAGGTGGTGGGGGGCTGTTGGCAGCGCAGGGGCATATGAGGACATACGTCCCAAGCTGACAACGGCCCACCAACGCCTCCGCCGCCCCAGAGGAGCGGTTACAGGTCTTCTTAAAGGGCTCTGACCCATCACCCAAATACATCCATCACCGGCACCCCCTTGTTCGCCACCGTGAACGGCCGATTGCTCGGAGACATCACCACCTCATTCACCGGCAACCCCAAACTCCACCCCACCGTCGATAGAAAATCCTGCACCGTCACCGGCTTATCCGCCACCGAGTGCCCCTCCTTGTCGCTCGCCCCATACACAAATCCGCCCTTCACCCCGCCACCCGCCAACATCGTCGAAAACACTTTCGGATGATGGTCTCGCCCACCATTGCCATTGATCTTCGGCCCCCGACCAAACTCCGAGCAAAGCACCACCAACGTTGTCTCCAGCAACCCCCGCTCACTCAAGTCCGTCAGCAGCGCCGCCAACGCCACATCCAACTCCGAACCCCGTTCCGCTAATTCGTCTTCGATGTTGTTGTGCATGTCCCATCCCCCGCTTGCCACCTCCACATAGCGAATCCCCTTCTCCACCAAACGCCGCGCCAGCAAACAGCCCTGCCCCAACTTGTTGCGCCCATAGCTGTCCCTCAGCGCCTCCGGCTCCTCATCCAATCGAAAGGCCTCCAAATCTGTGCTCGACATGATACTGACCGTCTTCTCGTAAAACTGCGTGTAGCTCTTCACTCCCGCCGTCTGAAACCGCTCCCGGAATCCCGCATCCAGCTTGTCCAGCATGGCCAACCGCTTCCCCATCACCTCGCCACCCACATCACTCTCCGCATACTGCAACCCCGAGTCCGGATCCAAAATCGGTAGCGGCGAAAAGCTCGCCGGAAAAAACCCATTCCCATTCTGAGGCTGCCGATTGATGCAGACACTCGATGGAAGGGTCTTGTGGCTCGACCCCTTAAAATGCTGCGCCCACGCCCCAATGTTTGGATGCTTGATCGTCCCCCGTTGTTCGTAACCCGCCCGAATCAAATACTGCCCACTCGCATGCACCCCCGTCTTGGAGGTCATGCTCCGAATCACGCTGATTTTGTCCGCCTGCTTCGCCAGATTCTCCATCGTTCCGCCCAACTGAAAGCCCGCCTTGGTTCCAATCGGCTTCTTCGGCCCCTGAGTCGGTCCCTCTTTCGGATCCAAGGTATCAATGTGCGTCATCCCCCCCAACATCTGCATGAAGATCACATTCTTCGCTTTCCCAAAACCAGGACCCGCAGCGGCAGACTCCACCGCCAAAACCTCACGCCCCACCCCTCGCAGCACCGTCACACCCAGCGCTGCCTTGGCCCAACGTTCGCAAAACAACCGCCGACTCAACGGATCAAGAGAAGAATACAAGTTCATGGCAATCAAATAGGTACAAACGTTTACTCAACAAAAACAAACTCCCGCGTGTTAAACAGCACCCAGGTCAAATCCTTTAAAGTCAGCCCACCATCCAACCCCGCCACCGCATCAGCCAACTCCCCGGCCTTCGGCTTCCGGCTGAAGAAACTCAGGTAAAGACTCTCCACCTGCTTCGCCACCTCCCCCTGACCCACCGCCGTCTTCACCACCAAAGAATCCTCCTGCCCAATCACCCGCTGCGCCTCTCCATTCATCAGCAT
Organism: Verrucomicrobiaceae bacterium; assembly: GCA_029865835.1. Taxonomy (GTDB): domain Bacteria; phylum Verrucomicrobiota; class Verrucomicrobiia; order Verrucomicrobiales; family Verrucomicrobiaceae; genus JAGRPD01. The sequence continues at coordinate 6,019 of JARXAL010000010.1, forward strand.
CAGCACCTGAGGAATGCTCCCCTCGTCACTCTCACTGTCCGAAATCTGCCGGTCACTCTGCCCAAACATCCGCAGAAAATGCTGATCCTTCTCTGGTTGAGGCAACTCAGAGGCCCGCGCCAAAACCAACCCGTTCCTCACCGGTGGCGCCAGCGTCAAATCTTCCTCTCCTCCCTCCCCTTCTGCCTGCTTCATCATCCGCTTCTTCTTCACGTTGTTCTTTGGATTCCCCGCCGCCTTCCCCGCATACTGCCGCATCCCGGCAATCGCTTTCTCTACCTGAGCCTCCATCGCCTTCGGCGTCACTTCCTTGCCAAACTCCAGGTTCATCACCTTCGCATACTGCTCCCCACGGTGCCCCTTGAATTGATCCACATCCGCCCCGACGACCAACGTCGCACAGGAATCCCACGCCTGCTCCGCCGTCATCCGGCGTAACACCGGTCCCGGAAAAAGATACGGCGCGTTGTCCGTCAATTCATAACTCGTCGCCTCCCGCTGATAAGCCTGCGTGTTGTAAAGCAACCGCATGAACTGCTTCATGTCGAACTTCAACCGCACCATCTCCGCCGCCAAATGCCCCATCAACGCCGGATTCACACTCGCACTCGGATCATCCATGTCCGTCACAGGCTCCTTCACTCCCACCCCAAAAGCCCGCTTCCATAACCGATTCGCAATCGTCATCGCAAACCTCGGATTCTCCGGCGACGTCATCCACTTCGCAAACTGCGTCCTCAAGTCATCATCACTCTTCGCAGGAGCCCCCATCCTCGCAGGCTTGACATCACTCCAACTGATTAGCTTGGGCGACACCAAATCACCCGGCTTCCCATCTTCATATTTGTAGTCATCCGGCAGCCTCAATTCATTCTCCCCGGTGTCCTCCACCGCCATCCCATTCACCCTCAGCACATTCTTCGCCTGCTGCTGCATCCGCTTGTTATCCAAAGACGCCACCACCTTCCTCATCATCTGAGCATTGGCACCCTTAGACCCCTTGGCCCCATAGGTCTCCGTCGCCCCAAAATACGCCGCCATCTCGTAAAATTGCTTCTGCGTCCAGTCCGCAAACGGATGGTCATGACATTGCGCACACGACACGTTCGCCCCCAAAAACGTGCTCAACGTCAAACTCAGATTGTCCAACCTCATCCCCGCATCCCTCAGCAAGTAACCCGTCGCTCCGTTCTCCAATAATTTCCCGTCCGCCGTCATCATCGAATACACCATCCGATCCCACGGCAGATTGTCAGCGATCTCCCCCTTCAACCAATCCTGGTAAGTGTAAAACCTCACTTTCACCGCCTCATCCGCCACCCGCATCATGTCCGCAAAGTAATTGAACAAATGACTCCGGTAACCATCCGAGTTCAGCAATTGATCAATCACCTTCGCCCGCTTCGACTCGCTCGAATCATTGATGAACGCCAGCGCCTCCTCCCGCGTCGGGATCCGCCCTGCAACATCCAGATACACCCGCCGCACAAACTGCTCGTCCGATGCCAGCGGATTCGGCTTCTGCCCCGCCTTCACCAACCCCTGGTTCACCAACACATCAATCTGCGCCGCCGCCTGCGCCAGTTTCGGATCCGCCGGAATCCCCAGCCCCTCTGGCCGCAACGTCCGCGCCACCTGCTTGTCCTCATCACTCAGCTTTTCCAACGGCAGCCGATGCACATACCCATTCCGCACCTGCAAAAACACCTGCTCATTCTCAATCCCCCGAAACGTCGCTTCCAATTTCCTCCCCTGCGTGTCCGTCCAAGTCCGGTAAACAGCTCCCTTTTCTGTCCCCTCAGCCAAAGGTTCAGCCCATAGGCCCGCAATCGAAACGACGTAGACAAAACCAAGAGCAAGACACGTTTTCATGGTGGGATGGGATCTTCGCTGACACGATCCACCTGCTGAAACGAACGCCTACCCCCCAAAGTTAGCGCCATTTGTCATTCCTCCACTTTTCCCTTTCCCCACCCCCCTTCCCCGCGTTTACTTTCTAGCCCATGCCCGCCCCCGTTCAGGAAGACAACGACGCCCGTCTCACCCGCATCCTCAAGCGGGTCCGGCGCATCGAACTCCTCACCCGCGGCCTCATCAAAGAAACCCTCGGCGGCGCCTACCACTCCCGCTTCAAAGGCCAGGGCATCGAGTTCGATGACTTCCGCGAATACCAACCCGGCGACGACACCCGCTTCATCGACTGGAACGTCACCGCCCGGATGAACGACCCCTACGTTCGCAAATACATCGAAGAACGCGAACTCACCGTCATGCTCCTCGTCGACATCTCCAGCTCCGGCGACTACGGCAGCGGCGAGGACTCCAAACGCGAGCGCGCCGCCGAAGTCGCCGCCGTCTTCGCCTTCAGCGCCCAGCACAACGGCGACAAAGTTGGCCTCTGCCTCTTCTCAGACCAGGTCGAACAATACCTCCCCGCACGCAAAGGCGGCTCCCACACCCTCCGCATCATCCGCGACATCCTCGACAAACAACCCGTCAGCCCCCGCACCAACCTCGCCCCCGCCCTCGACCTCGCCCTCCAGCGCATCCCCCACCGCGCCCTCGTCGTCCTCATCTCCGACTTCCTCACCACCGACGACGCCTGGGAAAAAAACCTCCGCTCCCTCGCCACCAAGCACGACATCGTCGCCGCCCAAATCATCGACCCCCGCGAACTCGAACTCCCCGATGCCGGCCGCGTCGTCCTCGAAGACCCCGAAACCGGCGAGCAACACGTCCTCAACACCTCCAGCCCTGCCGTCCGCCGCCTCTACGCCGAGCGCCTCACCTCCCTCCGCGACGCCCTCGCCAAACGCTTCAAAAAAATCGGCGTCGAACGCCTCGACATCCGCACCGACCAAGACTACGCCCCCGCCCTCACCGCCTACTTCCGCGGTCGCAAAAGGAGGAAACGCTAATGCTCTCCCCATTCCTCGCACAGGCCCCCGGCCAACCCCCGGCTCCCCCCCTCCAACCGCTTCCCCACCCGGAACTGCCCGACCTCCCACCCGTCCCGGTCGAAGTCGCCACCTGGGTCTGGGTCATCGGCAGCCTCCTCGCAGCCGCCATGCTCGGCCTCGCCCTCTGGTTCTTGCTGAAGCCCCGCCCCCAGCGCGCCAAACTCCAGCCCAATCCACGCACCGCCACCCTCCGCGCCCTTCGCCAACTCCACGCCACCGTCACCACCCTTCCCCCACCCGAAGTAGGCCACCGCGTCTCCATCATCCTTCGCCAATACCTCGAAGACCGCTACCACATCCCCGCCCCCGCCCGCACCACCCCCGAACTCTTCGCCAAAGCCGCCGACCTCCCCGACACCCCCCGCATCGCCAGCACCGGCCTCCTCGAACTCCATACCGTCAAATCCACCGCCCCCACCAAAGTCGTCGCCCCCTTCGCCCCTCTCGCCGAACTCTGGGACCGCATGGCCTTCGCCCCCCTTCCCGCCACCGAAAAAGAAGCTCTCAACCTCATCGAATCCGCCATCCAACGCCTTGAGGAGGACCCCGCATGACCCACTGGCTCTTCCCTGACATCCGCTTCGCCTGGCCCCTCTGGCTCCTCGGTCTCCTCCTCCTTCCACTCCTCGCCCTCTGGCGTGGCAAACGCGGACGCGCCCCCGCCGTCAAATTCCCCATGGCCATCCTCCTGAAGGACCTCGGCCTCCCCGCCCGCTCCGCACGCGGCGGCTTCACCTTCGGCCTCATCCTCGCCGCCCTCGCCGCCGCCTTCATCGGCCTCGCCCGCCCCCAAAAAATCACCTCCACCGACGAATCCAAAACCGAAGGCATCGCCATCGCCCTCACCGTCGACGTCTCCCTCTCCATGCTCATCGAAGACTTCCGCATCGGCGGCGTCTCCGTCAATCGCCTCACCGCCGCCAAACGCGTCATGCGCGACTTCATCAAAGGCCGCGACAACGACCGCGTCGGCATCGTCGCCTTCGCCGGCGCCCCCTACACCCCCTGCCCCCTCACCCTCGATCACGAATGGCTTGAGTCGAACATCGACCGCGTCCAAACCGGCGTCATGGAAGACGGCACCGCCATCGGCTCCGGCCTCGCCGCCGCCGCCCGCAGACTCGATCAACAAAAAGTCCCCTCCAAAGTCATCATCCTCCTCACCGACGGCGCCAACAACTCCGGCAAACTCAGCCCCCAGGACGCCGCCCGCCTCGCCGCCACCCTCGGCATCAAAATCTACACCATCGCCATCGGCACCCCCGGCGTCCACATGATCCCCCTTCCCAACGGCCGCATCATCACCTCCGGCCGCCAGGAATTCGACGAAGGCACCCTCAAAGAGGTCGCCAGCATCGGCAGCGGCCAGTTCTACATGGCTCAAAACACCGACGCCCTGAAGGACATCTTCGACACCATCGACCAGCTCGAAAAAACCGAAATCAAACGCCGCACCTACATCGAGACCGAGGAACTCTTCCACTACCCCGTCGCCACCGCCGCCGCCCTCCTCCTCCTAGCCCTCCTCCTCCGCCAAACCCTCCTCCGCCTCACCCCCGGCGCCCTCGCCACCTAGCTCAGCGCATCTCGCAACGCATCAGGCAAACGCTCTTTCAATTCCGGCCAAGCTTCCGCCAACCGTAAAAGATCCAACTCATCTTTCCGCCGCTTCAAAGGTCTCCACTCGGGATCACTCCAAGCCCAAAGCTTGCCCTGAAACGAATCCACCAGGGCCGCCACAGGAAGCCGCATCCCCAAAAGATCCACCACACTGGCACGATTAGCCATTTCCGCATAGCGTGGGTCCGTTGTCACTTGAATCGCCAATTGCCCTTCTCCTTCCAGGTTGGCTGAAAAACGATGCGCTTTGATCACAAATCCAGCGCTCCTCGCCGACTCCAAAGCCAGAGTCAAATCACGAAACGCCACCACGATATCAGCATCCTTCGTGATCAACGGTTCCTTCGCCCAATGATTCACAGCCAAACCGCCGATGACACACCACTTCACCCCGGCAGCATCCCAAGCCTTGGCCAATCGCACCAAGTCCCCGCCACCACCGCCGGTCTGCCAATCATAAAATTCCCCTTCGCTCACGCCGCAATCATAGTGCCCAATCCCAAAAACGCCAACCCCCTACTTCTTCCCCTTCGCCGCCGCCGCACTAAACCAGTCCTGCCCCCACCCTCCAAAACCGCCCCCACCAAATCCCCCGCCACCCCCCGACCGCCGATCCCCTCCCTG
>JARXAL010000048.1 GCA_029865835.1 Verrucomicrobiaceae bacterium
GAGTGAAGTATTCGACGACATCCTGCGAGTCTCCCGAAAACGACTCTCTCAAGATGGCACAGCCGGATCTAGGAACGGCGCGGTGGTGAGCGCGGCGATGGTGGCGGGAATCGCCTGTGCGCTGAGTCTGCCACGCTACGAGAGGAGCGCGAATGTGGCGCGGTCACTCAGGGTCACACGGGCAGGCGTCAGCCTCTACGCCGCGAAGTTTGGCCGGATGCTTGGGACGACTAGCGAGCAGAGCGCACGAAAGCAGGGTGGCGGGATTATGGCGATGGCGAGGGTAAAGGCCGGTTTGAAACCAAAGGTGGGTCCGGTGGTTCACGCATTCAGTGTGGGGGACAGGGAGCCGGAGGAAGTGAAGGTGTGGTTGGAGTCACTGCCGGAGGAGGAGCGGGAGGAGGCGCGGAAGGCGTTGAGAGGGAAGGTGGCGTAGCGGGTCGGGTTTGAACAAGTAGATTTTCCCGCTGCTATCATTCTTGCTATCAGGAGGTGGGTCGAAACGCTGAATCCCTTATTCTATAAGGGGCGGACAGAGAGGGATTCGAACCCTCGGTACGCTTTCACGTACACACGCTTTCCAGGCGTGCCCGTTCGACCGCTCTGGCATCTGTCCATATCAGCCCCGTTCAGGAACGCGTACGGTGGGGGGGACTGGTCTGGGTAGCAAGTGAAAAGTGATTCGGGTGATGGGAAATGACAAAGGGATGGACAAAGCGGGGGAGGTGGCGCGTTATGGAGGGATGCGATGGTTTGATGTGCGTTGGGTTTTGGTTGTTGGAATGTTGGGTTTGCCTGACAGGGGGATGCTGCAGGGGCAATCGCTGGCTCCTGAGGCTCCACCTGCTGTTTCGGAATACATGGGGCGGACGGTGGCGCAGACGATGCATTTTGCAGGTGCGGGGTGGCTGATTCGGAACAAGCGGGATCGGGAGGAGGGGACGTTGCGGATGCGGGAGGCGCTGGAGTTGAAGCCGGGAATGGTGGTGTGTGATTTGGGAAGTGGAAACGGGTATCACTCACTGCCGATGGCCAAGGCGGTGGCTCCTGCCGGGAAGGTGCTGGCGGTGGACATTCAGCCGGAGATGCTGGAGATGCTGAAGGAGCGAGCGGCTGCGCAGGCGGTGACGAATGTGGAGTGCATCGTGGGGGAGGTGCATGATCCGCATTTGCCGGAGGGATCTTGTGACTTGGTGCTCTTGGTCGATGTGTACCATGAGTTTTCGCATCCGGAGGTGATGCTGAAGGCGATTCGCAAGGCGTTGAAACCAGATGGGAAGGTGGTGCTAGTGGAGTTTCGAGCGGAGGATTTGAGTGTGCCGATCAAGCCGGAGCACAAGATGAGCAAGGCTCAAATCATGAAGGAATTGGAGGCGAATGGGTTCGCGCTGAAACGGAGTTTCGATGAGCTGCCGTGGCAGCACATGATGTGGTTTGGGAAGAGTGAGTGATGGGGCCGGGTTTTAGACAGGTTCTCGAAAATCCTGTCACATTGCCCGGCGGCGGAGCAGCCTCATTGGCAGCGTCAGCCCCTTGCCCGCTATTGATTTAATAGCGGGCTGAGCGACTTCCTTGCCACTGAAGCCGCTGCGCTCACCGGATCAAAATGACAATCTTTTCGAGAACCGGTCTAGCCGAGAAGTTCTTGGCGTGTGAAGACGGAGGCGACGGGGTAGCCTTTTGACTCGATGTTTTCGCGGCCACCTTCCTGGCGATCGACGAGGACCAGGACGAATGCGACTTTGCCGCCTTCTTCTTCGACGGCTTGGATGGCTTTGAGGGTGGAGTCGCCGGTGGTGATGACGTCATCGACAACGATGACGGGAGCGTCGGTGGTGAAGTTGCCTTCGATGCGCCGGCCGCGGCCGTGGCCTTTGGGTTCTTTGCGGACGGTGTAGGCTTGGATGGGAGCATCTGGATTAACCATGGCTGAGGTCATGGCGAGGGAGAGGGAGAGGGGATCGGCACCGAGGGTGAGGCCGCCGACGGCGGCGGGAGAGATGCCGAGGCGGGCGGACTCGCTAAGGTAGAGGCTGTGAAGGAGTCGACCGACGAGGAGGGCGCCGTTGGCGTCGAGGGTGGTGACGCGGCAATCGACGTAGAGGTCGCTTTGTTTGCCAGAGGCGAGGGTGAAAGAGCCGGTTTTGACGGATTTGGAAAGGAGGAGGGAGCGGAGGGCGGAGCGATCGGAATCGAGAGACATGGGATGGTTTTAGCCTGGAAAGGGGTGAGGGCAAGTGCGGGGTAGGGAAAACGCACTGGAGGCAGTGAAAAATCTCGAAGGACTGAAATTAAACGTTGCTGAATAATCTGGGTTTGGTAAACAGAACGTGGTAACTCCTCCCGATTATGACGCCTACGCTTCTCCCTCCCGCCGTCGTCACTGAAACTCCGCCGAGCCAGCAGGTGCTCGAGCGAGATTTGGTGAGGGTAAAACAGGGCAGTCACTATTTGAAGATGGCGTTGGATCAGGTGGCTGAGGGGGTATTGATTTTGATGCCGGAGCAGGATGGGAGAGAGCCTTATGTGATGCATGGCAACATGCGGGCGCATTTGCTGGCGGGGGTGGATCCTTCGGCGGGACTGCGGGAGAGAACGTTGACTGAATTGGCGGCGAATGAGGAATCGGCGGCGTTATTGCGGGGCGCGTTGCGGATGGCGCGTGAGAGTGGTGGATCGGCGGTGTGTCAGTGCGCGCTGCGTGCGGGGTTGGGAGGTCGCGAGACTTGTTTTCAGTGGCAGGTGCGTGCGGTGATGAATGAGCACGGGGTGCTGATGAATTACACGCTTTGTTTTAAGCCTGCGGATGAAGGTGCGGCGGTTGAGCGGGGTCGGGTTGAGGAAGAGGATCAGGATGCATTGACGGCGAGGCTGAGGACGGAGAATTTGGCGGCGTTGGCGCAAGGGATTGCGCATGATGTGAACAATCTGCTGGGACCGGTGTTGGGGCAGTTATCGATGACGATGCAGCGGTCGCAGATGCCGGCTGAGATCAAGGCGGATTTGGAGTTGATGTTCACAGCGTTGAAGCGCGCGAAGTTGTTCACGCAACAAGTGGTGAGGACGGTGCGGTCACGGTCAGAGGAGCGTGCGCCGGTGAATTTGGCGCAGATGATTCGGGAGGTGCTGCCGGTTTACACGGCGGGCGGCAATGTGGAAGTGAAGGTCAATGCCTTGAAGGACTTGATGTGGGTGAATGCGAATGCGGTTCAGATCAGTCAGGTGGTGCAGAATTTGGTGATGAATGGGATGCAGGCGATGCCTTGCGGGGGATTGATGTTTGTGGAGCTGAGCAACACGACTCGGGGTCTGGGTAATGAAGAAGGTGTGGAGCCCGGGAAGTATGTGGAGGTGCGGGTGAGAGATCGTGGGACCGGGATGACGCCGGAGACCCTGGGGCGCTTGTTTAACGAATCTTTCACGACGAAAGCGGATGGAAGTGGGATTGGGTTGACGACGTGCCGGCGGTTCATTTTGGATCATGGCGGGTCGATCCGTGTGGTTTCTGAATTGAATGTCGGGACGGAGTTTCGGGTGTTGCTGCCGGGGGTGCCTGCGCAGGCGCATTTGGATGACTCATCGGAGCAGATGCCGATTCCGCTGCAGTTGGGCGAAGGACGGGTGATGGTGGTTGAGGATGAGGTGGCGCTACGGCATGTGGCGCGCTGCATTTTGACTCGGTGCGGCTATGAGGTGGTGGAAGCGCAGAATGGTGAGGACGCGCTGAGGATTTACAAGGAGGAGGCGCGATGTGGGCGGACTCCGGATGTGGTCTTGATGGATTTGACCTTGCCGGGTGGACTCACGGGCGGTGAGGCGGCGCGGGCGATCTTGGATTTTGATCCTGCGGCGAATTTGGTGGTGACAAGCGGGAGTGTGACCGAGGACGTGCAGTTGGCTTATTTGAATGAAGGTTTTTGCGGCGTTTTGCCAAAACCTTATGAGGCAGGGGCCTTGACCATGACGGTGCAGATGATCATTCAGAATGCGGCTGAAGCGGCGAAGAAGCCGTTGAATTAAATGATGGGGCAGTACGTTTGTTCTCGGTTGCAGGAATCCTGTGATTGGGGCAGATGGAGGGATGAGTTTGAATAAGACAAGTGTTGGGGTGCTGGGATTGGGGATTATTGGGTCCAGGGTGGCTGAAAAGGTGCGGGCAGCGGGCTTTGAAGTGTATGTTTGGAATCGCACGCCGAAACTGGTGCCGCATTTTTTGGGGAGTCCGGCCGAGGTAGCGGAGCAGGCGTCGATTTTGCAGATTTTTGTGCGGGATGATGAGGCGTTGTTGGAGGTGTTGGAGGCAGCGCGACCGGCTTTGGGGCGGCGGCATTTGGTGATGAATCATGCGACGGTGAGTCCGGCGGCGACGCGCGCGGCGGCGGCGATTTGTGAGGAGTGCGGGGCGGATTTTTTGGATGCGCCGTTCACGGGCAGTAAGATGGCGGCGCAGAATGGGAAGCTGGCCTACTATGTGGGAGGTCCGGAGCCGCTGTTGGCTCGGGCGCGATCGGTTTTGGAGGCGAGTTCGGCTGCGATTTTGCCGATGGGGGAGGTGGGTGATGCGACGGTGGTCAAAATCACGACCAATTTGATTTCAGCTTCGATTGTGAAGGCGGTGATCGAGGCGGCGCAGATCACTCAGGCGCAGGGGGTGGCGCTGGAGCATTTGCTGGAGGGGTTGAAGGTGAACGCGAACTACTCGACTTTGATTGGAATGAAGCTGCCGGGGATGATGGCGGGCGATTTTGAGCCGCATTTTTCGCTGAAGAACATGCTCAAGGATGCGGATTTTGCGCGGGCGCTGGCGGCGGAGAAGGGGATTCGGGCGGAAGTGCTGGATGCGACGGCGGCGTTGATGCGGGAGCGGTTGAGGGAGGGGAAGGGGGAGTTGGATTTCTCGGTGATGGGTGAGGAATTGGTCAAAAAAGGGGGTGTGGCATGACCAAAGAGCGATGGGAAGCGATTCAGCAGAATGGGGGGATGGCGGACCTTTCGGGTCGGGCCAAATGGCTCCTAACAGGGGAAGATCGGATACGATATTTAAACGGACAAGTAACGCAAGACGTGCGTCGGGTGACGGCTGAGAAGGCGGTGTATGCTTGTGTGACCGATGTGAAGGGGCGGATCAGTGGGGATGTTTTTGTGAGGGTGATGGTGGATGGGGAGGGGTTGTTGCTGGATGCGGAGGAGGGGTTGAGAGAAGCGTTAATGTTACGATTGGATCGTTACATTGTGGCGGATGATGTGGAAATTCAGGATGTGACGGACGACTGGAATTTGGTGCATTATTTTGGTGAAGCTGTTCAGGGAATTGAGGGGGGGAGTTTGTGTGAGCGGTTTGGGGTGGGTGGACGGGATGTTTGGACGGCCAGGGGTGAATCGGTGATGAGTAGGGATGGGTTTTTGAGTGCGGAAGAGTTGGAGGTGTTGAGGGTTCTGAACGGGGTGGCTCGTTATCCTTTTGAGTTGAATGGGGAGGTCTTTCCTCCAGAGGCGGGTTTGGAGTTGAGGGCGATCGATTACAGTAAGGGGTGTTACATCGGGCAGGAGGTGATCTCTCGAATCCGGACGTCGAGGAAGATGCCTCGGGAGTTGGTGGGCTGGCGTTTGAATGGAGGGGGCGAGGTGGAAGCAGGGGAGCAGGTGGTTTTGCCGGGAGATGGGGGGCGAATTCTTGGGGGTGTGACGAGTGTGGTGGTTGAGCCGGAGACGGGTTTGGCGGCGGGCTTGGCTTATGTGAAACTTGGCACGGTTCCCGATGATTCTCAGTTGCTTGTGGGAAATCACCTCGCTACTATCCGCAGGCTCGTGCCCGGGCTTTTCCTGTGACTCCCATGAAGTTTTCCAGTCTCCTCTTTTTTGCCGCCTTTGCCGTTGGTGCTTGTGGTTTGACGTCGTGTGTCACTTCGGGATCAGCCGATGTGAAGTTTCCAACCGTGCAGCAGATGGACGACACGGATGTGCAGTGGGGGCTTTCGAGGCGGAAGCCGCGAGGGACGCCGTCCCGGAGTCTAGTCTATGATCAAGCGGCGAGTGTTCCAAGTTCCGGTGAGGCGGGTGGCGGAGCGGTTCAGGCGCCGGCGATGCCAGACCCTGTGCTGGATGCGGGTCCGCGCAGTTCCATGACGCCTTCTTCGAATCCAGCACCTGTTATTCCCGATCAGTTGCGCTAGTGTTGTTCCTTTGGCCTGTTTTAACTTACTCCGCACCCTCTTAAGCTCTCACGACCTGCTTCACTCATGAAACGTTCACTGACTCTTTTCTTTTTGACGGCCGTTTTCGCGATGCCGATGGCAAACGCTCAAATTCCGGCTATCCCGACTGATCTTCCAACGGAAGTGCCTGCGGGTGCGGCAGAGAAAGCGGCGGGGGCTTTGGAGGCAGCCAAGGTGGTAGCGCCGGACCAAGTGAAGAAGGTCGAGGAAAAGATTGAGAAGGAATCGAAGAAGGTGGCGTCTGCTGGAGTGAAGGGGACGACGAAGTCGAAAACGCGTGACGTGAGGGATCCGGCGGGCTGGGGGCCGGATGAGGTTCACAAACTTGCGGTGGTGGACCTGAAGATTGGGCGGGAGACGAGCACGGTGATGTTTGAACTTTTTGCGTCGGATGCGCCGAAGACGGTGGCGAATTTTGTGGCGAACTCGGACAGCAAACTTTACGACGGGCTGGCGGTGCACCGGGCGATCGACAGCTATTTGGTGCAGACGGGTGATCCGTTGACTTCAGATGAAGACGCGAGGGACAAGTGGGGAACCGGTGGGCAGGACCGTTTGCCAGCTGAGATCAAGCGCAGCCATAAGTTGGGTGCCGTGGCGATGGCGCGTCGTGGTGATAAGGTGAATCCGAGCCGGCTTTCGAATGACAGTCAGTTCTACTTTGTTTTGGGGAACATGGCGGGATTGGACGGACAATACACGGTGTTTGGTCAGGTGGTGGCGGGATTGGATGTGTTGGAGTCGATTTCGAGAGTGCCGACGGACAGCAATGAGTGCCCGCTGGAGCGGATTGAGATCAAGGCGGTGAAGGTGGTGGATCACAAGGGTCCGCTGATCGAGTCGCAAGCAACGAATTCGGGTCGGAAGTTCACGAAGCCGTTTGCGGCGAAAGGGCCTTTGGAGCGCTTTTTGGAGCGCGTTTGGTAGCGTTTACCCGGCTCTTTACCCGTCACTGAGGCTCGGCGTTTCTGCTGATCCAGGCGAGGAATTCGATGTTGCCGTCGGTGCCTTGGATGGGGGAGGGGATGAGGCCTTGCCAGTGGAGGGTGGGTTGGGATTGGACCCAGGTTTGGATGCGGTGGCAGGCGCGTTGGTGGGCGGCGGGGTCGCGGACGATGCCGCCGGGGCCGATGTCTTCGCGGGTGAGTTCGAACTGGGGTTTGATGAGGACGACGGCGTGGCCGCCGGGTTTGAGGACGGCGAAGGCGGGGGGGAGGACGAGGGTGAGTGAGATGAAGGAGACGTCGGCGACGATGAGGTCCACGAGTTCGGGGACATCGGCGGGGGTCATGTGGCGGACGTTGAAGTTCTCGCGGCAGATGACGCGGGGATCGTCGCGGAGTTTCCAGACGAGTTGGTTGGTTCCGACATCGTAGGCGTAGACTCGGGTGGCGCCGTGCTGGAGGAGGCAGTCGGTGAAGCCGCCGGTGGAGGCGCCGACATCGAGGGCGATGAGGCCGGTGACGTCGATTTGGAAGTGGTTCAGGGCGCCTTCGAGTTTGAGGCCGCCGCGGCTGACGTAGCGTGGGGGTTCTTTGACGCGGAGGATGGCGTCGAGGGGGATGAGGGAGCCGGGTTTGAGGCCGGGTTGATCATTGACGAGGACTTGGCCGGCGAGGATGAGGCGTTTGGCCTGTTCGCGGGAGGGGCAAAGGCCTTGTTGTACGAGTGCCTGGTCCAGACGCGGGCGTGCCATGGGGAGCGGAAGGGGACTCAGGGAGTGTTTGTGGTTTGGACGATTTCGTCGCCGGATTTGGGAGTGACGCCCGGGGAGAGGGTGCGTGGCTGGATGTCGGCAATGGCTTCGTTTTCTTCGATGCTGCTGGTGAGGGTGACGCGGGCGATGAGGGCAGCGCCGCGGCGGATGTCGAACTGCATGCCGGCGGTGAGTTGTTTGCGGGAGCCGGCGTCGATGAGGACGAAGCCGTCGTTGGGGAAGGCTTCTTTGACTTTGGCGATGGCGGGGAGAGCGAGCAGTTGGCTTTGCTGGGCGGTTAGCGGAACCGGGGCGGCGGCGGCGAGGGGTGGGGGGAGTGTGGAAGCGGTGGGCTCGGGGG
>JARXAL010000147.1 GCA_029865835.1 Verrucomicrobiaceae bacterium
CTCCGCCGATGGCTGGGACGGAGTGATCGGAGGGAATAAATCAGATGCGTTGTGGGCAGCTGGGGTCTTTAATTTGCGGGATGTCCTTCGGCCAAGTGAAACTGCATTCAGGAGACGAACTGCCAGCGCGGGTGCTGAAGCAGATCGGAGCGCTGGGGCATCATTTGGCGCTGTGGGCCGAGGCGCTAGAGACGCTGCGGGGTCGGTTGGAGAAGGATCGGTTGCCGGAGGCTTGGCGGGAACATGTGCGGGCAGGATTGCCGGATCACGGGGCGGCCTTCGAGAGGCTGGAGGTGATGGTGAGGATACCGGTGGAGGATGTGGCGGGTTGGGTGATTGAGCCAGGGCAGGAGGAAGCGGTGCCCGCTTTGCAGGCGGGAGGGCGCGCGTTGTTGCATTTGCCGGCGCTGCGGAAGACCTGGGCGGGCTGGTTACGGGAGAGTGTATTCGAGGATTTGAAGATGCGGCTGGGTCGGGCGTGGGTGGTGGATCCGACGCCCTTGCCGTCGCATGGGGCATTGCCTGGACTGGGCCTTACGCGGTGGGGGGATTTCGATCGGTTGGCGGAAACGGGGAGAGCGTTCCGGGTTTTGACCCAGACCGGGGAGGTCTGGATGGTCAACGCGAAGTCGAGCGGGGTGGATTGGAAGAGTGCTGCGGACCGCCTAGCGGGTTGCGCGTCGGGGGAAGCGGTGATTGAGGAGTTGGGAGTGCGTGACGGAACGCTCTGGCGGGCGGTTTTTGGGGTGAGTGAGGGGCGTTGGGAAATGAACGCGTTGGAAGGGTGAGCACGAAGAAGGCCCTCCGAAGAGGGCCTTCCGTGTGGGTGCGCTAAGCGGCTGTTGGGAGTGGCGGTGGGATTTGGGCTTCAGGTTCAGGATGGGGTTCCTTTTTCCATGAGGACATAACGAGAGTCCAGTCGACGCCAGCGGTGAGGTACATGATCAGGCCCAGGGTGACGATTCCACCGACGGTGAGGGTCAGGCCGGTGAGGCCCTTCAGGAAGAAGCTGTAGCTGAAAAGAATGAGATAGAACAGCTGGGTGGGCAGGGCGATTTTGAAAAGGGCGCCCTGTGCGACGAGGCGAAGATATCCGCATACCAGCATCACCGAAGCAGTGGCTGAGATGATGAAGGATAGGTGCACGTTTACAACGTCGACCATGTAGGCGAACAGCAGGGGGAAGGCAAAGAAGCCGGCGGCAAGCAGCAGGTAGTTCATGGGGTGAAGTTCGACTCCGTTCATGAGACTGGTGATGACGAGCACAAGAAAGAAGACCGCCAGGGAAAGAGGAGCCCAAAAGGCGATCTGCATGGCGACGGGACCCGGGTTTAAGACTTTGGGCATGCTCATGCCGATACTGCGTGCGGAGATGACGTCGGGATATTGCCAGACGATGGTCCAGCGATTATCCCCTGTTTCGGCGATGGCTTGACTGGGCGAGCCGGTATCATTGGGGAAATCAATTTCTGAGAAGTTCGTGTGCATGACGAGTTCCAAGTTTTGGATGCGGCTGGCGTCCGGGAAGACATAGCGCCAGTCATTCATGCCTCGGGCTCGATAGCCGGTGACGAGTCGAATGGTTTTGCCAGGGGCGACTTCGACTGAGGCCGTCATCAAACCGGACTTGGGCACTGGTGCCGCTGTGGCAGTTGCGACACCGCCTGTGACTTCGAACTGGAAGCCTTCCAGACGGATTGTGTCGCCCGGCAGAGGCAGTTCGATTTTGAAGTGCTGGGTGACTTGGGTGGGGTTGGTAAAGGCATATTCGCCGTTGAACTTTACATCGTAGGTTCGATGCCAGTGAAGACCGCGTTGCCGGGGGTCATAGGCAAGTTCGGCGGTGACTTTTGAGTTCGTGGGCAAGAGGGAGACGGCGCCTGAGGCATCACTGTAGAAGGCTCGGGGATGCGGTTGCTGGAGGCTGGGTCCCCAAAGGCCATTGACTTCGCTGCTGGTGCGGAGGCTGTAGGTGTCGGTGCGGAAGCCGAGAGTGACTCCCAAGATCCACCAAGCGGCGGTGGTGAGAACAAAGATGATGAAGATGGCGATGAGTCGACTGGGTTTCATGGGTATTGATGGGTTAGGTTTGATACGGGGTTGGTTAGCGGACGTTGAGATTCGGATGGCGGTAGGTGATGCGGGTTTGTGTCACATCATCGCGGCAGAGGCGGCGGCTGAGTTGAAGCACATGACTTTTCGGCGCTGGCGAAGCTTGATGCTCGAGATTGCCTGAGGCTGTTAATTGCAGGCCTTCAGGGAGTTCGATGGTCCAATCGAGTCGGCGAATGAGCAAAGGGGAGCGAGGTAAAGCGAGGTCGATTTCGCCTTCAGCGTCATGGAGGGCAGCGCCTCGGAGAAAGTAGGTGAAGGTCACCTCGGTGCTGTTGTCTGGGTCGCCATGGTTTGAGGGGGCGGGCAAGGTCAGGTGAATGCCTGCGGAGGAGCTCTGTGAGGAGACGGGTTTGCCGAAGACGGCACAGCGAAGCATTTCTGCTCCGTCGGGAAGGATCAAAGGGAGGATGGTAGCAGTGCTGTGCTCCAAGCGGACGGTGACGCTGGTAAGTTGGGCGCCATCCTGCGCCATTTGAGTTTGAAACAGAGCTTCAGTGATGATGGCACTGTTGTGAGCGAGTCCCTGGGAAGGGGTTTCATTGCGTTTGACGATGTCGAGTCGCCAGGGCGATTTGTCAGGCCTAAGACTAACGATGCTGGCTTGATCATGCCGGGTGCTGGTCCCGTCAGCTTGGGTGAGTTGCACAGCGTATTCGGGAGGAGGAGCAGCCCATTCCAGAGAGTTGAGCGCTGACTGCGCTGGCAGATGAATTTCGAATGCTCCATCCGCTGAGGGAGCTAGGCTCAGGGTCAACTCTGCGCGACCCGGTTTTTCAAGGATGAGCAAAACTTGGTCATCCAAGCGCGCCAATCGGGTCGAGGGCTGCACGGGGTCCTGTGCGGCAGAGTGAAAGCTACCAAGTGGCAATGAAGTCCAACCGCTACTGAGGTTTTCAGCGGTGAAAGTGGCGATCAATTGCGGTGTGGTCTTTTCAAACTTCAGCTGATATCGCACCTGGGTCAGGCAGGCGGGCACGACGGGAACCGGAGGTGGCGGAGAGGGTCTTTGAGCGATGGCGGCCTGATCGGTGAGTCGTTTGAGTTCGCCATAGGTGATGAAGACTTGGCTGTCTTCCAGTTTCGGCACCCAGACGGGTTCAGGCTCGCTTTTCAGCGGGGCTATTGCGGTGAGGATCAAGACACCGATCAGAAGATCGATCCGGCTTCGGAGGGAGGAGGGTTTCAACATCACCCCGAGTTTTCCTCAGGCTTGTGAGAGGAAAATGAAGGCCGGATGAAACTTGCGTGAAGATTGTGTTACTCCGCAGGTGACGCTTTTTGGCGTGAGGTAACCTCGCGGAATCGGGCCTCGTACTGTTTGTGGTTGGTTCCCATGAGACGATCCCAGATATTCAAGTACAGCCCGTAGTTTCCTTTGAGCGTCTCATGATGCATGACGTGATTGGTGGGCGTATTGATGATCTTGCCCAGCCACGAGTCCATCAACCAGCGCGGCGAGTACTCGTAGCCGGTGTGCCCCGCCACATTGTAAATGATCTGCCAAAGCATGAACAAGCCGAAGGCGTAAAGGTGCATGGGGATGAGAAACATCACCATTGGAAAGATGGCGGCCTGGGCCAGGGCTTCGAGAGGAGAAAACGCGTACGAGGCCCATGGTGTGGGGTTTTTTGACAGGTGATGCGTTTGATGAAAAAGGCAGAACAGGCGAGGATGATGCATGGCGCGATGCGACCAGTAGAACCAGGTGTCATGCAGCAGGATGGCAAGCCCAATGCTGGTCCAGAACCAGACCATGCTGTGCGCGTCGATCTTACGGTACATCTGAGTCCACCCCTGACGAGCAGCCATGATGGTGAGAGCGCCAACCACCGAAAAGACAACGATTGAAACTGCTGAATCCCGTAACTCACGGCGGACTTGTGCTGGGTCAGGATACTTGCTGATGATTTTGCGATGAAACCACTTCGACTTGAATAGCCAGTAGGCCATGACCCAGGCGACACCGGCGAACAGAGCATACCGCAGGGTCAACCCGCTCATGCTTGAGAAAAAATGGTCAAGGAAGCGACTCATCGAACGCGGTGAGGATGCGAGTAAAGGTTTAGAGTGTCACCTCGAACAAAACCCGCGAGAGTTTGGCCAGAGCGATCGGCAAATTCAACCGCAAGACTTGAGGGTGCTGAGATGGCGGCTATGAGAGGGATTCCCGCAGCAAGGGCCTTTTGCATCATCTCGAAAGAGACGCGACCACTGAGGAGCAGGACATGGTGGTACAGTGGCAGCTTGTTGTTCATGAGAGCCCAGCCGAGAACTTTGTCCAAAGCATTGTGTCGTCCGACGTCTTCACGTGAGATAATGAGATTTCCCTCAAGGTCAAAAACGGCACAGGCGTGCAACCCTCCGGTAGATTGAAAGGTGACTTGTGCGGAGTGGAGTTGCTTTGGCAGTCCAGCGATAAACGCAGCGTCGACCTGCCAGTCGGCGGTGACATTGGGGAACTGCTGGAACACGCTGTCGAGGCTGGTCTTGCCACACAGACCGCAGCTTGAAGCGCTGAAGACATGTCGAGTGAGCGAATCCCAATTCACGACGGCCCCGCCCAGAAGAACATCGACAATATTACCTTTGCTGTCGGCGGTAACGGGACATTGCGAAACTTCGAGGAGGTCGCGTGGATGCTTGACGACACCTTCACTGACCAGAAACCCAGCTGCCAATTCTTCATCGTGTCCTGGGGTGCGCATAACCACGGCGACTGATCGACCTTCGACTCGAATTTCGAGGGGTTCTTCGCAAGCGACGACATCCTGCCGTGTCTCCCAAGTGCCAGCCGATAAGCGTCGGATCTGGACCGGACGACTGGGCTGGCGCTCCGGGGTGGCGGCGTCAAAGCTCATACTTCGGCAAAGCGTCGTGGTTCGGCGATGAGTGTTACCATTTTATCGAAGACGTCCTGTCCGCGCAGGATTTCGATTTCCACTCTCAGAAAGCAAAATGGAATGTCCGGCACCGGCATGGGGGGCAGACGGACGAAGTCTTTCTCAGTGGTGATGATAAAGTGGGTGTCACGCCGGACACAGCGCTCCACAAACTGGTGGATTTCGCGCTCGTTGAAGCGGTGGTGATCGGTGAAGCGCTGATAAACGTCGACCTTGGCGCCAAGCTTTTTGAGGGCATTCTCAAAGCTTTGCGGTACGGCGATTCCTGACACGGCACCAACATATTTGCCCTTTAAGGCTGAGAGCGGGATGATTTCACCGGTGTGAATGTTTTGCAGATGGACAGGCCGATGGCGACACTCGATGATATCGGCTACTTGGTTGTATTTGCGAAGTTCGGCAATCATCTCTTCGTTATTGCCCTCGGATTTGGTGAGAAAGATGTAGCTGGCACGCTTCAGATTTTCCGGTGGTTCGCGAAGGGTGCCGCGAGGCAGCATGTGGCCGGTGCCCCAGGGAGCGGTGCGATCGACGAGCACCACATCGTGGCGGTGCTTGAGGCGGAGGTATTGCAGACCGTCGTCGAGGAGCAGCACATCGGCCCCCAATTCTTTGATGGCGTAGTTGCCACCGTTCACGCGATCACGATCGACGACGACTGGGACCCCCGTGCAATTCATGGCAAGCATGAGCGGTTCATCCCCTGCAACGTAAGAGTCAGTGATGCGGACGCGCTCGAAGTCGGAAACGACGCGTGGGCGGGGTTTGCGCGGCTTGGGCATCAGGCCAAGCATCGCACCCAATCGCCAGTGCAGTGGAATCTTGCGTTGGCGTTTGCTTTTGTAACCGCGGCTGAGAATGGCAACCCTCCGCCCGCGATCCCGCAGGGCTTTGGCAAGCAGCTCGACGACTGGAGTCTTACCCGTGCCTCCGACCGTCAAGTTTCCAATGCTGATGACGGGCACGCCGAGGTGATGATCGTGAATGTAGCGCTCACGAAAGAGGTAAAGCCGAAGGGCGACAGCCCGGCGATAGATGCCGGACAAGCCTAGCAGCAAAAGACGTAGCACGTTCGCCCGCACCCCTCTGCGGTTGTTCATGATCACGTCGATGCCGAAGCTTTCGATGTCTTCCAGCAAGTCTTTCATGGATAGAAGGTACGCTTACCGCAGAAGTGAGGGAATCGAAATGGAAATTCTCAGCGGAACCACACTACCCAAAAGGTAACTGTATTCTCCCTCTTGGATTAGTAGAAAGAACTTGTGCCTAGTGATGCTTTTGGATTAGGTTCGCTACGGCGGGACGATATCTTCAAGTCCTCTGCCTGAGATGGTTATGAGTTCTAGCCTTATCCTTCGCGCAGGAATGCTTGGCTTGGTAGTCATTGCCGTCCTGGCGGGATGGAACGCGGTTAAAGATGCCAATGATGGTTTGAAGCTGATCTTTTTTATCACAATCGGGGCAGGTCTTGGGCTGTGGGCGGTTAAGGTTCTATTGCCACAGCTGGCTGATGCTTTGGGAACGCTGGTGTATTCGTCAGGAGAAGAAATCGAGCCAGATGATAGACAACGCGCTGCAGCCAAGGTGGCGCAAGGAAACTTTAAGGGTGCCATCAGGGACTACGAAAGGCTAATAGAGAGCGACCCC
This sequence comes from Verrucomicrobiaceae bacterium, assembly GCA_029865835.1. GTDB lineage: Bacteria > Verrucomicrobiota > Verrucomicrobiia > Verrucomicrobiales > Verrucomicrobiaceae > JAGRPD01. The sequence goes on from JARXAL010000147.1 coordinate 6,663, forward strand.
GAAGATCCTGTTCCGTTGTCGGAGATCGCTAGAATACACAATCATTTTCTTCATGATCCAGAGTCTGCGATCCGGGTACTGGGATGTGGCCTTAGCGAACGGTCCTGGCCTGTTGACGCAGCCGTGTTTCTTCGGTTTCGAATGGTGGACATCCTATCGGACGATCTGCACGACGATTTGAGAGCATGTCAGGTCCTGGAAGAGATACTCCATGATTTCCCCGACACTCGACACAGCGTGAAAGCCCGGCATCGAATCAATCAGATGATCCAGTCGGGGAATCCTGGCGCGAGAAACTCAACAAACCCTGGCGATGTGACATGATTGAATTTTGGTGGCGAAGATTGCCTCTTGGTTTGTGCTGCGTGGCTGCCATTCCTTGTATTTTACTGGCGGACTCACAACCTGGAAGTCCCAGTGTTTGGCTGGGCTTAGCCTTGATCGTGATCGGGGCGGCAATCTCCCCGTTTGGGCGACGTATTTCACGGACATATTGGAGTTTGCTGCTGGTTGGATGCCTTTTTGGCGGGCTTCACCAGCGTCGCATCGATCAAACTTTTGGTCACCCTTTGCTTGCTTGGTTGGAAGAGCCCGAAGCGGCAAAGGGACGTCAGGTGGAGGTCTGGGCCGATGAGATTCGATCTGAGGTCACTCCGACGGGCCGCGTTCGATCCCTGCTGCAGGTGAGAGAAATTCGCGAGGCCTATGGGGAGCAAAAGGTATGGGGATCCGGCTACCGCGTGCGAGCGCAATTGCCGGAGGGACACCCACCACTTCGCTCGGCAAGCTGCCGTCTCGCAGGAGTGCTTAGAGCGCCACCATCGGCGTTAAACTCTGGTGAATTTGACGCACGTACATTTGCTTTGAGGGAGGGCGTTTTGGGGGATCTTGGAGTAACCCATGTGAGGCAAGTCGAATTGGATAGCTGGTCATTGATTCGTCTTCTTCGCGAAGGCGCGAACCATTGCCGATCGACCATCCAAAAACGCCTGGGGGTGGGCTTGGAAAAGGATCCTGAAGCACTTTCAGTGATTCGAGCGATGGTGCTCGGCTCTGATGAAGACACGGATCCAAGAATTGAGGACGCTTTTCGTCGTAGCGGCACACTTCACGTATTTGCGGTAAGCGGTCTGCATGTCGCTTTGATTTCGATTATCTTGCAGGCACTGGTGCGCCCGTTGTGTTTGCGGCGAGTGCACTTGGTGGTGTTGGTCGTACCGTTAGTATTTGCGTACGCCTATATCACCGGTTGGCGGCCATCGGCGGCTCGGGCGGCGCTAATGGTGGCCGTAGTGCTCAGCAGCACTCTTGTCATGCGGCGTGCAAACCTTCTAAACAACCTTGGCGGATCGGCATTGGTTCTTCTTGCCGCTGACACACACCAGTTGTTTCAGGCTGGTTTTCAGTTGTCCTTTGGGGTGCTTTTCACAATTGCCTTGTTTGCCGCGCCCTTGATGGAGCGCTGCAAGCCTTGGACAGAGCTGGATTCTTTCATACCACCAGCGTTGGCCTCCATTTGGCAACGGAGTGGGACGATAATCAGACGACACCTAGCGGGATTATTCACAGTCTCTGCGGCTGCATGGATTGGGAGTTTACCCCTAATGTGGTTTCACTTTCATACCATCACACCTGCTGCCTTGGTTGCGAACTGCCTGCTTATTCCGCTGGCATTTGTATGTCTGGGGGTGGCATGCACAAGTCTCGCCGTGAGTATGTTACCCTTCACAGGTTGGATTCAGATCCTACTGAACAACGTGTGTGCCACCACTGCCAGCCTGATGATTGATTCTGCGAGCGCTTTCGCAGCCATACCGGGTGCCAGTTTCAATGTGCCACCCATGACTGAGAGTCGCGAAACTCCAGCCTTAGAATTGCGTTGGTTTGCGTTGCGATATGGTGCCGAAGCTGGGTTGTTGAGAATGAATGGGCGGGATTGGATGCTGGATTGTGGTGATGCTGATTCCTTTGCGAGCGTGGTTTATCCTGCACTGCGTCAAAGTGGGGTAAACAGGCTCCATGGAATCTTCCTCAGTCACGCCGATTCCAGACATATCGGGGGACTTGAACCACTTGTTCAGACTGCACGCGTTTCGACCCTCTATCATTCGGTGCATGAACCTTGGCGCTTTGATAGTGGTGCCTCGAAGATGCGGAGGGCATTGGAGAGGTTGCCGCTTGAAAGCCCAAACTGGCCTGCTCGGCGGGCTTTGGTAATGGGTGATGTGGTCGCTCTGGGCGAAGGATTGCGACCCTCCCGTCTCACTGTACTTTATCCCGGAATTCGCGACGCAAACGGGTTGGCGGATGATCGAGGACTGGTGGCACGCCTGGAGCTAGGCGGCCTGCGGGTGCTGTGGGCGGCGGATGCGGGCTTTATTACCGAAAACGCACTTGTGGACCGCCGTGAAGATCTCAGGTGTGATGTGCTGATTTGCGGAGCTCATGAGGGCGATGTTCATGGCTCCTGGTCATTTTTGGCTGCAGCGGCGCCATCGGTCATTGTGGCAACGGGTTCGGACGATGATCCAGCCTTGGCCCTGCCTCGCTCAGTAGAGCGTTACTCATCCGAGAGTAAGTCGCGCTTGCTGGTCCTTCCCCGCTGTGGGGAGGTCCGAATCTGGCTCGATGAGCCAGGTGCGGATCACTTCTCCGTATCGACCTATGAAGGCGACGAAACGATTCGGGTTCGTCTGCAACGTCCACCACAAGTCCTCAAGTCCACACCTTGAAAAATCATCACGCCGACAAACGCACGGTTTCCCCTTTCCGTTGGGCCAACAAGTGAGCAAACGGATTCGTCGCTGCCACATTGTATTGGCGAATCGCCAGGAACCAGAAAGGAGCGAGATCTTTATCCGCCGCAGACCAAAGTCGGTAATGCAGATGCGTCATTGTATCCGTGTCATAAATCATCGCTTTGATCTCTTGTGGCTTAAGAGCCTGAGGGCCTTCACGCACAAGACGGTCTGCCAGAGTGTCAAGATAGTCGCGAGAGACCTGGATGTTCTTGCGCTTCCGAAGCAAGCTGACATGAAGACCATTCACATAGGGATCAAGACAAACCTGCAGCAGGCCGAAGTACTTTTCCAATTCTGGTTGCAATTGAAGCCGATCATTCACTTCGGTGAGATTTTGCTCCATGGTGCTCAACACCGTCGGCGGCTCATCTTCTTCGGGGCTGAGGAAAAGACCCAATCGCCTTCCGCTGTGGCTCCCTGACACAATACCCGCCATCGGAATCGAAAGCACGAGGCAGATCAAGATCGGGCTGATCCAGAGGAGAAAATTGGTGGAAATGAACCACCCTACCACGCCCCAAACGATGCCCAGCAAGCTGATGGGACCAAACGTGAAAAAGACTTCCACCCAGTCGACTCCGCCGGACATTTTGCGCCGCTGTGCGACCCAGTTCACGCCCTTTCCAAGCAGCGTGTAGACGACAAAGCGGGCATGGAAAATCATCAACACGGGGGCCATCAACGTGAAGATGATGGTGTCCAGAACACTGCTGAAGGACGTGAGGAACCTTTGTTTAAGGGGTTTGAACATCCGGCCCGTCAACTGCTCGTCCAGCAGAATGACGGTCTTCGGTAAGAAGATCAAAGCGATCGTGAGCCCCAACAGCAACTGCTCCGCTGTTTGCGTTCTTTCCAACTCTCTGCCGCTGGGTAGCGCGGCCAACGCTGTGGAGAACACTAAGAATAGAAGCCAGAGAAGTGAGCTGGCATAGCTGAGAATTCCATGGAGGAAGTTCAATCGACTCATCGGGTGCCACTTTTTGGCAAACAACAACCAGATGTGTTGCATGTTGCCCTGACACCAGCGGCGATCCCGCTTGAGCATGTCGATCAAAGTCGGTGGCCCCTCCTCGTAACTTCCGCGCAGTGACGGCAGAAGGCGAACGGCGTAACCCGCCTTGCGCATCAATGCCGCCTCCACAAAGTCGTGACTCAGAATGTGACCTCCAAAAGGCTCCTTGCCGGGCAATGGCGGCAGCGCACAGTTCTCAATGAAGGGAGCCAGACGTAGGATGGCATTGTGACCCCAGAAATTCGCTTCACCACACTGCCAGTAGTCAAGACCGTAGGCGAACGGTGGGCCGTAAAGCGCTTGAGCAAATTGCATGACGCGACCCAGCAATGTCTCGGCCGCGATTTGTCGAGGGAAAGTCTGCAGAATACCCAGCCCCGAGTTTTTCTCCATGATCCGCACCATGGTTGTCAGCAAGCGACCGGACATGAGGCTGTCGGCATCCAAGACTACCGTGTATCGGTAGCGCTTGCCCCAGCGACGGCAGAAGTCACTTACATTACCGCTTTTGCGATTGATGGGTTTCCGGCGTTTTCGATAGAAGATTCGCCCGAAGGCTTTCAATTGCCTACACAATTCCAACCAGGCCACCTCTTCTTCGATCCACTTGCTGGGGTCATCCGAGTCACTGAGTACAAAGAAGTCAAACTGCTCGTCCTGCCCCGTTTGTTGGAGCGAAAGGTAAATGGCCCTCAGGCCCTCGAAGACACGCGTGACATCTTCGTTGTAGATCGGCATGATGATTGCCGTCGAGGCCTCGATGGGCGCATGATGGTCTTCTGGGCTGAGAGTCTGCCACAAGTCCAGGGTGTCCGGACTCGGCCGGTTCATCAGCCAGACCCCGGCCAACGCCGTCCAAAAACCCACATTCAACTGGTAATAGAGTGGGATGAACGTTGCCAACAAGGCAAGTTCCAAAGGCCCAAGGCCCCCTTCTCCGAGGTAGACCACCATTAGCCAGGTGCCGACTACCGTGCCAAGGCCCACCAAGGTGAAAAAAGTAGCCCGTCGGGTGCGGGAAATGCGCAGTGGCGGCAAACCCTGGGCAGGATGAAGGATCGCCGGCGCGGGTGTCTCGTTCGGATTCATGGCGGTTGGAGTCCTCCTACTGAAGCAGTGTATACAGATAACCCAAAACCACGCCGATCAAAACAATCAGCACCGAATATCGCACCACGGGGTGGCGACCGAAGCGGTCAAGGCCCTCTTCAGCCACGTTGGAGATCAGGCCCAAGTCGATGTCCCGAGGCGTCATTTTTGAGACCTGCAAGCCAGGACCGGATTCCCGAACAGAATTGCGCATGGCCTCCGCCATGTCATGTGGAAGGGTTTCCTTATCCAAAAAGAAATGCGGCCAGCGATCAGGACCTCCACTGAGAAAAAAGCCCAACCGCCCCGTGCCCTCGATTTGGGTATCGGTCATTGGGATATCCACGTAAATCTCTTCGAGCCACTCCTTCATCATCCGCCGCGCTTGATTGATCGCGTGTTGAGTCGGAGAGCGACTGGGATCCTTTGCGTGCTCCTCAGAAGCCAGTCCTAAAGTGGTGAGGATCAGTTGAGTGCGCCGGATTCGATTGTGCAGGCGGTAAGAGCGGAAGTAATCCGCCAGTCGCGCATACGCCTCGTTCCATTCCTTTTCGGTGCCTGTGGCAGGGGCAAATTCGATTGTGACAGCGTCCATGTGAGGGCTAAAACACGCCCGGCAGTAAGATGCGTTACTTTATCAAACAGGAAAGAGGATTCTACAGACCGCATACCTTCTCCTAGTCTTCATGGATCAAAATTGAAGCCTGCAGCGATCAATAAGGCAACTCCAATGCCAAAGCCCGCTGGCCAAATGCGCCCGGAGACGAACCAAACACCAGCCGAGCCGAGAAGGAAAAAGAGGCCGACACCATAGCGCAACCCCGGCGAAAGATCCGCCCACCATTGGATCAACGAATGCATCATTTCAGACGAAGTTACCCCCCTTGGACCTCCTGTAGAGGGCTTTAGGACTCAGCTGCTCACTGGAAACCCAGTTCGCTTCCATTTGTCAAAACCGCGAAAGTGCTCTAGTCTGCCCGCCCCTTTGGTCCGGACTCGTCCCCACAAAGACCCTTCCAGCCGCATTTTGCCCATCCAACCTTCATGAACATCAACGTCGAACACCAGTCCAACTGCCGAGCCGTCGTCCACGTCCACGCCACGGCAGAGGAAGTCGCCAAGCAGCGCAGCAACCTGATCGCTTACTACACGCGCGGAGCCAAGATCCCTGGCTACAGGCCCGGCAAAGTGCCTCCTGCCATCATCCTCAAGACTTACGGAGCCGCGATCACGGAAGAGCTTGAGCGACAACTTGCCTCTGACGGCCTGCAAACGGCCATCAAGAACGAGAGTCTCGACATCTTGAACATCCTCGGTGTTACCGACAAGCTTCATCACAACGCGGACAAAAGCTTCTCCTGCAACATCGAACTCAGTCTCACACCCAAGTTCGAATTGCCGAACTACAAGGGCATCGCCGTCAAGCTTCCACGCGTGGAAGTGAACGACGCCGACATCGACCATGACCTCCTGCACCTTCGGGAGCGCTACCAAACATTCGAAGACGTCACCCGTGCCGCCAGCCTCAAAGACGTGGTTGTTCTGGGCTATGAAACCTATCTCGACTCGCAACCCGCCGCTGAAGTCTTGCCCGAGGCTCCCGATCATTTGAAGTCCTTGGAACAGCAATGGTTCCTTTTGGACAGTGAAGACGACTTCCTTCCTGGCTTTTACGCCGGCCTCCTCGGCATCAACGCCAACGAGCAACGCAACCTCGACATCACCCTCCCCGAAGACTTCGCCTTTGAAGGTCTGCGCGGCAAAACCTTGCAATTCCAAGTCACTTGTGGCGGCGTGAAAGAGAAGCGTGTGCCTGAGCTTGACGACGAATTCATCAAAAAAGTTGGCGGTGAAGAAATGACCCTTGAGACCCTCCGCAATGAAGTCTCTCAAGGCTTGCTGCGCCGCCGTGAGCAAGCGCGCGACGTCAGCAAAACCAACCAAGTGCTGGAGCATCTGTCCAACAACCTAGAGTTCGAACTCCCTCAGGAAGTCGTCAACCGCGCCGCCCAGCGCCGGACCAATGAAATCGCTCAAAACGCTCTGCGCCAAGGCGTGAACGAAACCGAACTGGTGAACCAGCAGGAAGCCATCCTCAACACAGCCACCCAGCAGGCCCGCCAAAACGTGAAGATCAGCTTCATCCTCAGTGAAGTGGCCCGCGCAGAAAATCTCAGCGTCGCCGACGCACAGGTCCAAATGGCGCTGGCTCAGATGGCCGCCCGCAGCGGCATGCCGGTGAAAAAATACCTGGCTCAGGCTCAAAAGGAAGGCGTCATCAACAGCCTTCGCGATGACCTCCTGCTGCAGAACGCCATCGAGTTCCTCAAGGACCAGGCGGTCGTTGAAGAAACCGAGCCCGAGGCCGAACACTGCGAAACACACAGCCCAGCGAATGCCTAAAGCCGGATAAGATTCCTGGCACTGAAAGGGGGACCACTTCGGTCCCCCTTTTTATTTGGATCCCTCAGGGATTGGTGAGGTTGGGCGGCCACAACGCCCCTTCACTCTTGATTTCAGGTGTCACGCCGTCCGGCGGAAACGTGCCCTTCGCCGCCTCACGCAGGTTCGCACTCAAATCTGCCACGGTTGCCGCATGCGCCGGATCGTTGGCCAGATTCTTCAATTCCTCAGGATCCGTCTCATGATCATAGAGCTCACGGCCCTGCTTGCCTTCATCCCACTCCGTGTAACGCCAGCGCGAAGTGCGCAGGCTGTATCCAAAAAAACGTTTCCCCGCGGCACCCTGGGCCGCAGCCTTGCCTGCCCGGCCGACGCCCCCACGCACCACCTGCGTGATCGCCCAACCTCGTCCCTTGGCCGAGGGATCTTTCAGGATGGGCACCAGACTTTGGCCCTGCAGGTTTTTCGGAGCGGGAATGCCACAAAGTTCCGCCAAAGTGGGAAAGAGGTCCACTTGGCTGACAGGGGTGGCGGCGGCCGCGCCGGCTTGGGCGACTCCCGGTGCGACGATCAGCATTGGCACCCGGGCACTGCCCTCAAAAAGGCTCTGCTTCTGCCACAGGCCGTGCTCGCCCATGTGGTAGCCATGATCGCTCGTGAAGACAATGACCGTGTTGTTGGCCAAGCCCAAGCGATCGAGGGCACCCACGACCCGTCCGACCTGCTCATCCATAAAACTGATGCTGGCATAATAGGCCTGGACCGCCTGCCGGCGCAGTGGATCCGTCAGTTGGTCCTGATCCTTTTTGTAACTGCCCAGGGCGGCTGCGGGAACCTCCGGGGGATTCTTGTCCACGGTCGGGTGCACCGGCATCTCCGCCTCAGGGTACCAGTCGAAATAGGGAGACTTCGGTGCGACGTAAGGTGTGTGCGGACGAAAGAATCCCACCGCGAGAAAGAACGGCCGGTCCTTTTGCCGGGCACACCGCTCCAAAACCCATTCCGCATCCCGCGCCATCAAACCATCAGTATGTTGAGACTCATCGCGTGACGAGGCCAGCCAACTGAGCGTGCCGCCAAACTGACCGGGGGTGAGGGTAAAGATATCGCCCTCCTCCTTCAGCCGGTCGACACCCGCGGGGTTCAACTCGAGTTCCCAGGATCCAGGATCGTCATGACCATTAGTGCCGATCGAGTTGGGCACGTTGTAATGATAGAGCTTACCAATGCGGGCGGCGAAGTAGCCCTGCAGTCGAAACGCCTGGGGCAGCGAATGCTGAGTCGGGATGGACTGTCGGAAAATCAGTGAGTTGGTCAGAATGCCAGTGCTATTCGGATAGAGGCCCGTGAGCATGGAATTGCGGCTTGGTCCACAGAGCGGAAACGCGCAATACGAACGCTCAAAGCGCACCCCGCGCGCAGCAAGCTTGTCGATGTTGGGGGTTTTAGCGCGAGGATCCCCATAGCAGCCCAAGTAGTTGTTCAAGTCATCGGCGATGATGAAAAGCACGTTCGGCTTGTCAGCCGCAGCGGCAAGGCCGGTCAGGAGAAGAGTAAGGGAGATGAGCAAACGTTTCATGGAGCGCTGGTAACGCCATACAAGGCAGTTTCTTGCCCATCAAGCGCGGCGGGTGGTCAAAAAGATGTCGATTCGTTTGACGTACGCTGGTAGTCACTTCGCCTTCTTCTTGCCAGCCTTCTGCCATTGCGGCTCCCAATCCGACGAAGGCGAGCGCGCCGTTTTGAGGTAGGCGCCGATCTTCGCCGCGATCTCAGGGTACTTGTCCGCAACATTGGTGACCTCCGCCACATCGTTCTCCTGGTCAAAGAGCTGCACCACGGCCTCCGGCCCGCCCGAGCGAATGCCCTTCCAGCGCCCCTGAAACAGCGCCGCCTGCTTGAATCCGCCCTCATGAAACTCCCAATAGAGGAACTCATGTTCCTTCTGCGTGCCTTCGCCCGTCAGCGTCGGAACGAGGCTCAGTCCATCCAGGTTCGACGGCGCCTTCGCCCCCGCCAACTCAGCCGCCGTCGCGAACCAATCCGGAAAGTAACCCGGGTGATCCGACACCCCCGGCTTCACCTTCCCCGGCCACCACGCGATCAACGGCACGCGAATGCCGCCATCCGTCAGACTGCGTTTGATGCCCGTATACGGCCCATTGGGATCAAAGCGCTCCAAATCATGCTTGCTCTCATCGTGCGGTCCGTTGTCGCTGCTGAAAATCACCAGCGTGTTGTCCGCGATGCCCAAAGCCTTGAGCTGGTCCATCATGCGCCCGACATAACTGTCCAGCCGCGAAATCATCGCCGCCTGCCCCTTGTCCTGATTGGGCCAGTCCTGGTCCTTGTAGGGCCCGTAGTCCGGGACATGCGCGCCATCGCCAAGGATCTTGCCGCGCTCGTTGTTGGCGTGAGGAATGACCATGGCCCAGTAAAGAAAAAACGGCTTCGCCTTGTTGTCTGAGACAAACTTGAGGCATTCGTCCGCGAACAAATCGTCCGCGTAATGAATCGCCTCCGTGGCATAACCGGCGCCATGCTCACCCACTGGCACGATGACGTTTGACAGCGGCTCCTTGGTCTCGTTGCGCCAGAGGAAGTCTGGGAAATGATTGTGCGCGTGATGCTGGTTCATGTAACCGTAAAAATCGTCGAACCCTTGCTTGCGCGGGAGCCCGCTTTCTGCCGCGCCGATGTCACCCAAGCCCCACTTGCCGATGAGCGCCGTCTTGTAGCCCGCCTCACGCAACGCCTTCGCCACCGTGACATCGTCCGCTTTCAGAGCCTGGGCCGCTGGATTGGCATCCCCGGCGTTGCCCCTCACCCGCGTATGCCCGTGATGCAGACCCGTCATGAGCACACTGCGCGACGGCGCGCACACCGTCGCTCCCGAGTAAAAATGCGTGAAGCGCATGCCCTCCGCCGCCATGCGATCCAGGTTCGGCGTGGTGATGACTTTCTGCCCGTAGCAGCCCAGATCCGCATACCCCAAATCATCCGCCAGGATCCAGATCAAATTCGGTTTCGGCTTGGCGCTAGCCTGACCAAAAACCATCGCGGGTGTAACAAGAGTCAGGAGAACAAGAAGAGCGTTTTTCATGCAAAAGGAAGGCGTTCAGATTGAAACCCAAAGCTCACTTGGCCAGCAACACCTTTCTCACTCCCACCTCGCCCTCGAAGGCGATGAAGTTGAGTTGGGCTTTCGCCTCTGCCAGCACCGCGTGCTTCGCCTTCAGCGTGACTCCCGCGAATTCGGTGGTGAGTTCATCCCCCTTGAAGGTCAGGCGCAGCGTCTGCCAATCGCCCGACTTGAACTTCACCCGCTGTTTGCCGAGCTGGATCGTCTCCCCGTCCTTGGCCTCAGGATTGACCGCGATGTCGAGATTCGCGTGAGACAGCACGATGCGATAGCTTTGCTTGTTTCCAGCCTGAATTCGCAGTGAATGCCGGTCCGCCTCTCCCAGGCGAATCTGAAATTCGAGCACACCGTCTTGGAAGGACGTGCTGCCCGTGAGCGGACTGCCCTTCGGACCGGCCTTGGCAAACATCGCGCCGTCGCGGGCGGTCCAACCTTGGCCTTTGAAGGTCGTGAGGTCCACAGGTTCGGCATTCGCCAAAGGCGGCAGTTCAGCAAACGCGGGTTTCGGCTTCACCCCGGCAGGCGGCAGTTCGCGGCTGTAACCGCCGTCGCGATAGCGATTGAGCAACGCTTCGAGCTCCTTCGCTACGGCGGGTTGCTGAGCCGAGATCTCCCGGGCTTCAGCAATGTCAGCCTTCAAGTCATAGAGTTGCGGTTTGAACTGGTCCGCATGGATTTTCTTTGCCGCCGGCTTCACGTCATCGGCGGGGATGCCTTCGATCCATTTGTGGGAACCTTTGCGAATGGCAAAGTTGCCGGCGGCGCTGTGCACGATGACATCCGGGCGGATCGGGCTGTCATGCTTCGCGCCGAGCCAGGCTTTGGAGACATTATGACTGTCCTCCGCGCCCTCGCTGACTTTGGGCAAAGCTGCGCCGGTGATCGCGGCGATGCTCGCCAGGGTGTCGACGATGCTGATCGTCTCATCGCAGACCGTGCCGGCGGGCACATGGCCGGGCCAGCGCACCAGGTAGGGCACACGGAAGCCGCCCTCCCACACATCATGCTTGCCACCGCGAAACGGCCCCACCGGCTTCAACCCGGCCTGCTGGGCGACGTTTTGAACCAGGGTGAGATTCTCCGGCTTGTTCACCCCGCCGTTGTCGCTGCTGAACAGAACCAGCGTGTTCTGGGCAAGGCCCTGCTTGTCCAGCGCCTCAAGCACGCGGCCCACGCTGATGTCCAGATCGCTGATGAAATCGCAAAACGGCCCGCCCTTGCTCTTGCCTGCGGTTTGCTTGGACGGCGTGATCGGGTTGTGCACGGCCACGGGCGTGAAATAGACGAAGAACGGCTTCTCCGCGCTCTGCTGCCCAATCCATGACACCAGCTTGTCGGTAAGCGTGGCCATCACTTCATCGTCGATGCGCTTTGGCGCGTTGAGATCGAGTGTCTTGACGGTTTTGCCCTTCTGCTGGCCCATGGTGACGTAGGGCGGACTGGGCGAGGACGGGCTTTCCTTGTTCAAGCCGTAGACCCAGTGGTTCTCGACGTAGGTGCCGGTGATGTCACCGTGATTGCTTGGCACGCCGAAGTGGTAGTCGAAGCCGATTTCAAGTGGGCCCGGCTTCAGCTCCTTGGTGAAGTCACACTTCTCCGCAGTGCCGTAGCCGAGGTGCCACTTGCCGACGGCGGCGCAGTTGTAGCCTTGGGATTTGAGCATCGATGCCACGGTGAGGCGTGTGGTTTCGATGTGCAGCGGGGCGACGGTGCTGAGCACCTCGCTGATCAATGGCGTGCGCCAGCAGTAGCGACCGGTCATCAACGCGTAACGTGTTGGCGAGCAGACGGAGGAGGTGGTGTTGGCGTCTGTGAAGCGACGGCCTTCTTTGGCCAGGCGGTCGATGTTCGGTGTGCTCACCAGTGCCGGATCCGCGCCGTAACAGCCGACGCTGCCCCAGCCCAGGTCATCGGTGAGAATGACGACGACGTTAGGCTTTTCGGCGGCGGAGAGCAGAGAGCTGAGGGCGAGGAGGCAGAGTAGGAAGCGGCGCATGCCCCATGAACGCGGAAAGTGCGTTGGGATTTCAAGGGTTTCAGCTAGGGGCCGGAAATCGCACCCAAGCTAGGGCTTCACATCGAAGTCCGAACGCATCCCCTTCCCTTTCGCTGGTACGACTTCGATCCAGTCGATCTCCGCATCGGGCAAATAGACGCGCAGGGTGCCGAGCGGTCCGGGATTGGCCACCTCGACTTGCAGGTCCTGCCAGTCGCCCGCCTTCACCTCAAACGGCACTTCGATCCGGCCTTCGGGATC
>JARXAL010000193.1 GCA_029865835.1 Verrucomicrobiaceae bacterium
CATTTCACTTGATCTAGGTGAGTGTTCACTTACAATCCAACACCGTGTCCATCATCGCTCCCTCAACTCGAATGCCCAGCGACGAGCGCCGAGACCAGATCCTGGATGCGGCTCTCAAGGTCTTTGCTGAGCGCGGGTTCCACGGCGCAACCACCCGCGAACTGGCCAAAGCCTCCGGCGTCTCCGAGGCCCTCATGTTCCGCCACTTCCCCTCCAAGGAAGACCTCTACCTCGCCCTCCAGTCTCACTGCTGTCAGGCCAAGTCAGGAGAAAAGGCTGAAATGCTCGGCACGCTCGAAAATTCCACCGCTTCCCTGGTCACTCTTGTCCACTACATGATGGCTAAAATGCTCCGACCCCCGGATCGCGTGCCCGAGTTGGAACAAGCCCTGCATCGCCTGCTGGCCAATAGCTTTATCGAAGATGGACGATTCGCCCGCGGCTTCATGGAAAAAGTCGGACGTGAGTTCATCGACAAACTCGAAGCCTGCCTGCGCGCTGCCGTCATCGTCGGCGATGCCATCGAAACGCCGGTCGGAAGCCATGTCGGTGCCTGGTTTGTTCAACACTTGGCAGCCATGCTCATGCTCAACGAAATGCCCGGCAAACCCGTTGTCGCTCTGAATATCGATCGTGCCGCCCAAGTCGAACAATCCGTCTGGTTCGCTCTCCAGGGCCTCGGTGTCAAAACCGAAGCCATCAGCCGCCACTATCACCCGCAGGCATTCGCCCTGCTCATGTCCTGATTTTTTCACCCCTTAACAAAGTAAGCACTCACTCTACCCATGGCCTCTACCCCTGAAAACGCCCCTCCCACGACCCCACTCCGTCGTGGTCTCCCCCTTTTCCCTCTCTCAATCCTCATCCTCGCCATCATCAGCGTGGCCTACGTCCGCTCGCTACCCGAGTTCGAACGCAACCTGAAAAGCTGGCTCACCGCTGGCATCCCCCTACTCGCCAGCATCCTCATTCTGCTCTGGTTCTTGCTCACCAAACGATTCTCCGGCCGCACCCGACTGAAAGGACTCGCGGTCGTCATTCTCCTCTCCCTCGCCTGGAAAGCCGCCGTCCGCGTGGACGGCACCGTCGACGGCACCGGCATGCCCAACTGGGTCTGGAAATGGTCCACCCCTCAGCAGCCCGGCTTGAAAGCCCTCACCCCCTCAATCACCACCACCGCCACCCCCCTGCCATCCGATCCACGCCTCAGCGAAGCCGCCGATGTCCCCCAGTTCTTTGGCCCTTCACGCAACGGCGTCGCCCCATCCGCCGCCTTTTCCGACGACTGGAAAACCCATCCACCCAAGGAACTCTGGCGTCAGCCCATCGGTGCCGGCTGGTCCGCCTTTGCCGTCGTCTCAGGTCTCGCCTACACCCAGGAACAGCGTGGCGAGGAAGAACTCGTCACCTGCTATGAACTCCTGACCGGAAAGCTCCGCTGGGCACACGCCGACAAAACCAAATTCACCCAATGGCAGGGCGGCGAAGGCCCCCGCGCCACCCCCACCCTGCATGAAGGCCGCGTCTACGCCTACGGTGCCACCGGCCTGCTCAATTGCCTCGATGCCAACACCGGAAACCCCATCTGGCAACGCTCGGTCCTCAAAGAAAACAAGCTCGAAAACATCGAATGGGGAGTCAGCGCCTCACCTCTGATCGTTGGCGACCATGTCATCATCACCGGCGGCAATCCACGTGGCCCGGTCCTCTTTGCCTACCATCAGGAAACCGGAGCCCCCGTCTGGAAATCCGGTGACGATCAAGCCAACTACGCCTCTCCCATCCTCGCCACTCTGGCAGGCAAACAACTCATCCTGAGCAACAACGTCCGCGCTCTCACCGCCTACGACCCCGCCGATGGCGCCATCCTCTTCGACCACACCTGGGGTGGCGAAAAATTCCCCAAAGCCTCCCAACCCGTCATCGTCAGCCCAACCCGCCTGTTCATCTCCGCCGGTTACGGCATGGGCTGCCAACTCCTCGAAGTCAAAGCCTCACCCGACGGCAAGCTCAGCGTCACCGAAATCTGGTCCAGCATGAAAATGAAGACCCAGTTCAACAGCCCCGCCCTCCTGGACGGCCACCTCTACGGCCTCGATGACGGCCGACTCGCCTGCCTCGACATCGCCACCGGGGATCGCCTGTGGAAAGACGGCCGATTCGCCTCCGGCCAAAGTTTGCTCGCAGGCAATCGGGTCATCGTCCAAAGCGAAAGCGGACCGGTTCACCTTTGCGCCGCCGAGCCCGACGGCTTCACCGAACTCGCCAAACTGGACGCCCTCAGCAGCAAAACCTGGAACCACCCCGTCCTCGCCGGACGCTTTCTCCTGGTTCGAAACGACCGCGAAGCCGTCTGCTACGAGCTTCCGACCGCTCCATGATCGCCCCCTCTGCCTCCACCCTAAGCCCCCAGTTGCCAACACCCCAGTCCGTGCCATCTTTACGCCGCATGGATGACTCCTCTCGCGGCCCGATCAGCACCTTGGGCCGGGCCGTTTTGAACTTTATCAACTACTTCGGCCAGCTCGGAATCCTTCTGGGCGAGGGCTTCGAATCCCTCGTCAAAACTAAGCCTCGGCTCCACCTCACGATGGAGCAAATCGTTCGCATCGGCTTTGGCTCCCAAGTGGTCGTCATCGTCACCGGCGCCTTCACCGGCGCCGTCTTCACCGCTCAGTCCTATTTCAAATTCCGCGACTTTGGCATCGAATCCACCATCGGCAGTATCGTCAGCGTCTCCCTCTTCCGCGAACTGGGCCCCGTGCTCACCGGCCTCATGGTCGCCGGCCGCGTCGGCGCCGCCATGGCCGCCGAAATCGGCACCATGAAAGTCTCCGAGCAAATCGACGCCCTCCGCGCCATGGGCGTCCACCCCGTCGACTACCTCGCCATGCCTCGCTTCTTTGCGATGACCATCTCCATGCCCCTGCTCATTGCCGAAGCCGTCGCCTTCGGCCTTGGCGCCTCCTGGTTCGTCGCCGTCCTCGGCTTCGGCATCCCCAGCGCCTGGTTCTGGATGCACACCATCGACCACACCAACCTTGAAGACCTCAGCTACGCCATGACCAAAGGCCTCGTCTTTGGCATGCTCATCGTCGTCATCTCCTGCCATCAAGGCCTCAGCACCACCAACGGTGCCGTCGGCGTCGGCCAAAGCACCACCCGCGCTGTCGTCTTCTCCTCCCTCGCCCTCCTCGTCACCAATTTCTTCCTCACGCTCCTCCTCAACTATATCTTCCCGATGGGGACAATCACCTGATCAAAATATGCCCGCACCCCCCTCGGCGGAGCCCGCTGCGTCCCCTTTTATTCAGATCCGCGGCCTCCACAAAAGCTTCGATTCCCAAAAGGTCCTCCAAGGGATCGACCTCGACATCAGCCGGGGCGAAACCCTCGTCCTCGTCGGCCCTTCCGGCGAGGGCAAAAGCGTCCTGCTCAAACACATCATCGGCCTCCTCCATCCCGACGCCGGCTCCATCCAGTTCGACGGCACTTCCCTCTGTGGCCTCTCCGAACGTCAACTCGCCCCCCTCCGCCGCCGCATCGGCTACCTCTTTCAAAACGCCGCCCTCTTCGATAGCCTCACCGTCGCCCAAAACGTCGCCTTCCCCCTCATCGAAGCCGGCATCAAAAACCCCGCCGAAATCAAAAGCCGCGTCCAGGAAGCCCTCGAAGTCGTCGAACTCGACGCCCACACAGAAAAAATGCCCATCAACCTCTCCGGTGGCATGCGCAAACGCGTCGGCATCGCCCGCGCCATCGTCGGACGCCCCGAAATCATCCTCTACGACGAACCCACCGCCGGCCTCGACCCCATCGTCACCGACGTCATTGACCACCTCATCAAACGCCTTCAAAAACGCTATCATGTCACCTCCGTGGTCATCACCCACGACATCGCCAGCGTCTTCAAAATCGCCGACCGCATCGTCATGCTCAAAAATGGCATCGTCTATTTCAACGGCAACCCCGACCAACTCCGCCACTCCCCGGACACCTTCATCCAAGACTTCATCGCCGGTCGCTCCGGCATGACGTCCTAACCCTCACCCCGCTGCCCTTTTCCACCCATCATGAATCCCAATCGTAAGACCGAACTCCTCGTCGGCCTCTTTCTCCTCGTCGGCCTCTTCATGGTCGGCGCCCTCATTCTCCAGTTCGGCCGCGTGAACGAAATGTTCACCGACTCCTACACCCTCAAACTCGCCTTCCCCAATGCCCCAGGCATCAAAAAAGGCTCCCCCGTCTACCTCGGCGGCTCCCGCATCGGCAAAGTCAAAGAAAAACCCCTCCTCGAACCCGACTCCTCCGGCGTCACACTCGAAATCGAAATCTTCGGCGACAAACGCGTCCCCAAAAGCTCTAGCTTCCTCGTCGGCACCAACGGCCTCATGGGCGACGCCCTCATCGATATCAAAATCGACCTCAAAGACGATGGCTCCGACATCACCGACTTCTACCCCTTCGACTATTCAGAGATCATCCAGGGCGCCCGCGACGGCGGCCTCGGCGGCCTCCAAGACACCGCCGCCTCCGCCGCCAAAAAAGTCGATGTCGTGCTCGATGACGTCAAGCTCGCCCTCGTCGACGTCCGCACCGCCATGAAAAAAGTCAACGAAGGCGCTCTCTCAGACGAAGTCATCGGCAACTTCAAACAAAGCATGGAGCACCTCAACAAAACCATGACCCGAGTCGACGACAAAGTCCTCGGCGAGGAAAACGCCGCCAACCTCAAAGCCGCCATCAGCGACATCAAAGACGCCGCTGCCAGCTTCAAAAAAACCGCCACCAACCTCGAAACCACCACTGCCAAACTCGGCCCCATGTTCGACAAACTCGACCCCGCCATCGCCAAGGCCGACAAAGTTATGATCTCCGCCGACGAAGCCCTCACCTCCGTCAAAAAAGGCGTCGACGACTTCGCCGCCATCGCCCGCACCATGCGTTCCGGCAACGGCCTCATGGCCGCACTTCTCAACGACCCAGAACTCAAAAGCGAATTCAAGTCCCTCATCGGCAACCTCAAAGAACGCGGCATCCTCCGCTACAAAGACCTTTCAACGCCAGCACCCGCACCAGCCCCCAGCTCAGACGCCCACCGCGGCCTCTTCAATCGCTGATCCCTCAATCAGGGCACAAAAAAAGCCGCCCTCTTCAGGCGGCTTCCTTCAAAAGTGGGTTTCCCTCGGGCTTACGCCTTCAGCGCCTTCAACTTCAACGCCATCCGGCTCTTCATGCGGGAAGATGTGTTGGAGTGAATCACCTTCGTCTTCGAAGCCTTGTCCACCGCAGCAGCAAAAGCGCTCAATGAAGTCTGCGCCGCAGCCGCATCACCCGAATCCACAGCAGCAAGCACCTTCTTGCGAAGCGTGCGGAGTTTGCTCTTCACAGAGTTGTTTGCCAGCGTGCGCTTAGCGGTTTTACGGATGTTTTTTTCTGCGGAACGTGTGTTAGCCATGACAAAAAGGGGCGAGAAGGGCAGAGTGTTTAGTCGCTCTTACCGCTCAGGTCAAGCAGATTTCATGGTTTCAACCCGGAGTCCGACATTCGAGGTGCTTGAGAGGCCAATGCTCAAGCCTATCGGGTGCCTCCAATGTCGGAGTTCGGGTTCAACACCCCCGCACGCCAAAGCACCTCCTTCTCAATCCCACTCGCCAACCGATATCGCGCCACTTGCACCGGCATTTCCCCCAGCCGTTGCCAACCCGTGAACAGCTCCACCAGCATCTCCGGAAGCTCCCGCGTCAGCAGGTAATCGTGCGCCAAAAGAAAACTCTCCGCCGCCGGAAACGCCTTCTGCCGAATCAAAAACCGCGCCCAACCCGCCGCCAACGCCGGGGTCAGCGTCGCCGTATCCCGCGCCTGCTTCAGCCCCGCCTCCCAAAGCTCCTTCGCCAGCTCCTCACGCCCCACCTTCTCAAACACCGCCGCCCAATCCGCCAACCGGTCCCCACCCACCCCCGGCATGTGCACCACTTCGGTAAACAGCTCTTGAATCCGATCCTCCCGCCCCATCGCCGCCGCCGCCTCCACCATCACCGGCAAATGCCGCCCAACCCGCCGCACCGTCGCCAGCTCCCCCGCCACCACCGCCGCCTCCCACGCCGCCCCCGCATGCCCCCCCGCCAGCAGCACGCCCGCCGCCACCTCCATACACCGCCGATCCGCCTCCATCCTCGCCCCCTGCCGCCACGCCCCCCCCCCCGCCCCCC
>JARXAL010000011.1 GCA_029865835.1 Verrucomicrobiaceae bacterium
CTCCCACCCCGGAAACGCCGTCTCCCTCCCCGGAAACGCCGTCTCCCTCCCCGGAAACGCCGTCTCCCTCCCCGGAAACGCCGTCTCCCACCCCGGATTCGGCAAATCCGCCCTCGGATTTGCCGAATCCGAGGGCGCGAACGCTCACGAAAACATTGACCCAAATCCCCATTCCTGAGACCCTCTCAGAGTCTCCCCAAACCCCATGAAGCTCCCCTTCTCTCTCACTTTCCTCTTGCTGACCAGCCTAGCGTCAGCCCAAACGCCCCCACCCTCGACCACCCTCTTCACCAACGTCCGCATCTTCGACGGCAAAAGTGACGCCCTCTCCGCCCCGATGAACGTCCTCATCCGGGGCAACACCATCGCCAAAATCACCCCGGACCCCATCCCCACCGACAAACGCGGCGACACCAAAATCATCGACGGCACCAACAAAACCCTCATGCCCGGCCTGATCGACAATCACGTGCATCTCTTCATGGGCGCAAGCAGTCAGGCACAGATGCTGGCTCTGAACGCGAAGCCCGAAGAAATGCACGCGCGTGCGGCGAAGGAGGCTGAGGCGATGCTCATGCGAGGCTTCACTGCCGTGCGCGATGTCGGCGGTCCAGTGTTTGATTTGAAGAAGAGCATCGACGGCGGCAAGAGCAGCGGCCCCCGCATCTACCCGAGCGGTGCGATGGTGTCGCAAACCTCGGGTCACGGCGACTCGCGCACGCCGGACGAGAAATCACGGCGCTTCTTTGGCAAGCCATCGAAGGGCGAACTGCTCGGGGTCAACTTCATTGCCGATGGCCGCGATGAAGTACTCACCGCCACACGGGAGAACCTCCGCTACGGTGCCACCCAGATCAAAGTGATGGCCGGTGGCGGCGCCGCTTCGGATTATGATCCGCTCGACGTAACTCAATACACGCTCGACGAAATGAAAGCCGCAGTTGAAGCGGCCGATGACTGGGGCACTTACGTCACCGTCCATGCTTACACGGCGAAGGCCGTGCGCCGCGCTGTCGAGGCGGGCGTCAAATGCATCGAGCACGGACAACTGCTCGACGAAGACACAATAAAAATGCTGGGCGAGAAAGGTATCTGGCTCAGCCTGCAAGTGCTTGATCCCGCACCCCCAACCGCGCTCGAAAATGTCCGCCTCAAAAAGCAGCAAGTCGTTGATGGCACAAACAACGCCTACCAGTGGGCAAAGAAGCATCATGTGAAGCTCGCCTGGGGCAGCGACTTCCTTTTCAACCCCGCACAGAACAAAAATCAAAACACCGACCTGCTGAAGCTCAAACAGTGGTTCACACCCGCGGAAATTTTGAAGATGGCCACCCATGACAACGCCCAACTTCTCGCCCTCTCCGGCCCCCGCAATCCCTATCCAGGCAAACTCGGCATCGTCGAAGAAGGCGCTATGGCGGATTTGTTGCTAGTCGATGGTGATCCGATCGCCAACCTTGAAATCCTTTCCGATCCCGCCAAAAACCTCCTCGCCATCATGAAGGACGGTCAACTCCTCAAGAACGTCTCGCCCTAGTCTTTAGCCTTGCGCTCCTCTGCAAAATTCACACCTTCTGCGACATCGCCCATCTCATCCATCATCCCATGAAATCACACGCCCTCCACCTCTCCGCGCTCGCCGCGGCTCTGCTGTCCTCCTGCGCCAGCCCTGAAACCGACCGCGACTTGTTCCTGCAAGCCGATGCCAACAAAGACGGCAAACTGTCCCTGACCGAAGTCAACAAAGTCGGCCTCCCCCGGCTCTTCAATCGCTTCGACCTCAATGGCGATGGCCACGTGACGCTCGAAGAAGCTCGTGAGGTCGAACCCGGATTCGACTCCAAAGTCTTCGCCGAGCGTGACCTCAACGGCGACGGAAAAGTCACCTACGCCGAGTCTGAAAAAGTCGCCCTCTCCAAAGGTGGCCTGAAGAAACAGTTCGCCGAAGTGGACACCAACGGTGACGGCTTCATCGATCAGGCCGAAGCCGAAGTCCACACCGCCAAACTGGACCAACAATCCACCGCCGCCCAATGAACCTTCACCCCCACCGCTCACCCGCCATGAAGACTCTCATCCGCATCCTCCTTGTCACCCTGACTGCACTCGAATTGGTCAGTTGCGTCGCCCCCCATCCCAGCCCCGTCGTCCGCGGTCGCCGCCGTGGTGGCGTTGCCGGCGCTGCCATCGGCGGAGCCGTCGGTGGCTGGGAAGGCGCCGCCGCCGGTGCCCTCATCGGAGGCACCGCCGGTGGCATGGCCGGCCGCGCCCGTCGCAGCTACTACACCGGCACCCCCTACTACGCACCAGCGCGCGGCTACCGAGGCATGGGCTACTATTAATTCACCTGCAGCCAATTGATTCACTCTCATTTCTCGGCTTGATAATTCTAGTTCCAAAAACAAACTCCAGACGAAACCCATCTCAAAATCATGAACCGCCCATCGCCCATCAAACTCATGCTGACAGCTCTCGGGCTCGCAATCATCCCCAGTCAAGCGCAGGAAGTCTTGCCTCGTCCAGAGCAACCCTTCAAAGGCAAGATCGGCCGCATCACCCAGGACTCCGTCAAAGACTTCCCCAAAGCCGTGGAGGCGCCAAAGGGTGCGCCGAACGTGCTCGTCATCCTCACCGATGATGTGGGCTTCGGCGCTTCCTCCACCTTCGGCGGCCCGATTCCCACCGCGACCATGGATCGCCTCGCCAAGAATGGCCTGCGCTACAACCAATTCCACACCACCGCGCTCTGCTCGCCCACCCGCGCAGCGCTGCTCTCCGGACGCAACCATCACAGTGCCAGCACCGGTGTGATCATGGAAGCCGGCACCGGCTTCCCCGGCTACAACAGCCTGATGTCAAAGAGTTGCGGCACCTTTGCCGAAGTGCTGAAACAGAACGGCTACAACACTTCCTGGTACGGCAAGAACCACAACGTCCCCGATTGGCAATCCAGCGCCGCCGGACCCTTCGACCTGTGGCCCACCGGATTGGGCTTCGAATACTTCTACGGCTTCATCGGTGGCGACACCAGCCAATGGAACCCGGCCATCACCGAAGGCACCAAACCCATCGAACCGCCGCATGATGCGAAGGACTACTTCTTCGACAAGGACATGGCCGACCGCACGATCCATTGGATTCGCATGCAGCACGCGACAGCTCCCAACAAACCCTTCCTCGCCTACTACGCCCCCGGCACCGCCCATGCGCCGCACCACGCGCCGAAAGAATGGATCGAGAAATTCAAAGGTCAGTTCGACCAAGGTTGGGACAAGGTGCGTGAGGAAACCTTTGCCCGTCAGAAAGCAGCAGGCCTCATCCCTGCGGATGCCAAACTCACCGAACGTTCCGCTGGCATCCCCGCATGGGACAGCCTCAATACCGACCAGAAAAAAGTCTATGCCCGCATGATGGAAGTCTATTGCGCCGCGCTCGCCCATTGCGATCACCAGATGGGCCGCGTGCTCGATGCCATCGAGGCCCAGGGCGAGCTCGACAACACGCTCGTCATCTACATCCAGGGCGACAATGGCGCGAGCGGCGAAGGCGGCCTCCAGGGACTGCTCAACGAAATGACCTTCTTCAATGCCATCCCCGAGGACTTCAAGGAAGTCATGCGCCGCATGGATGAACTCGGCGGACCCAACACCTTCAACCACTACCCGGTCGGCTGGGCGCACGCCATGGACACGCCCTTCCAGTGGGCCAAACAAGTGGCCTCCCACTTCGGCGGCACCCGCAACGGCCTCGTCATTTCCTGGCCTGACCGCATCAAGGACAAAGGCGGCATCCGTTCGCAGTTTCATCACGTCATCGACATCATGCCGACCATTCTCGAAGCTGCCGGCGTGCCTGCGCCGACGAGCATCAACGGCGTCACCCAGAAGCCCATCGAAGGCGTGAGCATGGTCTATTCTTTCGACGACGCGAAGGCGCCCTCGAAGCGTCAGACCCAGTATTTCGAAATGCTCGGCAACCGTGCGATCTATCACGACGGCTGGGTCGCCGCCACCACACCACCGACCCCGCCCTGGTCCAGTTCCGGCGGCAATGTCGCCGTGCTCGATTATCAGTGGGAACTCTACAAGATCACCGAAGACTTCTCCCAGTCGAACAACCTTGCAGCCAAGGAACCCGCCAAGCTCAAGGAACTCCAGGATCTGTTCTGGGTGGAAGCAGAGAAATACAACGTGCTGCCGATTGACAACAGCAAGGTCGAACGCCTCGACGTCACCAACCGCCCCAGCCTCACCGCAGGGCGCGACATCTTCACCTATTTCCCCGGACTCGTCCGCATTCCCGAAGGTGCCGCACCCGACACCAAGAACAAATCATGGCGCATTGAGGCGGAAGTGGTGATTCCTGAAGACGGAGCCGAGGGCATCATCCTCACCCACGGCGGACGTTTCGCGGGTTACGGTTTCTATCTGCTCGAAGGCAAACCAGTCTTCTGTTACAACCTCGCAGGCGTTGCCAATTACTATGTCAAAAGTGATGAGAAGCTCAGCCCCGGCAAACACACCCTCGTTTACGACTACAACCACGACGGCGGTTTGGGCAAAGGCGGCACCGGCACCATCGAAGTGGACGGCAAGTCCGTCGGCTCCGCCCGCATCGATCGCACCCTGCCGTTCCGCCTCTCGCTGGATGAAACCCTCGACTGCGGCGAGGACACCGGCACTCCCGTCTGCGAGGATTACGTCAAGAAGATGCCCTTCAAATTCACCGGTGAGCTCAAACAGGCCGTCATCAAGCTCATCGCAGCACCGAAGTAGCCTAGACCGGTTCTCGAAAAGAGGGTCATTTTGATCCAGCAAGCGCAGCGATCTCAGTGGCAAGGAAGTCGCGCAGCCCGCTATTAAATCAATAGCGAGCAAAGCGGCTGACGCCGCCAATGCTTGTCACCTCCGCTGGGCAAGGTGACAAGCATTTCGAGAGTCGAACTAGCCCACAAAACACCGAACTCCCGCTGTTCATCGATAAAATCTTTGCGTATTCCTCCTTATTGCGGTATAGACGAGATATGACAACTACCTTGTTCATGAATGGCCGCAGCCAAGCGGTCAGGCTTCCCAAGGAACTGCGGCTTCCAGGCAAAGAAGTAAGCATCCGCAGGCTGGGTGCGGGTGTACTCGTTGAACCGATCACACATACCCATTGGCCTCATGGCTATTTCGAGTCCATACGCCTGACTGATCCGTCATTTGAAAGACCCGAACAGGGAGTCACCCCTCCTGTGGTGAACTTTGACGCATGACCCACCTACTCGACACAAACGCATGCATCGCCATCATGCGCGGCCACCCGCAGGCCTGCCGCCAAATGCAGACCTTTTCACCCTCAGATTTGGGCATCTCGACCGTTACCTTGTTCGAACTGTTGGCTGGAGTCGAGCGCTGCCAGCACCCGGAGCGCGAGCGCACGAAAGTGGCTCACTTGATTGAACCGCTGCACCTCATCCCTTTTGACGCAGACTCAGCCGCTGAGGCAGCCCGCCTTCGCTGGCTTCTGGAGCGACAGGGAAGTCCCATCGGACCCTATGACCTCCAACTTGCAGGCCAAGCTATCGCCATCGACGTCACACTCGTGACTCATAACACCAAGGAATTTCAACGCGTCCCAGGGCTGCGCCTCACGGACTGGCAATCCAGCTAGACCCTTGTAAAAGAAGTTGTGGCCGTTGATCTGGGAACGGTACCAGTTTTTCTTAAACTGCTCTAAATGCTCGGTGGTGAGTCAGTCCAATCAATGCAGACGTCTCCAAAAAACCTCACCGCCCCCGCGAAGGCCCACCCCGCCGATCTTGCCCCTCAGAACTCCGCCCACCTTGACCACCACCCTGGCCGCCTCGACCACCCCCACCACCCCCACCACCCGGACCACCACGTCCACGCCCACCACTCCCACTCGGCCGCCGCGCCCTCGGATCCACATACCGCTGCTCCCTCTCCTCAGGCATCGGCGCCGCCTTCCCATTGTAATCAAATCCCTCCGCCGTCTTCCGCACCAAACCACGTCCAATAAACCGCTCCAAACTGCGCAGCGCCCCGTGGTCGTCCTCACTCACAAAACTGATCGCATCCCCAATCGCCTGCGCCCGCCCCGTCCGCCCAATCCGGTGCACATAATCCTCTGCGTGCATCGGAAAATCAAAATTCACCACGTGTGAAATCCCGTCCACATCGATCCCCCGCGCCGCAATGTCCGTCGCCACCAGCACTCGCACCGCTCCCGACTTGAAGTCCGCCAGCGCCCGCAGCCGTTGATTCTGCGACCGGTTCGCGTGCAGTGTCGCACACTTCACCCCCGTCGTTTCCAACTTCCGCGCAATCTTGTCCGCCCCGTGCTTCGTCCGCGAAAACACCAGCACCATGTTCAGCGTCTCATCCTGCAGCAAATGACTCAGCAAATTCAACTTCAGATGCTTCGGCACCTCATACACCATCTGCGTCACCGTCTCCGCCGGGTTCGACCTCCGGCCAATCTGCACAATCTTCGGTGATCGCTGAAACGCGTGCGTCAGTTCCTCGATCTCCTTCGACAGCGTCGCCGAAAACAACAGCGTCTGCCGCACCGTCGGCAGCGCCTTCACCACCCGCTTGATCGCCGGCAAAAAGCCCATGTCCAGCATTCGGTCCGCTTCATCCAGCACCAAATGTTTCAACTGCCGGAAGTCCCCAAATCCCTGCCCCATCAAATCCAGCAGCCTCCCCGGCGTCGCAATCACAATATCCGCCCCCGCCCTCAGCGCCTCCTTCTGCGGCTTCTCTCCCACCCCGCCAAAAATCCGCGCCACCCGTAGCGGCAAATGTTTCGCATACGCCGCCACATTCTCCTCAATCTGTGCCACCAACTCCCGCGTCGGCGCCAGCACCAACACCTTCGTCACCCGCCGCTGCCCCTCCCCACTCGGATTCGCCGCCAACTGCGACAAAATCGGCAGCGTAAAAGCCGCCGTCTTTCCTGTCCCCGTCTGCGCAATCCCGATCACATCCTGCCCGGCCACAATCGGCGGAATCGCCGCCGCCTGAATCGGCGTCGGCTCCGTATACCCCGCCTCCTGAATCGCTTGAAGAATGGGAAGTTGCAGACCGAGGGTTTGAAAAGGCATCGCCGAGACTAGGCCGCAAGGCCCAACTAGCCAGCAATTTGTTGTCCCCAAACCCCTCCCACCACGTATCCCATCTTCAATCACGAATTTCCAACTGTCCCTTGGCATTGATCTTGATACCAGCATCATCTGGGACGAATTCAAGACTCGGGACCGCCCGACCTCTCGTCTCTCGCTCCCTCCCAGGACTCATGTCTCAATCCCAATCTCAGTCCCCATCCCCGAGCCAAGGCCCCAGCCCCACCCTCGCGGTCAAAGGACCCTATCTCCCCACCCCGGGCGTCTTCGACGAAATGATGTTCCCGGACGGCACCGTGCGCCCCCACTGGCGCACCTTCGCCAGTTTCCTCGAGCAGTGCTCCTCCTCTGACCTCACCAGCCGCGCCGACACCATCCAGCGCCTCCTCTACGACCACGGCGTCACTTACAACGTCTTCGACGACACCCTCGGCACCAGCCGCCCCTGGATGCTCGACGTCCTCCCCTTCCTCGTCTCCAACGCCGACTTCCAATCCGTCTCCACCGCCCTCTCCCAGCGCATCCGCCTCCTCGAAGCCGTCCTCCAGGACATCTACGGCCCCCAGCGCCTCATCAAGGAAAACCTCCTCCCACCCCAGCTCGTCTACGCCAACCCCGGCTTCCTCCGCCCCGTCTGCGGCGTCAATCCCCCCGGCGGTCGCTTCCTCAACGTCTACGGCTGCGACCTCGTCCGCAACCCCGCCGACGCTTGGATCGTCCTCGCCGACCGCACCCAAAGCCCCGCTTCCCACGGCTACACCCTCGAAAACCGCACCATCCTCGGCCAGGTCTTCCAGGAAGAATTCCACACCTCTCACGTCCGCCGCATCACCGACTACTTCGACCTCATGCGGGAAACCCTCCGCGGCCTCTCCCCCCTCGCACGTCGCGGTGACGCCGGCATCCTCATGCTCACCCCGGGCCCCCGCTACGAAACCTACTTCGAGCACGCTTTCAAAGCCCGCCACCTCGGCTTCCCCCTCGTCGAATGCGCCGACCTCACCGTCCGCGACCGCCGCCTCTGGCTCAAAACCCTCGAAGGCCTCAAACGCGTCGACGTCATCCTCCGTCACATCGACGACATCGACTCCGACCCCCTCGAAATGCGCGGCGACCGCGAACTCGGCATCCCCGGCCTCACCGAAGCTTGGCGCTCCGGCAGCGTCGCCCTCGTCAACGGCCTCGGCACCAGCCTCGTCGAAACCCCCGCCCTCAACCCCTTCCTCCCCGGCATCTGCCGCAAACTCCTCGGCGAAAACCTCCTCATCGGCTCCGTCCCCACCTGGTGGTGCGGCCAGCAGCGCGAACTCCAACGCGTCCTCGACGCCCCCACCCGCTGGGTCCTCAAACCCGCCTTCGCTCGCGGCGCCCGCGACCCCATCTTCCTCGACCACCTCAGCCGCGCCGAACTCGCCCAAATGCTCGACCGCCTCCGCGCCGCCCCCCAGGACTGGATCGCCCAGGAACGCCTCACCCTCTCCACCGCCCCCACCCTCTCGCAAGGCAAAGTCCAGCCCCGCTCCCTCGTCTGGCGCTCCCTCGGCCTCGCCGTCAGCGGCAACCAATACAACTTCCTCCCCGGCGGCCTCTCTCGCGTCAGTCCCGAACCGGATCGCTGGGTCGTCACCATGCGCTCCGGCGGCATCAGCAAAGACACCTGGGTCGTCTCTCCCGACCCCCTCCAATCCCCTCCCCCTCCCGCCCCCGCACCCGCCGTTATCCGCCCCGCCCGTCCCCCCAGCGGCGTCCCCAGCCGCGCCGCCGACCACCTCTTCTGGCTCGGCCGCTACGCCGAACGCCTCGAACAAACCGTTCGCCTCCTCCGCGCCTCCCTCAACCGCGTCATGGGTGAACGCTCCGACGTCCAAACCCGCGAAGACACCGCCTGCCTCGCCCTCCTCTCCTCAGCCAAACTCATCCCCCCCACCGCCACCCGCCTCCTCGACCACCTCCCCGACCTCATGCGGGACTCCTCCCGCCCCGGCAGCCTCCCCGACCTCCTCTCCCGCATCCGCTTCAACGCCGCCTCCGCCCGTGATCGACTCTCAGACGACACCTGGCGCCTCATCCACCGCATGGAGCGCGACGCCCGCCTCCCAGCCGGTGCCTTCCTCTCCACCAACGCCCACGCCACCCTCGACACCCTCATCCTCGACCTCGCCGCCTTCGGTGGCATGCACCTCGAAAACGTCACCCGCGGCCACGGCTGGCGCTTCCTTGAACTCGGCCGCCGCCTCGAACGCGCCTCTCACTGCGCCGCCCTCCTCAGCTCCGCCGTCACCATCGGCGCCCGCGACGACTCCGTCCTCCCCCCTCTCCTCGAAATCTTCGACAGTACCATGACCTATCGGCGATTCCACTTCGCCCGCCCCGCCCTCGCCCCCGCCATTCACCTCCTCCTGATGGAAGAAACCAACCCACGCTCCATCGGCTACCAACTCAAAAAACTCGGCCAACTTGTCCGCCATCTGCCCGAAGATCGAAACATGGACTCCACCGGCGCCGAACGCAGCATCACCGACGATCTCCAGTCCCATCTCCTCGCCTTCCCTCTCTCCAAACTCGCCGAGCAACCCCAACTCCTGCTCGAAAATCACACCCGCCTCTGCGAAACCCTCGACAAAGGCCTCGACTCCCTCTCCGACACCATCACCGAGCGCTTCTTCAGCCATGCCACCCGCAGCATCCGCTAAACGTCTCCGCGCTGCCCACCATCGTGATCGATTCCCCCCAAGGCGGCGACTCGCACTTTACCTCCCGCCAACTTCTGTAAGATTGGCCCGACTGCCGACTCCTCAGTCCTTCTCACGATCAGTATTCTACCATCCCTTCATCCATGAAGCTCCCTATCGCCTCCTGCCTGACCCGGTTATTCACCTCCGCCAGCATCGCGCAATCCCTTCCCGATTTCGAGCTTTCAGGGCCGGTGAAAGCCGCCTCTTACCTCCCCCAATCACTGATGACGGGCCCCTCCTATGATGTCCAGTCTCTCGCCTACGCCGACGGACTCCAAATCAGCTACCGCATCCAAACCTCGGACGATATCGAGACAATCATCGGCACCCAGTCCCTCGCCGCCCGCATTCGCGAGATAAACGCCATCTTCCAGCTCCGCCAAATGAACAAGTCGGAGGAGTTCACCAAAGCCCTTCGGAAAGCCGGAGAGGAAAAACTCGACAGCGTGGTCGGACTCGTCAAAGACCCCGTCAACACCGTCAAACGAATCCCTCAAGGCGCTTCCCGCTTCTTCGGACGCATCTCCAACGCCGTCCAAAACGCCGGACAAAATCAGGGCGAAAACGGCACCAAACTCCAATCCATTCTTGGAGTCACCCGAAAAAAAGCGGAACTCGCTATCCGCCTCGGCGTCAGCCCCTACACCACCGACCCCGTCCTGCAAAACGAACTCCAACTCGCCGCCCGAGCCATGGCAGGCGGTGCCCTGGTCGTCAACCTGGCCGGCGCGGCAGTCGATGGCGGTGCCGGCGCAGCTCTCCAGGTCATCGGCATCAATCAAACCCTCCAACGTGCCCTCGTCGAGTCCACCCCAGAAGAACTTCAAGCCCAAAACCGCATCGAACTTACCACCCTCAAGGTGCCCTCCGAAGACATCAACGCCTTGCTAAACAACCCTTGGTTCTCCCCTTGGCAGGAAACCCTCCTCACCTACACCCTCAAGGACCTCCACATCAACCCCTCCTTGCTCGTCAATCAAGCCGCTCAATCCCAGACCGAGCATGACGCACGCTACTTCGTTCAACTGGCCCTCCTCTACAAAAAATACCACCAGGACACCCTCCCCCTCGTCGCCTTCCGCAAAGACAACGGCATTCTCTGCGCCCTCGACACCAAAGGCACACTCGTGATCGCCGTCGCCGCCGATCTCATCCAATGGTCCGCCACCGTCAAATCCCGCGCCGACGAATTCACGGCCCTCATCACCCCCGAAGGACCCGTGCGTGCCATCAGCCTCATCACGGACGGTGCCATCTCCCCCATCGCCTCCTCCGCCCTAACCCAACTCAACATCGCCAATCTCCCGTCTTTCCTGGGTCCCGTCCAGTAGAGCATTTTAAGAAAAGATGTGGCCGTTGATTTGGGAGCGCCGGAGGTGGAAATGGGCCGTTGCCAGCGCAGGGGCATATAAGTACATACGTCCCAAGCTGACGACGGCCCAGATCCGCCTCCGCCGCCCCAAAGAAGCGGCTACAGTTTTACTTAAACGGCTCTAATCCCGCACAACCACAACGGCATTCCGAACTCCGCCTTGAATTCCATGGCTCCACCACTACCCTGCACCTGCATTCCTTCTAAAACATCACATCTCTCCGAAACCATGCACCGCCTCGCCCTCCTCCTCGCCCCGCTCGTCCTTCTCAGCGCCTGCCAATCCACCCCCACCATCGAAGAAGACTCCTTCGAAGCCCGCTTCGCCAAGGCCGACCTCAACAAAGACGGCAAACTCTCCCGCGAAGAAGTCAGCGACTTCGTCGTCCACAACATCTTCGACGCCCGCGACGCCAACAAAGACGGCAAACTCTCCCCCACCGAATGGTGGCCAGACAACGACGCCGAACAGCGCGCCATGTTCAACAAGCGTGACACCAACAAAGACGGCTTCGTCTCCCTCGCAGAAGCCTTCGCCTGGGGTCGCGCCAACAAAGGCTGGGGTGACATCATGAAAGAAGCGGACACCAACGCTGACGGCTTCATCTCCCCCGCCGAAGCCAAAGCCTACATCGCCTCCAAAGAAGGCCCTGTTCGCTAACTCAAACCGCCCCCTCCTCCTCCTCAACTGGCCCTAACGGTCATGCCAAGCCCGGCCCGCCCGCCTTGGCATGACCCCTGCTCACTGCTACTCTGGCGCTCCCACGCACCACCCCCATCCGACCGTGCGCTACCGCATCATCCACCGCACCACCTACACCTACGAGAGCCCCGTCACCGTCTGCCATTACCTGGCACGTCTGGCCCCCAGAGCCCTCCCAGGCCAGGAGTGCCCCTGGCATGAAATCCACATCCGCCCCGAACCCGTCGAACGCGCAACGCGCATGGACTACTTCGGCAACACCACCCTCTACTTCGAAATCGCCGGCGCCCACTCCAAGTTGGAAGTCATCTCCCGCAGCCTCGTCGAAGTCAACAATCCCGATCCCGTCGACCCCCTCCGCACCCCCACCTGGGAAAGCCTGCGCGACTCCTGCGCCACCTCGCTCAAACAAAGCATCTTCTCAGCCTCCGAACTCGCCTACCCCTCCTCCCTCGTCCCCACAGGCCCCGCCTTCGCCGACTACGCCCGCCCCTCCTTCCCCGCCGGCCGCCCCATCCTCGACGGCGTCTCCGACCTCAACCGCCGCATCAATCAAGACTTCCTCTTCGATCCCAAAGCCACCGATATCGCCACCCCCGTCACCAAAGTCCTCGAACAACGCCGCGGCGTCTGCCAGGACTTCGCCCAGGTCATGATCGCCTGCCTGCGCTCCCTCGGCCTCCCCGCCCGCTACGTCAGCGGTTATCTCGAAACCCGACCCCCTCCCGGCCAGGAACGCCTCATCGGCGCCGACGCCTCCCACGCCTGGGTCTCCGTCTTCTGCGGTGAACAATTCGGCTGGATCGACGCCGACCCCACCAACAACGTCCTCCCCAGCGACCGCTACGTAACCGTCGCCTGGGGCCGCGACTTCGCCGACGTCAGCCCCCTCCGCGGCGTCACCATCGGCTCCGGAGAACAATCCCTCCAAGTCGCCGTCGACGTCCTCCCCGAAGGCAGCGACTAAAAAGGGCATAGCCAATCCGCTATTCACCTCACGTTCCACCACCCTTCCACCTTTCCGCCCTTGCATCCACCCAGGGCAAACTTCACAGCAACTCCGGCTTCTGCAGCAACTCCGCCACCCTCGCCAGCAACCGCCCCGCTCCCCCGCCATCCAGCACCCGGTGATCAAAACTCAACGTCAATTCCGCCTCCACCATCGGCACAAACTGCTTCACCTCGTCACTCCAAAACGGTGACTTCCGCCCCGCCCCTAATCCCAGCACCAAGTTCTGCTCCGGCAACGGAATCGGCGTCGCCCACACAATCCCAAACGTCCCAAAATTCGTCACCGTCGCGATCCCCGGCCGACTCGAATCCGCCGACAACCTCCGCGTCCTGGCCTGCTCCACCAGCTTGTTGTAATTCGCCACCATTTGCGACAGCGGCGTCTTGTCCACCTCCCGCAGCACAGGCACCAAAACCCCGTCATCCACCTCCACCGCAAACCCAATGTCAATCGCCCGCGGATGCACAATCCGGCTCCCAATCAACCGACCCGCCACCGCCGTGTTCTCCGCCAACGCCAGCGCCAGCGCCCGAATCGCATACAACGCCGGACCCGGCTTCGGATTCGCCGCCTTCCGGTGCGCCAGCAGCGCATCCATGATCACAGGACTCCCCACCGTCGCCAACGGCCGCGTCCAACTCCGCCGCATCGAATCCGCCACTGCAATCCGCATCGGCGACGCCGGCGTCATCCGATGTTGCTCGATCCCCCGCAGGAAAATCTCAAAATCTTCCACCGTCACCCGCCCACCCGCACCCGTCCCCGCCACCCCCGCCAAATCTGACGCATTCAAACCCAACTCCAACATCCGCGCCCGCAACCTCGGCGAAATATACGACGCCCCCGTCGCACCCGCCGGCACCGGCAAACCTCCCACCACCGGCTCCACCGTCGGTTGCCGATCTAGAATCGCATCTTCCTCATTGAACTGAAAATGCACCACATCCCCCGAACTGATCGTGTCCGAACTCGTCGGCACATTCGTCAGCGGCGGCATGTCATCACGAAATCCCATCGCATTCGCATCCTCCTCAGACACCTCCAGCGACCCCAAACACGCCCCCACCGCATAACTCGAATTCACTTGGCAAACCAACTGACTCACCACCCCCGCGCACGGCGCTCCCACCGTCATCGTCGCCTTGTTCGTCTCCACCTCAAACAAATCCGCCCCAGCCTCCATCGTCTGTCCAGGTTCAATCAAAATGCGCACCACAGTCGCCTCGGCAATCGACTCGCCAAGTTGGGGCATCAGTATCGGAATAGTGGGCATGAGAGCAAAGTGGTCCAGTCACGTCACGCGGTTGTCAATACCGCAACAAACGACGCACGGCATCAGAGATGGTTGTCACCGTCGGACGGTGGGATTTCCAAAGATTGGGATGATACGGGATCGGCGTATCCTTCGAATTCAATCGCATCGGCGGCGCATCCAGCAAATGAAACGCCTCCGCTGAAACCCGCGCCACAATCTCCGCCGTCACCCCTCCCCAGGGAAACGACTCACCCACCGCCAAAAGCCTCCCCGTCCGCGCCACCGACGCCAAAATCGTATCCGTGTCCATCGGCTTCACACTCCGCAAATCCACCACCTCAATCTGATACCCATCCAATTGAAGTTCCTCTGCCGACTTCAACGCTTCATGCAGCATCGCACTGTAAGTCACCACCGTCGCATGCCTCCCCGGCCTCGCAATCCGCGCCTTCCCAATCGGCAGCGAACGCTCCCCCAGCGAGTCCGCCTTCAGGTGGTAATACAAAAACTTGTGCTCGCAGAACATCACCGGATCATTCAGC
The DNA here is from genome assembly GCA_029865835.1 of Verrucomicrobiaceae bacterium. Lineage (GTDB taxonomy): Bacteria > Verrucomicrobiota > Verrucomicrobiia > Verrucomicrobiales > Verrucomicrobiaceae > JAGRPD01. Next base: position 14,749 of record JARXAL010000011.1, read on the forward strand.
TCCACACTGTCCAGCAGCATCCAATAAGCATCCTCCACCGTCGCCGGCGTCACGATCACCAGCCCCGGATAGTGCGCATAAATCGACTCCATCGACTGACTGTGAAACGGCCCGCTCCCCGGCGTTCCTCCAGACGGCAACCGAATCGTGATCGGACACGGCACATCCGTCCGCCAATACTGCGTCCCCGCCTGATTCACAATCTGGTTGAATCCCACCGACGAAAAATCCGCAAACTGCATCTCCAAAATCGGCCTCGCTCCCTCGATCGCCGCCCCCACTGCCAACCCAACCATCGCATCCTCACTGATCGGCGAATCAAAAACGCGCCCAGGAAACTCCCTCGCCAATCCCTTCGTCGCCTTAAACGCTCCGCCAAACGCCCCGATGTCCTGCCCATACAGAAACACATCCGCATTCTGCCTCAACGCCTCATACTGCGCCTCACGGATCGCCTCAAGATAAGTCAGACTCATTTATTCAGATCGCCCCTCCACCAAATGAGATGTCGACAAGGCATCCCAGCGTTCCCGATACGGATCTGGCAATGGCTCACGCCCCGCCTGCGCAATCGCCGCATCAATCAGTTTTCGTCCCTCTTGCTCCCAACCCTTCACCACCTCGGCACTCGCCAACCCCCGCGCCGCCAATGTCTTCTCAGCCACCATCAAACAATCCTGCCCCAAATGCGAAAACCGCGCCTCCTCTGGCACATACGACGCATCATCATGCTCCCCGTGCCCCCCCAACCGCAACATCCGCCCCACCACCATCTGCGGGCCACTCCCACTCCTCGCCGCCGCCACCGCCGCCCGAAACCCCTTCAAACACGATGCCAAATCCGTCCCTGCCACCGACCACCCTCGCACCCCGTAACCCTCCGCCCTCGACAACAAATCCTCACAGGCAAACTGCCGGCTGTTCGGTGTCGAATACGCAAACTGATTGTTCGCCACACTCACAATCAACGGCAGCTTCTCCACCGCCGCCAAATTCATCCCCTCATGAAACGCCCCGGTCGACGTCCCCCCATCCCCAATCGACGTCGCCCCCACGGTGTCCCCCAGGCTCCCCCTCAACCGACGCGCAAACAACACTCCGGTCACCACCGACACCAGCGCTCCCAGGTGACTGATCATCGCCAGCATCCCCTCCTTCGGCCGCCCCCGGTGAATGTTCCCATCCCGACCCCTCATCGGCCCCGTCGCGGTTCCCAAATACGTCCGAAAACAATCCAACAACGGCTCCCCAAAAGCAATCCTTCCCGCCTGGTCCCGAATCAACGGCCCATACACATCCCTCCCTCCCACCAATTGCACCCCCAGCGCCGCACTAAACGCCTCCTGCCCCTTCCCAAGATAAACCCCTCCCACAATCCGTCCCCCGGATCGATACAAACTCCCCAACTTCTCCTCCACCTGCCGCGACAACTGCATGCAACGAAACGCCGCCACAAACTGACCTCCAAACTCGGGGGTCCAGTCAGCGTCATCGACCTCAATAATTGGGGCTGAAGGGAAGGTGGGCACAGCGCGCAGTCAGGATAGTGCGGCAGGAAACGCGCTTCAACTCTGAAACGCATCAACCACCGCTCAAAACGCTGTCACATTCTCCCGACTTTGTCCACCCCCCTTTAGCGCATTGAAACTCTAGTCAAACCACGTACTCGGGCCATTCCTGGCCCGATGACACCCCATAAAGTCAGCAAGCCCCTCTCATTTTCGGCCTCACAGGATCCAACATTTCATCCACCAATGAAACCAAATGTTCTCGAGCCGTCACAGGGACCCTCAACCGCCTGCAATCCCAATTTCGCCGATTCGTCCCCGGCCGCCTTTCGTCCGCCGAACCAAAATGAGACAACTCGGAAAGAATTCAGTTGAATAAGACTTAGTGAATATTTAACATCACTAAATAATTGTGCTGGATATTTACAATTAATTCTATAGATTCTGGTAAGTAGTTCCATTTAGTGCCTCGATTGGAGTCTTTAACCCGGCATTTCTCATGAGTTTCTCCCTCCGCAGCATGTTCAATAAAAGCGAACCGCAAAATGTCGGCGCGCTTCATGCTGCTCCCCCTCTCAATGCCGCCCCAACTCACATCAACAGCCCCCAGCAGCCCCCTACCGCTATGACCCCGAGTGGATTCCCGCCTGCGCCACCTCCTTTCGGCGGCCCCCTGTTCCGAACCCTCGGCAATGATGATAGCAACAGCGAACCCCTCGCTTTCGACGCCGGTCAATCCCCCTTCTCCTCTCCTTCAGCATCCGCAAATGTCGCCCTAACCGTTGCTGACGTGCTCCCCCAAATCCCACAGGAAATGGCCCGTGCCACGGCCATCCCTCAAGACCAGCCCGTCCAGATCTCCCCTCAGATCCTCAGCCACGCCCTCTCCTCCGGCCAACTCGCCGTTCCCCTGTTCGAAGTCTATCGCGTCTGCCCCGGCATCTTCCAAACCCCCGTCTCCCCGGACGATACCCGCATGGTCCGCTTGCCCGCTGCCAAGCTGCCCGCCCTCATTTCCGGAGCCATGCCCGCTGCACCTCAGCCCGAAGCCGCTCCAGCAAGCCCCTTCATCTCCCTGTTTAGTGCCGCTCCCTCAACGCCATCCGCCGCACCTTCCCCTTTCCAAAGCCTCATCCAGCCAGAGCCGCCCTCCCCACCTCCCGCCTTCTCCATCGCGGAACCCGCTCCATCCTCCCCCCTGGCCTCGACCGTCCTCCCTCCTCGGCGCGACCCCTCACAACCCCCTGCCAGCTCGCTCCCTCCAACACCCTTCTTGGACCTCGCTGCCTCAGCCCCTGCCCCCGCAAGCCCTCCCCCGTCTCCCTTCGGCGTCATGCCAGCTCCCAGCTCTCCTTTCTCCGTCCCTTCCGCGCCTGCCGCCATCCCCTCTCTGTTCAGTTCGGCCCCCGAATCTCCCTTCGCAAGCTCCCCCGCTGCCCCAGAGCCCGCCACCTCGGCCCCTCCCTCACCTTTCGCTGCCTTCAGTGCTCCCCCTGAACCCGAAAAGGAAGCCGCACCATCCCTCCTTCAGTCCATCCCCTCAGCCGCTCCCTTCCCCGCTCCTTCCGCACCAGGACCCGGTAAACTCACCGGTGCCGCCACCGCTTCCGTCGCTGCCCTGCTCCAAGGCCAAAGCGCCGACGCCCTCGGATTCGACCCGGGCATGGTCCCTTCCTGGATCAGTGCCCAATTCAACGGTGGCATCATCGCCGAACTCCAGGAAATGCCCGCACCCAGCCTCGATCTGGGCACCATTGTTGACGCCATCACCGACATCGGTTTCCGCAACGTTCTGAACTCCGCCCGACGCGGACATCAAATTGACGTTTCACTCAGTCACTTCTCCCCTGCCGCCTCCACCACCATGAAACCCGCGGCCGCCGCCGCATCCCCTGCAGTAACAGCCACCCCAACCATGGTCACCCCCATGCGGGTCACCCCTGCCGCTCCTCCCTCCGAGTCCGAAGCCCCCTCTCCTTTTGCCGTCCCAGCCGAGGCTCCCCCAGCCCTCGCCAACCCCTTCACCGTCGCACCCGCCGAACCCAGCCCCAAAGTCGAGCCCCTCAACCCCTTCGCGGCGGCCCCCGAACCCCTTCCTGCCGCTGCCAATCCCTTCAGCCTGCCCGCTGAATCACCTCCAACCTCGCCAAGCCCCTTCGGCGCCGCCCCCC
>JARXAL010000053.1 GCA_029865835.1 Verrucomicrobiaceae bacterium
GGTTTGGGGCGAGTCGATGGGGGGTGGCGGGAGTGTTTGTGGGAGGGCTGGTGGGGTTGTTTTTGGGATTGCCGGGGTTGATTCTGGGGCCGCTGGTGGGTGGGTTTGCGTTTGAGATGCTGTTTGCGAAGATGGAGTTGAAGCCGGCGGCGAAGTCGACGTGGGGGACTTTGCTGGGGACGGGAGTGGGACTGGTGGCGGGGATGGGGGTGAGTGTGATGATGAACGGGGTGGTCGTGGTGGACGCCTTGTTTTGGTGATTGGGTATGTCCGGGATTGCCAACAACACGCGTTTCACGGTGCTGGATGAGACGGAGGACTACATTGTGGTGAACAAGCCAGCGCCGTTGAAGATCCATCCGAGCACACCGGACGGGGTGCCGACGCTGTGGGATGGTTTGAAGGATTTGCTGTCCTACGAAATGGCGAACGGGGGGCAGATCTCGATCATCAATCGGTTAGATCGTGAGACGAGCGGGGTGGTGTTGGTGGCGAAGCATGCGAAGGCGGCGCGGCGGTTTGGGCTGGCGATGCAACGGAGGCAGGTGAGCAAGGGGTATGTGGCGCTGGTGCATGGGTGGCCGGAGTGGGAGGCGATGGAGGTGGTGGCGCCGATTTTGCGGGCGGGGGAGGTGGAGGAGTCGGCGATTTGGGTGCGGCAGCGGGTGCATGAGGATGGGACGCCGTGTGAGACGGGGTTCCGGGTGCTGGCGCGGGGGGAGCGGGCGTTTGGGCGGGTGGCGCTGGTGGAGGCGCGGCCGAAGACGGGGCGGATGCATCAGATTCGGGTGCATTTGGCGCATTTGGGGCATCCGGTGGTGGGGGACAAGATTTACAATGGGGATGGGAGCGGGTATTTGGATTTTATTGAGAGTGGGTGGACGCCGGAGTTGGCGGGGAGGCTGCATTTTCCGAGGCAGTTGCTGCATTCGAAGACGCTGGAGGTGGCGGGAGGGGAGGGGGCGGAGGGGTTGGTTTGGGAGGCGCCTTTGCCGGTGGAGTTTGGGTTTTCGGAGGCCGAACTGGGCGGAAACGCCATTTCCTGTTGACGTTGGGGTCTGCGTGGTTACTCTTCCGGCCCTTTTTCACCCCCAACCTTTTCAACATTATGGCCAAAGTTTGTCAAATCACCGGAGTCGGAGTCACCGTCGGCCACAAGATCCATCGCAGTGGTAAAGCCAAGAAGGAAGGTGGTATCGGTAAGCACATCACGAAGCGTGTGAAGCGGAAGATTCACCCGAACCTGCGTGACAAGCGCATCTGGGTGTCCGAGTTGGGCAAGTTTGTGAATGTTCGCCTTTCGGCTCGTGCGTTGAAGACCCTGGACAAGAATGGGGCTTTTGCGACGCTGAAGGAAGCGGGTTTGATCTGAGATCGAATCTGACTGAGTTTTGAGAGAAGCGGGTTCTTTGGAGCCCGCTTTTTTTGTGGTGGTTACGCGAGGATGCCTTTCACGACGTGGGCGGGGTCGACGCCGGTGAGGCGGAAGTCGAGGCCTTGGGAGCGGACGGAGAGGCGTTCGTGGTCGAGGCCGAGCTGGTGGAGGAGGGTGGCGTGGATGTCGTGGACGTGGACGGGGTTTTCGACGGGGCCGAAGCCGAATTCGTCGGTTTGACCGTAGACGGTGCCGCGTTTGAAGCCGCCGCCGGCGAACCACATGGTGAAGGCGTCGATGTGGTGGTTGCGGCCGGTGGATTCACGAACTTCGCCCATGGGGGTGCGGCCGAATTCGCCGCCCCAGATGACGATGGTGTCATCTAGGAGGCCGCGTTGTTTGAGGTCTTTGACGAGGGCGGCGGAGGCTTGGTCGATGTCGAGGCATTTCGGGGGGAGGTGTTTCTCGAGGTTTTCGGTGGGGCCGCCGTGGTGGTCCCAGTTGGTGTCGTAGAGCTGGACGAAGCGGACACCGCGTTCGACGAGTCGGCGGGCGAGGAGGCAGTTGCGGGCGAAGCTGGTTTCTTTGGGGTCTTTGATGCCGTAGAGGTCGAGGGTGGCCTGGGATTCGTCACTGGTGTCCATCAATTCTGGGGCACTGGTTTGCATGCGGTAGGCCATTTCATAGGCATTGATGCGGGTGGCGATTTCGTCGTCGCCGGTTTCGACGAGGTGTTTCAGGTTCAGTTCGCGAACGGAGTCGACGACTTGGCGTTGCTGAGTGGGGGTGATTTGGGAGGGGGTGGAGAGGTTGACGATGGGGTCGCCCTGGTTGCGGAGGGGGACGCCCTGGTAGGTGGTGGGCAGGACGCCGCTACCCCAGAGGACGGAGCCGCCGCGAGGGCCGCGGGGGCCGCTTTGGAGTACGACAAAGCCGGGGAGGTCTTCGCACTCGCTGCCGAGGCCGTAGGTGACCCATGAGCCCATGCTGGGGCGGCCGAAGAGGCCGCTGCCGGTGTTCATGTAGAGTTTGGCGGGGGCGTGATTGAAGAGGTCGGTTTTGCAGGTGGTGACGATGCTGATGTCGTCGACGATGGAGGTGGTGTGGGGAAGGAGATCGCTGACCCAGGCGCCGGATTGGCCGTATTGTTTGAAGGAGCGGCGGGAGGCGAGGAGGTCGCTGCGATGGCTGCTGTCCATGAAGGCGAAGCGCTTGCCGGCGGTGTAGCTTTCGGGGATGGGTTTGCCGTTGAGTTTGGTGAGTTGAGGTTTGTGTTCGAAGAGGTCGAGTTGGGAGGGGCCGCCGGCCATGAAGAGGAAGATGACGTTTTTGGCCTTGGCGGGGAAGTGGGTCTTTTTGGGCTCCAGGGGGTTGCGCATTTTGGGTGCGGGCGCTGCCATGAGGGATGACAGAGCGATGGAGCCGAGGCCGACGGAGCAACGGCTGAAGAAGTGGCGGCGGGTTTGATGCTGGAGCGGGTGCATGGAGGTCATTCGCGGGTGACGGTTTCGTCGAGGTTGAGGAGGGTGCGAGCGGCGGTGAGGGGATCGAGTTTTTGGAGGATGGCGAGTTCGTCCGGATGAGGGGGGCGTGAGGTGCAGCGGCGGAAGGCGGCGTCGAGGCTTTCTGATTGGATGATTTTTTCGAGAGCGGTGGCGAACTCGAAGAAGCCGGAGTCGTTCATGAGGGTGAGGGCCTGGAGGGGGGTGTTACTGCGGATGCGGCGGGTGCAGGTGGTGAAGCCTTCCAGGGCGTCGAAGACGGTGAGGGTGGGGGGTGGGGAGGCGCGGTAGATGAAGGTGTAGAGGCCGCGGCGGTATCTGTCGGCGCCTTTGCTGACGGTCCAGGTGCGTTTGACCTGGCCCTGGCCCATGACGCCATCGGGGATGGGCGGGTAGACTGGGGGGCCGCCGATTTGAGGGGCGAGCAGGCCGCTAGCGGAGAGGGCGACGTCGCGCACGACTTCGGCGTCGAGGCGGAGGCGGGACTGGCGGGCGAGGAGGTAGTTGCCGGGGTCTTTTTCCCGGAGGTCGGGGCGGTTTGAGGAGCTTTGGCGGTAGGTGTTGGAGGTGACGATGAGGCGGTGGATGTCTTTGAGGCTCCACTTTTTGGCGAGGAGTTCGGTGGCAAGCCAGTCGAGGAGTTCGGGGTGAGAGGGGGTGGTGCCTTGCATGCCGAAGTCGTTTTCGGTTTCGACGAGGCCGCGTCCGAAGTATTGCTGCCAGATGCGGTTGACGATGACGCGTGCGGTGAGGGGGTTTTCAGGGCTGACGATCCATTTGGCGAGATCGAGGCGGTTGGGTTGAAGGGGCGTGGACTTGAAGGGGTGGAGGACGCCGGGGGTGCCGGGAGTGACTTCGTCGGCGGGGCGGGTGAAGTCGCCTTTGATGAAGACGGTGGTTTTGCGGGGTTTGGGGAGTTCCTTCATGACCAGGGTGGTGACGCCTTGGTTCAAGAGGGTATCGATTTCTTTGTAGCGGTCGTTGAGTTCGCGGAAGGTTCCGACGCCACCGACGCTGGCAGCGAACAGGCTTTGGTTTTGGGCGAAGGAGCGTTTGTTTTTGGGGAGGGCGAGGATTTTGGTGAGGAAGGATGAGAGGCTTTTTTTGATGGCGGGGGTGAGGCCGGCTTCCCAGGCGTCGAGTTCGGAGGTGTGGTCTTGGATGAAGGTTTTGATTTGGGTTTCGAGCTGTTTGAATTCCCGGGTGAGTTCGCGGACATCCAGATTTTGATCGAAGATCTTGAGGGTGGGTTCGTCCTGGTTGTTGAAGAAGGCGAAGAGCTGGTAGTATTCCTTTTGCTCGATGGGATCGAATTTGTGGTCGTGGCATTGGGCGCAGCCGATGGAGAGGCCGAGCCAGACGGTGCCGGTGGTGGCGACGCGATCGAAGACGCTGTCGATGCGGAACTGTTCTTTGTCGATGCCGCCTTCCTGATTGATCTGGGTGTTGCGATGGAAGCCGGTGGCGATTTTTTGGCTTTCGGATGCGTTGGGGAGGAGGTCGCCGGCGAGTTGTTCGATGGTGAATTGATCGAAGGGCATGTCGGCGTTGAGGGCGTCGATGACCCAGTCGCGGAATTTCCAGATTTGGCGGGGGGCGTCGATGGAGTAGCCGTTGCTGTCGGCGTAGCGGGCTTGGTCGAGCCACCAGCGGCCCCAGCGCTCGCCGTAGTGGGGGCTTTGGAGGAGGCGGTCGACGAGTTTGGAATAGGCTTGGTCGGAGGGGTCGGCGAGGAAGGCGGCGACTTCTTCCGGGGTCGGGGGGAGGCCGGTGAGGTCGAGGGAGACGCGGCGGATGAGGGTAGCGGGTGAGGCAGCGGGGGAGGGGGAGAGTTTTTCCTGGGCGAGGCGGTCTTGAATGAAGGAGTCGATGCTGCTGCCCGGGGAGGGTTTTGGGGGTTCGAACGACCAATGGCGCTCGTATTTGGCGCCTTGCTCGATCCAGGTTTTGAGGATGGTGCGTTGGGCGGGGGAGAGCGGTGGTTTGTGGGATTTGGGTGGAGGCATGACCTCGTCGGGGTCGGTGCTGATGATGCGTTGCCAAGCGGCGGATTGGGTGAGGTCTCCAGGGACGATGCCGCGAATGCCGTCGTGGTCTTCGGTGGCTCCGGCGAAGGTGTCGAGGCGGAGGTCGGCCTGGCGGTGTTTGGGGTCGAAGCCGTGACAGGCGAAGCAATTTTCAGAGAGGATGGGGCGGACGTCGCGGTTGAAACTGATTTGGGGCTGCGGTTGGGCGGCGTGGAGGGTTGCTCCAGCGAGGGAGGATAAGAAAATGAGGAGGCGTTTCATGCAAGTGGGCCGGGCCGATCATCATAACGAGCGTTTGGGGTGATGTCTGGCACGGTGAAAGTGCAATTTGGTGAGACATTGGGCCACGCAGGTGCGGGAGGATGCGTCGGTGATTTTGACGGCCTTGCATCGGGGACGGATGTTTGGTGGACAAAAAGAACCCTGGAGCCGACACACAACGCGCAAGGTGTCGATCTCCAGGGCTGTTTACCAACCAAACAGGGCCGGTAAAGGGGAGGGCAGTTTGAACTGCTAATGGAATCAGGTTAGGCGGCTGCCTTGGCGCGGGAACGGAACTCGCTTGGGGATTCGTCAGCGATCCGGCGGAAGCTGCGATTGAAGTGGGAGAGGCTTTGGAAGCCGACGTCGTAGGCGATTTCGGTGATGCGCGCGGCGGGGCGAAGGAGCATGCGCTTGGCTTTTTCGACCCGGGCTCGGTTGACGAAGTCGGTGAAGGTGAGGCCGGTGGAGCGCTTAAAGAGCTTGCAGAAGTGGAAGGGACTGACGTTCACGGCGGTCGCGACAGCTTCGAGGCTCATTTGTTCGCCGAGGTGACGATGGATGAAGTTTTTGGCGTTGCGAACGGGTTCGGGTTCGTGGGTGGCGTGGGCGAAGAGGAGGCGGTGGGCGGACTCGCCGAGTTGGAGGGAGAAGGAGGTGAGGATGGCGATGGCGGCCTCATAGCGGACGGGGTCCATGATGGGGACGTGCTCGAAATGGACTTTGGCACCTCGGATCTCGGCGGCGGAGTGGTCGCCGTCGAGGAGGGCTTTGGCGACCGGGGCGAAATGGTCGGCGGTGGCGGGTTGGAGGCGAACACCTCCGGTGCGAAGGGCGGCGAGGTGAGATTTGCCAATTTTAACCGGGACGAGGGTTTCGACGACTCCGGCGACGCCTGTGGTGGTTTGAGTTTCAGAGAACTCGGCGCCTTCGGCAATGACTTCGAGGCCGAGGGGCAGGCCGGTCAAGGTGTGGAAGGCGTGGTGATAGTGCTGGAAGAGCTCGCTATCTGCGAGATTTTGGACGAATCGACGGCGACCGGCGGCTTGGGCACGGGTGTTGTCGGTGGCAGGGGTGGTGACGGGATTGAGTTCGATATTCATGGCGCGCTGTGGTTTGAGGTTGTTGGACACAGGGCGACATTAGGGTGAGGCGATGGTTTTGAATATTGGGGTTGGATACGGTTCTTGGCATGCGGGGGGGCCGCAACAGGGCCATAGTGGAATCCATTAGAGGGGTGGGTGAAGGTGGGTGGAGGCGACTGGGCACAAAAAAACACCTGTCTACGGGCTGGCCGTGGACAGGTGTCGGATTAAGGCTTCAGGTCTTGGGGGAAATCAATTAGCTGCCTGCGATGGCATCGGCCCCGCGCTCACCCGTGCGGATGCGGACGGCTTCGATGACGTCGCTGAGGAAGACTTTGCCATCACCGATTTTACCGGTGTTTGCGGCCTTGACGATGGCGTCAACGACGGCATCAGCGCGGCTGTCATCGACGACCACTTCAATTTTGACTTTAGGGAGGAAGTCCACGGTGTATTCACTGCCGCGGTAGATCTCAGTATGGCCTTTTTGACGGCCAAAACCTTTGACTTCCACGACGGTCATACCTTCCACTCCGACTTCAGAGAGGGCCTCCTTAACATCCTCCAATTTGAAGGGTTTAATGATCGCTTCGACTTTTTTCATGGCTTGGAGCAATTATGATGTGTTTCCGCAAAATGCAACGACCAAGGGAGTGCGGTTGCTAAATAACCCCTGGACGCAGTGCGTGTTGCTTCAATAAGCGGCAACCGTGCCAAGTTTCAAAATTTATTTTGGATAGTTTTGATTGGGGGAGGATCAAGTTTCCCTGGGGTTGCATTTTCTGGTGGGTCTTTTAGCAATGGGGATGCCCGAATTTCAATCGTTGCGATGGTCTCAGATGCTGTGTTTTTTGCTCCTCAATGTGAGCGGGATCGGGGCATTGAAGGCGCAGGAAGCGGGGAAGGTAGATGAGAACACGAGGCGGTTGGCATGGCGTTGGGAGCTGGGGAAGCGCTATCTGTTTCAAACGGAGACGGAGACTATTCTGTCGTTGAAGGCGCTGGATAAGGAAGGGGACCAGGTGCTTCAGGTGATTCAGACGACCGATGTGACGGTGCGGCCTGGCAAGGTGGCAGGAACGAAGGAATTGAGCGTACGGTTTGTGACGTTGCGAGCGCGGATGCAGGCGGAGGGGAAGACGTTTCTTTATGATTCCGAGGAGCCTAGTGAGTCGGATCCGGCGTTGAGGCAGATGCTGGCGGATAGTTCGGGGCGGGGGTTCAGTTTGATTTACTCAGCGGAGGATCGGTTTGTCGAACTTGGGACGGTGGACCAACCGGCGGCGACGCCGGACAGTGAACCGAGTCTGCTGGCGGTGGTGGACGCCCGGCAAGTGGCGGAGCTTTACCGAAGGTCGTTGGAGATGGTGCTGCCGAGGCCGGAGGTGATGGTGGGGGACAAGTGGACCTCGATTGAGCAGATGACCTTTCCGCAGTCGGGGGAAATGGACGTGAAAATGAGCTGTCATTATGTGGAGAACCTGGATCGCGATGCGAGGAAGCATGCGAAGGTGTCCTTTCAGGGGCGTATGGCGCAGGCGGCGAAGGGAGCTGGAGAGGCGGATCAGCGGGCGATCAAGCTGGGGGGGGATTCGACGATTTCGGGGCACATCTTTTTTGATTTGGAGAGGCATGCGGTTTCGCTTTCGATGTTCCTGGGGAGCCTTGTGATTGTGCATGAGGGCAAGAATTTGCCGATTCGGCAGAGTGTGACGACACGGTTGGAGGGGATCGAGGCCGCGCCGGAGTCCTGATATTTGAAGCCGGAGGCATGCTTCCAGGCTTGACCTAGGCGGTGAAAGCCGTTGTTTTGGAGGGTAATTCCAACCCTGAATTTTCTATGCAGCGCTCTTCGTTGATTTTGGCCGGTGTGCTCGGTGTTTTTGTTTGTTCGGCAGATGATCTGCCGGGGCAGGAATTTCGGATGTGGAAGGACAAGTCGGGTCGGGCGCTTGAGGCTGAGATGGTGGGGGTTGATACGGCGGCTGGGGCGGTGAAGATGCGGCGGAAGGATGGCACGGAGGTGAGTGTGCCGATTGCGCTTTTGAGTCCTGAGGATGTGACCTATGCGAAGGCGAAGTGGCAGGAGATGCAGGCGGCACCGGCTGGGACGGCACCGATGCCGGCCCCAAGTGGTGCGCCAGCTCCGGCGCCGGTGGCAGCGGCTCCGACAGGGGCGCCTGCTCCAGCGAGACCGGCCTTAACGGTGACTCCTGCGGCGAAGTTCAAGGTGCCTGCGGCGACCGAGTATCTGAGGACGGTGCCGAGGGTTCGGCCGAGGTTGATTCATGCGAAGGCAGGCTGGGATTTTGTTGCGAATCTGGCCAAGACCGAGCCGACAGCGGTGGCCTTGTTGGGGCGGATTCAGGAATCTGGAACGAAGCTGCTTGAGGCACCAGAGTTGACGCGGATCTTTGGCGAGCAGACGGGACGAACGACGCCAGGGTCGCAGGCGTTGTTTCGGATTGCGCAGTTAGGGACGTTGCATTTCACGCAGCAGGACCCGCGGTGGTTGGATCGGGGGGTGCGGGAGTTGGCGGCGCTTTGTGATGCGTCGAGTTTTGCGGATTGGTATCCCGATCAACCGCATGTGACGACGGATTTCCTGATCGCGACCTGCCTGGGGTATGACTGGTTGCATGCGGGATTGAACAAGCAGCAGATTGATCGGGCGCGTGAGTGCATTGTGAATCAGGGGGTGGGGCCGTTGGTGGCGTTTTTGGAGAAGATTGAGGCTGACAAGACGATGGCGGATCTGCCTCCTGGAAAAGAAGAGTTTGGGGCGGCGAGCGCTTTGTTGATCGCGGCGCTATGTTTGGCTGATGATGATGCGGCGACGGCGAAGAAGGCGGCGGGGGCTGGGGCGAAGATTTTTGGCAAGGGGATGCTGCGGTTTGCGCCGTCCGGGGTGTGGCCGGATGGACCGGATGATGGTGACCGGGTGCTGGATTATGCGATCATGGTGATTCAGAGTTTGAAGTCGTGCAGTGGCGGGGACTTGGGATTCACGTTGCTGGAGGGGTTTGTGCGTGCGGGTGATGCGCGGGTTTTTCTGACGAATCCGGCGGGGCAACTTTTCAACTATGGGGATGCGGGCGGGGTGACGCTTTCGGCGCCTTGGGTGGGAAGTTGGTTGAGCGGGGTGCACGGGAATCCTGGATTGCCGGCGGTGGTGGCGGGACCGGCTCAGGGGACGGAATCGGCTTACTTTGGACTTGCTGGTTCGTTGCTTTATCACAATCCGCATGCGGCGGGCAATGGCACGGCGGCAGCGCTGGATGCGGCTTTTACCGGGGCTGAGGTGGCGACTTTGCGTTCGGCTTGGAATGACAAGAGCGCGATGTATGTGGGGATCAAGGGAGGGGATACGAACCAGCTTCTGAGCCAACTGGATCTGGGGACCTTTATTCTTGATGCGGGCGGGGCGCGCTGGGGGATCGAGCTGGGAGCGGAGGGGGATCGGGGACCGGGGATGAAGAAGCCGAGTGACCGGGTCAAGCGCTATGGCAACTATCGGGAAGGATCGGGCGGGCAGAATGTGATTACGAGTGCGGGAGAGAATCAGCCATTGGATGCGAAGGCGGCGATAGCGGGTTTTGTTTCGACCCCTGAGCGTGGCGTGGCGATTGTGGACTTGAAGGGGGCGTATTCGAAGGAAGCGAAGGAGTATAAGCGCGGGGCGATGGTGGTGCGTGGGGCGCAAACTTATGCGGTGATTCAGGATGATTTTTCGGTCAAGGGGACGCAGGCGTTGACGTGGTCGATGCACACGCGGGCGACGGTGGCGGTGGATGGGAAGAAGGCTTTGTTGACGCAAGGCAAGCAGACGCTGGCGGCGGTGATTCTTTCGCCGGAAGGAGCGACGTTTACGAGTGAGGAAGCGCCGGAGCAGGTGACGCCGTTGACTTCTTTGAAGGGGGTGAATGTGCTGAAGGTGAAACTGAATGAGGCGTCAGGGGATCAGCGGGTCACGGTGGCGTTTGCGCTGGGGGCGGAGGTGCCAGCAGCACCGGTGCTGCCGTTGAGCGAGTGGATTCCGAAGAAGTGATCAGCTTTGGGCGAGCTGCACGATGCGCTCTCTGAGGGCGCGCAGGCCGTTGAGGCGGGTGGGGGAGAGCATTTTGTGCAGTTGGCAGGCTTCCCAGACTCGGGGTTCCTCGGTGGTGATTTCGGTGGGGTCGGCGTGGCTGTAGAGATCGCAGAGGAGGGCGGCGAGGCCTTTGACCATAGGGCTATCGGCATCGCAGAGGAAGACGGGGAGGCTGGAGATGGGGTCGATGGATTTTTCGACCCAGACGCCGGAGACGCAGCCTGGGACGCGGCGGTCGGGGGATTTGAGAGAGTCAGGGAGGGCGTGGCGGGTGCCGCGGCGGACGATTTCGGCGAGGCGCTCTTGGGGATCGGGGAGGAAGTTGAGGTCTTCGATGAGGGTATCTTGTTTTGCGGTGAGGGACATGGGCGGGGCAGTCTAGCGTTGTCTAGTTGACGAGGGAAAGGGGGAAATCGTCTGTGACGGTGAGTGGCTCTGCTGGCAAGGGGATCCTGTTTGAGCAGCCCAGAGAAAGTAGCGCAACGGCTACCTGTAGGGACTGCAACCCACCATTTCTGTGGCGAAAACGGAGATTGGACGGGAGGTTGATTTCGGGTGCTGCTGGGCGTGGTGTTTGGAGAGAGAGGCAACCAGCATCATGGAAGCGAGAGCCAGCGTTTGAGAGCGGCTTCGACTTGAGCCAACGTCGCTGCGTCGCAGACGGTAAGGCGGCGGATCAATTGGACGTCTGGCATGGTTCCGATGGATTGAACATCGAAGGCGCCGGGGAGGAATCTGGGGGCTTGGTGAGGCACTTCGTATTCTGTGCCTCGCAGGCTGGTGGTGCGTGCTACGTAGCTGATCAAGGCTCGCTCTTCGTCCTTGTAAGCGACGCTGAGGACGAGGACGGGGCGGGTCTTTTGGGCCATACCGAGATCGACCAACCAGACCTCGCCGCGCAGAGCCGTCAATCTTCCCATTGCTGAGCCTCCGCTTCTTCTGAGTCGTAAAGCTCGAACATGCTGGCTGAGGCGGCGAGGGTGGCCTCGCGCTCGGCGAACCACTCGCGCAGTTTGCTGAGCTCCTCGGGTGGGAGCGTCTCGATGGCTTTTTCGATTTCGAGGGCGGTGCTCATGGGCGGATTTTAATCTCACGCCCGCTGAGCTTCAAGCTTGGATCATGACACTAGCGGCAGCAGCTTGCCGAGGAGGTCGGTGATTTTGATGCGTTCTTGTTCGCCGCCGTCGCGGTGGCGGAGGGTTACGGTGTCGAGCAACTCGGGGCCTTTTTCGCCGAGGGTTTCGAAGTCGATGGTGATGCCGAAGGGGGTGCCGGCTTCGTCCTGGCGGGCGTAGCGGCGGCCGATGGAGGCGGTCTCGTCGTAGAAGCAGTTCATGTGCTTTTTCAGCAGGGCATACACTTCGCGGGCTTTGGCGACGAGTTCGGGTTTGTTCTTCAACAGGGGGAAAACACCGACTTTGATGGGGGCGATGCGGGGGTGGAAGCGGAGGACGGTGATGGTCTCTTTTTTGCCTTTGTCATCAACCTTCTCCGACTCGTCGAAGGCTTTGGCGATGACGGCGAGGGCCATGCGGTCGAGGCCGGCGGAGGGTTCGATGACGTGGGGGACATAGTTGCCTTTGAAGAGGCGCTCGAACCAGGCGCGGACGTCGGCTTCCGGCATGGGGCTGCCTTTGGGTTTGGCGGCTTCGGCGGCGAGGCGTTTTTGGATGAGGGCTTCTTTTTGCTCGTCGCTGAGCTGGGCGGCGGCTGTTTTGAGTTCCTCGTCGAAGACTTCCTGGGACTTGGTGCTGTGCTTTTGGTGCTGGGAGAGATCGAAGTCGCTGCGGGCGGCGATGCCTTCGAGTTCTTCGGTGCCGAAGGGGAACTCGCAGAGAATGTCGACGCAGGCGCGGGCGTAGTGGGCGAGGTCGTCGTTGGTTTGCCAGTAGTATTCGAGTACGTTGCCGAGGCCGATGCCTTCATAGAAGCGGGTGCGCTCCTGGACCCAGTAGCGGTGCCACATGTCCCAGCCCCAGTTGGGTTTGGGTTCGGTGAGGTCGGCGCCTTCATGCCAGGTGGCGACCTCGCCAGAGATGATCTGGACGGCTTCGTCGGGTTTGATGAAGAATTCGAGTTCCATTTGCTCGAACTCGCGGGAGCGGAAGGTGAAGTTCTTGGGTGTGACTTCGTTGCGGAAGGCTTTGCCGATTTGGCAGATGCCGAAGGGGACCTTCACGCGGGAGGAGTCGAAGACGTTCTTGAACTGGGCGAAGATGGCCTGGGCGGTTTCGGGGCGGAGGTAGGTGACGTCGGCCTCGGTGGCGGTGGGGCCGAGGTAGGTCTTCAACATGAGGTTGAAGGGGCGGGCCTCGCCGAGCATGCCGCCGGTTTCAGGGTGGAAGTCGACGCTGTCGGTGACGACGTCGATTTTCTCTTCGTTGAGGAGTTCGATTTCTTCGGGTTTGCCGGCGGATTCACCGGCGTTTTGGGCGATGAGAGCGCGGATGCGTTTGCGGAAGCTTTCGATGTGTTCGCCGCTTTTGGTGAGGGCGGTGATGGTGCGATCCCAACGCCAGCCGGTGGGGGATTGGGCACCGCTGTATTTGAGGACCGTGCCGGATTGGGGGTCGACATGATCAGCGCGGACGCGTTTGTTGGTGAGGGAACATTCGCGCATGAGGTCGGCGAAGGTTTCGACGTGGCCGCTGGCTTTCCAGATGGCGGGGTTCATGAGGATGCCGGCGTCGAGGCCGAGGATGTCCTCGCGTTCGCGAGTCATGGCTTTCCACCAGGCTTCGCGGAGGTTGCGCTTCAGTTCGGCGCCGAGCGGGCCGTAGTCCCAGATGCCGCCGCAGCCGCCGTAGATCTCGCTGCTTTGGTAGATGAAGCCGCGGCGTTTGCAGAGGGAGACGATTTTCTCCATGAGGGCGGTGTTGTTCTTGGATTCGGTGGACATGGCGTGGCGGGGACTGTTATGAAGGGGCGGGTAAAGAGCGCCATGGCGGGGCGGGTGCAAGGGGAAAAGGGCGGGTGCTGAGACTGCGGATTTTGCGCAGGTGTGTGCTGGAAGGGTTTCTGCGATTGCAAGGGGGCGTGAGGCGCGTAATGCTTTGCTCACTAACCAACCTATTTTTGAACATGGACCTGACACGATTGGCTTACGGCACCTGGAGCGGTGGCAAATTCATGCACTTTGGCGAGATGCTGGATGATGCGGCTTATCAGGCGATGATTGGCAAGTCATTCGATGCGGGGGTGCGGACGTTTGTGACAGCGGATGTTTATGGGTCCGGGCGGGCGGATGCGATGCTGGGGGAGGCGCTGAAGGGATTGCCGCGCGATGAGTACTCGCTGGTGGGCATTGTGGGGCATGACTTTTACACGGGGCAGCGGGCGGGGTCGAAGGGGTATCCGCGGTTTACGGATCCGGAATTGCGCGGGCCTGAGGGGTATGCGGAGTATTTGAAGATGGCGACGGAGAAGTCGCTGGAGCGGTGCGGGGTGGCGAAGTTTGATTGCCTGCTGCTGCACAATCCGGACACGATTGGATACACGAGTGAGGCGGTGTGGGAGGGGATGGCGGCGTTGAAGACGAGTGGGTTGGCGGATCGGTTGGGGATTGCGCCGGGGCCGGCGAACGGGTTCACGCTGGACATGATCGATTGTTTTGAGCGGTTTGAGGCCTTGATGGACTGGGCGATGATCATTTTGAATCCGTTCGAGCCGTGGCCGGGTCAGCATGTGCTGCCGGCGGCGAAGAAGCATGGGGTGGATATTTTGGCGCGGGTGGTGGATTACGGCGGGATTTTCCATGATGATGTGAAGCCGAACCACAAGTTCCGTGATGGGGATCATCGGGCGTATCGGCCGGCGGGTTGGGTGGAGCATGCGAATGAGAAGCTGGAGAAGATCCGGCCGATCGCGGAGAAGCACGGGCTGACGATGATTCAGTTGGCGTGTCTGTGGACGCTGGCGAATGAGCCGGTGAAGAGTGTGGTGCCGACGCTGATTCAGGAGGCGGGTGAGGGGGCGAAGTCGATTGATGCGAAGCTGGCGGAGATTGCGGCGCTTCCGGCGGTGAATCCGCTGACGGCGGAGGATGTGGAGGCGATTCGGGCAATTGGCGACAATACGGGCTGCATGGCGCTGAAGGGCGCGAGTGCGCGGCACGAGGGTCAGGAGGCGCGGCCGGATGAGTGGCCGATGCGGCCGGAGTTGCTGGCGCTGGCGGGGCGCTGGGATTTGGGCGCGAGCTGGTAGAGCGACGCGACTTTTTCGGGAAATCTGCGAACCCTTAGGCCGGAGTTACTCGGGCTTTTTGGGGCTGGGAGCGGTTGGCTTGGCGGCTTTAGACGGTGTGGGGGCGGTCTTTTTGGGTGAGGCGGGTGGGTTGCCTGCGGGTTTCGTGGTGGGAGCGGGCTTTGGGGTGGACTTCGATGGGGGTGGGGACGGGGCGGGCGCGGTGTTTTTGGCGAAGTCGGCGTAGACGAGGACGCCTTTGAGGGCGTCGACGGCGCGTTCGAGTTGGCGGTCGCCGAGGGAGGCGAGTTCGAGGGCGGCGGCTTCGCCGGTGCTGTGGGAGGCGCGCCATTTGCTGATTTCGAGTTCGTCTTTGGTGGAGAGGGTGGAGACGATGTTGGGTTCGACGCCGTGCTCGTGGATGGTGCGGTGGCTGGGTGTGTAGTATTTGGCGGTGGTGAGGCGCATGGCGGCGCCGGTGTTAAGGGGCATGATGGTTTGCACGGAGCCTTTGCCGAAGCTGGTGGTGCCGACGACGAGGGCGCGTTTGAGGTCCTGGAGGGCACCGGCGACGATTTCGGCGGCGCTGGCACTGCCGTGGTTGATAAGGACAGCCATAGGGTAACGGCGGGGGGATTTGCCGGGGCGTTTGGGGGTGCGATAGGGGGGAGGATTGTCGGAGGCGATGCGGCCTTCGGTGGTGACGACGAGGGTGGATTCGGGGAGGAATTCGCCGCAGACACCGACGGCGCCGTCGAGCAGACCGCCGGGGTTGTTGCGGAGGTCGAGGACGAGGGCGGTCATGCCTTGTTTTTCGAGGCTGTCGAGGGCCTGACTGAGGTCTCTGACGGTGGGCTGGGTGAACTGGGAGATGCGGACGTAGCCGATGCGATGGCCGGCGGCGAGTTTGGGGTGCAGGAGCATGGGATCATGCACGGAGGATTCGATGAAGGTTTCACGAATCATTTTGAATTCGAGGAACTGCTGGGTGCCGGGGCGGCGGACGGTGAGGCGGAGGGGGTCACCGGCATTGCCTTTGAGGAGTTGGACGCATTCGACGACGCCGACGGTGTCGGTCAACACGTCATCGATGCGGACGATTTGATCGCCGCCGAGGACGCCTGCGCGGGCGGCGGGGCCTTCGGAGCGGACGGTGATGATGGTGAGCACGCCGGAGCGCAGAGCGACGGTGATGCCGACGCCTTCGGAGGTGTCGGTTTGTTCTTTTTGCATGTCCTCGAAGAGCGAACGGCCCATGAACTCGCAGTGGGGATCGAGCTTGCGGAGCATGCCCTCGAGGGCGCCTTCGATGAGGTCGCCATAGGTGACTTTGTCGGCTTCGACGTAGTTTTGGCGGATGATTTCCATGGCCCGGGTGAGGACTTCCATTTGGGCGAAGGGATCATCCTGGGCGGGAGTGAAGGGATCGCTGGGGCGGCTGGATTGGGCAGGGGCGGAAGAGATCAGCGCGAGCTGGGCCGCGATCCAAAGGGCGAGGAGCTGTTTCCACATGGTGGGAACATGCACGAAGAGGCGGACCTGCGACAGTGAAAAGGAGGGGAAGTGGGGTGGGAGGACAAAGTGGGATCGACGCGGAGCCTTGAGGCGATTAGGATGGCGCGATGAAACCCTCTCCTTCTCCGCGTTCGCTTCTGGTTGGTAAGCTAGCGACATCTGCCGGGCCGTTTGCGGTGGCGTGTGATGCGACGGGCGCGGTGGTGGCGACGGCGTTTGGTGATGTGGCGGCGTTATCGAGGCGGTTGGAGTCGGGGGTGGAATTGATCGAGGGTTCGGAGGCGGACCGGGTTTTGGCGCCGGTGGTGGCGCAGTTGGAAGCGTTTTTTAGCGGACGGCGGCGTGACTTTGAGGTGGCGATGGCGCCGAAGGGGTCTGCCTTTCAGCTTCGAGTGTGGCAGGCACTGCGGGCGATCCCGATCGGGGAGACGCGGAGTTATGGTGAGCTGGCGAAGGGGTTGGGCAGTTCCGCGCGGGCGGTGGGGCGTGCGAATGCGACGAATCCGATTTGTGTGATTGTGCCGTGCCATCGGGTGATCGGGGCGAATGGGGATTTGACGGGGTTTGCGTTTGGGGTGGAGATCAAGCAGTGGTTGCTTGAGATTGAGCGGGGTGAAGGCAAGATGAAGTGATGTCGAAGAAGCCGTCCCCTGCATTCAACCTAAAAATGGAAATGGCCGAGGGCGAATCTGCCGCCGTCATTGGCCCCACAAGGCATCCCGCTTCTCGGGTGGCATCACCTTATCGATGCAACCGCTGCGAACCGGGAAGCCTTGTGGAACCAAGCACGACGCCATCTTCATCCCTTTCCATTCCCGTTTCTAGGTTCAAGCGGATCCGAGCCGAAGTGATCCGGCTGGTGGGGTTGGTGCTGGAGGGGAAGTTCACGACGTATGGGTCAATCGCGGTACACATGAATGTGATGGCGCGGCATGTGGCGTTTGTGATGAGTCGATTGACGGAGGAGGAAGCGGAGAGGTTGCCGTGGCATCGGGTGGTGGGTGCGGACGCGAGGATTAGTCCGAAGATGGATGTGGAATTGGCGCGGGTGCAGAGGGAGCGGCTGGAGAAGGAAGGGATGAAGGTGAATGAGAAGGGCTTCATTTTGGATGATGAGGCGCATTTTCACTCGGTGGGTGTGCGGAGGGAGATTCGGTGGAGCGAGGGTGAGGATTGAAAGGGGGAGATTGGGATTTGAAGGGAAGAGAGATGTGGGGCAGGCTGGGAGATGAAGAAGGGTGACATTGGGCATGGGCCGGCGGTGGCGCTGGTGGTGGCGAACATGATTGGGACGGGGGTTTTTACTTCGCTGGGGTATCAGTTGGAGGCGCTGCCTTCGGCGTTTCCGATTTTGGTGTTGTGGGCGGTGGGCGGGGTGCTTTCGTTTTGCGGGGCGTTGTGTTATGCGGAGCTGGTTTCGATGTGGCCCAGGTCGGGTGGGGAGTATCATTTGCTGCGGGAGGCATATCATCCGCTGGCGGGCTTTTTGGCGGGTTGGGTGTCGCTGGTGGCGGGATTTGCGGCGCCGATCGCGTTGGCGGCGATGGCGTTTGGGCGTTATTTGGCGAAGCTGGGAGTGCCGGTGGAGCCGATCTGGCTGGCGGGTGGAGCGGTGGTGTTGGTGACGTTGATCATGCTGGGATCGACATCGGCGGTGGGGCGTTTTTTGGGAGGGCTGACGATTTTGAAGGTGACGTTGATTGTGGCGTTCATGGTGGGGGCGATGATGCCTGCGGGAGGAGGTGAGGTGGTCGCGAGTGTGTCATTGATGCCAAAGGCGGGGGATTGGGATTTGATCTTGAGCGGGGGGTTTGCGACGTCGCTGGTGTATGTGATGTATGCTTACACGGGGTGGAATGGGGCGGCGTATGTGGCGGGGGAATTGCGGGATCCGCAGAGGACGGTGCCGCTGGCTTTGCTGGGGGGGACGGCTTTGGTGATGGTGCTGTATGTGGGGTTGAATGCGGCGTTTTTGGTGAGGGCGCCCTGGGAGATGTTGCGGAGTGAACCGGAGGTGGCGCTGGCTGCGGCGAAGGCGATTTTCGGGGAGCGTGGGGGGGCGTGGATGGGTGGGTTGATTGCGTTTGGGTTGCTGTCGATGCTGACGGGTTTGACTTGGGCGGGATCGAGGGTGCATCAGCGGTTGGGGCAGGATTTGATGCGGCTGGGATTTCTGGCGAAAGTGAACCGGCATGGGGCACCTGTGGGTGCGGTTTTGCTGCAAGGTGGGTTGGCTTTGCTGCTGCTTTTTTCGGGCACGTTCGATGCGGTTTTGAACTACGTGGAGGCGCTGCTGCTGGTGTCATCGCTGCTGGCGGTGGTGGCGGTGATTTGGCTGAGGTGGCGGCGGCCGGAGGTGGCGAGGCCGTTCAAGGTGCCGCTGTATCCGGTGCCGCCTTTGTTGTTTGCGGCGGCGACGAGTTACATGCTGATTTATCTGGTTCAGCGGCGTCCGCAGGAGCTGATGTGGGGGGCGGTGACGTTGCTAGCGGGGTGGTTGATCTATGTCATGGTCCGGGCTGGCGAGCCGGATGGGGCCTCTGACGAGGGTGGCGGGAAGTGAGATGGGTTGCCCGCGCTGGAGGATTTTGAGCCGCTGCTTTTGGCTGAGTTGCTGGGCGATGCGGCGGATTTCGGGCATGAGGGGGCGCCAGTCGGTGGGGGCGAGGGAGCGGGCGACTTCGGAGGGGCAGAGGGACTTATTTGGGCCGCGTTGTTTGACGAGGCTGAGGATGCGTTCAGCGATGGCGTCATCGGGAACCATGGAGGATTACTTGGGGCGTTTGAGTTCGAACTGGTCGTTGGTTCGGCAATACCAATTGGGGCCCTGCATGCGACCGATGGGGCGGTAGTGGGCGGGGTTAACGAGCCAGGTTTCGGGATTGAGGATGCCGTCGCGGACATGGACGCGGAGGATTTCGCCGATGATGAGGCGGTTTTCGCCGATCTCGAAGATGCCAACGTTTTTGCACTCGAGGCTGACGGGGGACTCGGCGATACGGGGCGGTTTGACGAGGGTTGAGGGCAGGGTGGTGAGGCCGGCGATGCGGGTTTCGTCCTCGCCGGGAGGGAGGGAGCTGGCGCAGAGGTTCATGGCTTCGGCGAGCGGTTCGTCGACGAGGTTGACGACAAATTCCTGGGTGAGGCGGATGTTGCGGGCGGTGTCTTTGGGGACGCCGGGGGAGCGATCGCCGGGGCAGATGCCGAGGATGGGAGGGCTATCACCGAGGAGGTTGAAGAAGCTGAAGGGGGCGGCATTGACGCGGCCATGCTCGTCCACGGTGGTGGTAAGAGCGATGGGGCGCGGGGTGACGAGACCGGAGAGGATGCGATAGGCGTCCTCCCGGTGAGGGCCTGTGAGATCCAGTTCCATGGTGAGGGATGTTATTGAGCGCCTGACTCGGTCGGGAAGTTGGGTTTGTCGTCCTCGATGAAGATGCGAGGCGGTGGGGACAGGCGGATGGGCAGTTCCTGGGGGCCGTCTTCGAGGGATTCGACGGGTTCGGCGCGTTTGATTTCGCCGCCATCTTCGTCAACGAGCACGGCGCGGGGGAGGGGTTGGACGGAGTTGTAGGGGTCTTGGCCGAGGATGGTGAGGCCTTGGAGACGAACGGGTTCGACGTTTTTGAAGAGGCCGGAGCCACCGGCTTCTTGACGACGTCCGCCAAGACCGATGCGGCTGAAGGCGAGGATGTCCATGTTGACGCCTTCACCGGTATGGGCGGTGCAGTAGAGGTCGAAGCGGGTGCCTGGGCGGGCGTATTCGAAGTAGGTGGAACGGACGGATTGTTCGCGGCCGTCGTCGCGGGCGACGCGATCGAAGCAGAAGTCGGTGGCTTTCATGCCGCTTTTTTTGCAGAGTTCGACGCGTTCGACGCCTGGGGGGACGGGGATGTCGGCTGGGGGGTAGGAATCGATGGTGGTGTTGACGATGTCAGACCAGATGGGGAGGGCGATGCGGCTCGAGAAAGCGCCGTCGTAGATGGGTTTTTGTTTGTCGAAGCCGACCCAGACGCCGCAGGTGATGGCGGAGGTGTAGCCCATGAACCAGAGGTCTTTGAAGCCGTCGTAGGTGCCGGTTTTGCCAGCGACGGGGAAGTCGCCAAGGCCGAATTCGGCGCGGGCGGCTTTGCCGGTGCCACGTTCGAGGGCATCGACAAGGCAGGAGTGAGTTTGGTAGGCGGCGATGGGGTCCATGGCGGTGGAGCGGCCCTGTTTTTCGAGATCGACTTGGAAGATGACTTTGTCTTCGCCCTCGGTGATGCGTTCGACGAGATGGAGTTTGGGGGGGCGGACACCGCCGTTGGGGAAGGTGGAGTAGGCGAGGCAGAGTTCGTCGAGTTTGACTTCGCTGGCACCGAGGAAGGTGGAGGGGTACTCTTTGAGGGGGGAATTGATCCCGGCATTTTTGGAGAGTTGCTGGATGGAGGCGAGGGCGGTGGTCCAGGGAATGGCTTTTTGGCGTTGGGCTTCGGGAAGGAGTTTGATGAGGTTGTTGCCGATCAAGTCACCCAGGCGAACGGTGGCAGCGTTCCAGGATTGCACGAGGGATTCGCGCAGGCTGATGGTGGACATGCTGTAGGTTTTGGAGTCTTCGATACCCCACTCGCCGAGGATGCCGGTGGTGGCGCCGACCATGACGCGGCGGTTGTCGATGGGGGCGTCCTCAACGAGGGTGCCGGGGAAGATATCGGGGGTGGAGAAGGCGGCGGCGTAGACGAAGGGCAGGAAGGCGGTGCCGGCGGGACGGCGGCTATGGAGGGCGCGGTTGAACTGGCCGTCGAGGAAGTCGCGACCGCCGACCATGGCGAGGATGGCGCCGGATTCATTGTCGATGACGAGGGCGGCGCCTTGGAGGTATTCGGCGGTGGGTTTGGGTTCGGTGGGTTTGATGATGCCGGCTTTGATTTTTTGGGCGTGGTCGGCGGTGAGGGCGCGATACTGGGTGAAGGTTTGATGGGGGTAGTTGGCGCGTTCTTCGACCTGGAGGAGGCGTTTGTGGACGGCTTCTTCGGCGTTTTTTTGGAGGCTTTTGTTGATGCTGGTGAAGATTTGGAAACCGCCGACGGCGGCGCGGTCTTCGCCGACTTGATCGACGATGAATTTGCGGACTTCATCGAAGATGTAGCTGAGGTGGGCGTTGGGATTTTGGGGCGCGGTGATCATGGGCAGGCGCTTCAATTCGGCGGCCTTTTGGGAGCCGAGGTAGCCTTCGGTGACCATGCGATCGAGCACTTGGTTGCGCTCTTTGAGGGCGCGTTCGGGGTGGCGGATGGGTTGGATGTTGTTGGGGCTTTTGATGAGGCCGCAAAGGGTGGCGGCCTCGGGGATGGTGATGTCTTTGACGTCTTTGCCGAAGTAGCCTTTGCAGGCGGCCTGGATGCCGTAGAACCCGCCGCCGAAGTAGATGCGGTTGAGGTAGAGTTCGAGGATTTGGGATTTGGAGAAGTTTTCCTCGATCCGCATGGCGGTCATGGCTTCGAGGAGTTTCCGTTTGTAGTTTTTCTCGGTGAGTTTGAAGGTGTTGCGGGCGAGTTGCTGGGTGATGGTGCTGGCGCCTTGGGTGTCACGACCGGCTAGGAAATTGAGCCAGATGGCGCGTGCGATGCCCTGGTAATCGACGCCGTTGTGGCCGAAGTAGCGGGAGTCTTCCTGGGATACGAGGGCGTCGACGAGGTGCTGGGGGACTTCTTTGAACTGCACGGGGGTGCGGTTGAGCATGTAGAGCTTGGCGAGTTCTTCGCCGTTGCGATCGAAGATGACGCTGGCGGCTTCGAGTTTGCGGAGTTCGTTGAGGTCGAAGGTTTCGGCTTTGGCTTTGAGCGGAGCGAGGGTGAGGCTGGCGACGATGAAGGCGGCGATGCCACCGACGATGAAAAGGGCGATGAGAGCGCCGAACCAGCCGCGCTTGTAGAAGGGAGGTTTGAAGCGCTGGTTGCCACGCCAGTTGCTCTTGGTTTCAAGTTCGATATGGTCCGGGAACATAACGCGATGTTTGCCGCCGTCCGAATGCCGCGTAGGACTGGAACGGCACCCAACCTAGCCCGATCTGATTCTTTTGCCACCGGATTCCACATTCTTTGACTCGAACGCGCACCAAAAGCGAGGGAAGGGATGTCCGGCGTGGCTTGGGGAGCGGTTGAGAGTGGCTGGCGGGTGGTTGCCATGGTCAGAAGTGATGGAGAAGGCGCTCTATGATCAAAGTCATGGCTATTATTCGGGGAAGCCTCGGCGGATTGGAAGGACGGGTGACTTTTACACGGCGGTGAGCGTGGGGCCTTTGTATGGGAAGCTGATTGGGCAGCAGGCGGTGCGGTTGTGGGAGGCAGCGGGCAAGCCGGGGCGATGGGTTTTGGCGGAGCAGGCGGCGCATGACGGGCAATTGATGGCTGACATTTTGAGTGAGATTCAAGTGGGGTGCGGGGAGTTGGCGGCATTGCTGGAGGTGGTTTTGATTGAGCCGCAGGTGGGCTATCGAGAGGTGCAAGGTGACACGCTCCGAGATGTTTGGCGGGGGGAGGTGAAGTGGATCGATGGGGTGGGGGAATTGGAGGGGACGGATGGTTTGCTGGTTTGCAATGAGTTGTTGGATGCTTTTGCGGTGCGGCGGGTGGTGAAGGGGGAGGGGCAATGGATGGAATGTGGAGTCGCGCTTGAGGGGGATGGAGCGTCGATTTTTTGGGAGGACAGGGCGATTCGAGATGAGGAACTGAGGGCGGAGGTGGAGCGTTTGCCGGAGGATTTGCCGGAGGGGTTTGTGACGGAGGTGCAAGTGGCGGTGAAGGGCTGGGTGGATCAGTTGGGGCGGAGTGGGTTTCAGGGGGCTGTTTGGTTAGCGGACTATGGGTTGGATGCGGAGGAATATTGGAGTCTGGAGCGGCCTGAGGGGACGCTGAGGCGATATTGGGAGCACCGGATGGATGACCGAGTTTTGGAGGATTTGGGGAACTCGGATTTGACGTGCCACGTGAATTTCACGGTGGTTCATGAAGCCGCGACGGCTGCGGGGTTTCGGGTGACGGCGTATGAGGACCAGGGGCGGTTTTTGACGCGGTTGGCGGCGCCTTGGCTGCGCTCGTTGGAGGGCAAGGTGCCGATGGGCGAGGTGGGGGCGTTGCTGCGGCAGTTTCAGAGTTTGACGCACCCGGGGATCATGGGGCGGTCGTTTCGGGTGATGCTGCTGGAGCGGGTGGCGGGTCTTTGACGCCGAAGGATTTGCGGAAGCTTTTTTTGCTGTATTCGAGCATTTTGCTGGAGGTCTTGAGGTTGGCTTTCAGGTCGGCTTTGATTTGGGCCATGTCGTCTGCGAACTCGTTGTTGGCGGCCTTGATGTCGGCTTTGAATTGGGCATTTGCGTCGGCCAAAGAGGGTTCCTTCTTGGCTTTCGATCCAGCGGCCGAGCGAGAGTTGATGCCTGCAGCAGTGGCGGCGCGTGTTGCTGCTTTGGCGGCGGTGCGGAGGAGGGCTGCCGGGAGGGATTGATCTTTCGGTACCTTTTCGAATTCTGAAATGAGAGCGTAGTCGATTCGCGATCCGGTCTTCGCATCAAAGATGATCACCGTGAACTCACAGCCTGCGGAGCGATCCACCTTTGCGCCGAGGAGGAAGCCTTCCTGCATGAAGAGTCCACGGCGATTGGAGTAACTCGGGATGTAGGCACCTGCGGCTGCGTTGTAGTAGCCTCCGCTGGCGTTGAGGGTGCTGCCATCGAGGAGCAGGATGAGGTCGCAGTCGGTGCGAGGGGGCACTTTTGCTGGAATGGGGGAATAGGCGGCGGCCATGGCACCGGCGAAGCCTTTTTTCTGTGGAGGGAAGGGGATCTGGCGAAGCGAGAGGCCGGGGCGGAGCTGGCTTGCGATTCCGTTGACGAGGTTGAGCCCTGGGACGGAGACGACCGAGGACTCATTGGTGAAGACGGTGGTTCCGACGATGATCTTGTTGGCGCGTCCTGCGGGCATGTTGCTGGCGATGCCAACGACCTTGGCCTGGGCGACAGCGGGATTGGAAGCCGGGCTGACGGTGCAGGCCACGGGGCCAAAGGGGATCGCTGCGGCGAGCAGGTAGCGAATGCCTTTGACGGTCATTGGCGAATCCGGGGAAGGAACTCAGGCAGACAACTTGGCGCGGACTTCTTCGAGGGCGCGTTTGGTGCGGGCGATGCCGTCCATTTCGGTGTGGGCGTCGCCTTCGTATTCGATGCCGATGTAGCCGTTGTAGCCGGCGGCGACGACGATTTTGAGGAGGCGTTCGAAGTCGAGCGTCATTTCGCGTCCTTCGCGGCGGTCTTCGGTGAAGAAGGGGCCGGCGCCGGTGTCCCAGTCGTAGGCTTTGGCGCTCATGCCTTGTTTGACCCAGGGCATGAATTCGCGGAGGCCTTTGTAGGGGTTGTAGAGTTCGCCTGTTTCGCGGTTGGTGTAGAAGTTACCGAAGTCGGGGAGGATACCGACGCGTGGGTGGTCGGCCATTTTCATGACGCTGGTGAGCCAGAGGGCGTTGGAGGAGAGGCCGCCGTGGTTTTCGACGACGACGAAGAGGTTGCGCTTATCGGCTTCGAGGCAGAGGCGGTGGAGGCCGTCGGCGGCGAGTTTCATTTGCTCGTCGTAGGGGAGTTTGGCGTTGCTGGCAGCGTTGACGCGGAGGCTGTGGCAGCCGAGGGAGGCGGCGGCGTCGAGCCATTTGAGGTGATTGGAGACGGCGGTGGCGCGTTTGGCTTCGTCGGGTTCGCCGAGGTTGCCTTCGCGGTCGACCATGATGAGGAGGCCTTTGACGCCCTCGTCATCCTGGCGCTTTTTCATTTCGGCGAGGTAGGCTTTGTCCTCAGCTTTGTCGAAGAACATTTGGTTGACGTATTCGACGCCGTCGATGCCGAAGGAGCGGGCGGTTTTGCAGAAGTCGAGGTGGTCGAGAGGTTCGGCGCCTTTGCGCTTGAGGATGCGCTTGTTGAGGGACCACTCGGCGAGGGAGATTTTGAAGAGGGGGTCTTTGGAAGCGGCTTGCGCGATGGCGCGGGGAGCGATGAGGGAGGCGGCGGCGGTGCCGAGGGCGAGCTTGAGGAAGCCACGGCGAGCGGTGGAAGAGGAGGTCATGGTGGTTGGTTGGGAGGATGGAGGCGGGTTAGGCGGCGTTGCGGTCGGGTTTTTTGCGAATGAGGGGTGGGCGGTCGCCACGGACGACGGCTTCGTTGATGCTAACGGCGCGAACGTCATTGCGGCTGGGGACGTCGTACATGACATCGAGCATGAGGCGTTCGAAAATGCTGCGGAGACCGCGGGCGCCGGTGCCGCGAGTGCGGGCTTCTTTGGCCATGGCGAGCATGCCGTCGCGGGTGATGTTGAGTTCGACGCCTTCCATTCCGAGGAGGCGTGAGAATTGTTTGACCAAGGCGTTTTTGGGTTCGGTCAGGACGCGAACGAGTTCGGGTTCGGTGAGTTCCTCGAGGGCGCAGATGACGGGGAGGCGGCCGATGAATTCGGGGATCATGCCGAAGGAGAGCAGGTCCTCGGGTTCGATGCCTTTGCTGGGGGATTCGAGTTTGGTTTCGTGGCCGAGGAAACCCATGACGGTTTTGCCGCGGCGGCGTTCCATGATTTTGTCGAGACCGACGTAGGCGCCGCCGCAGATGAAGAGGATGTTCTCGGTATTGACCTGGATGTACTCCTGCTGGGGATGTTTGCGACCGCCTTGGGGAGGGACGTTGCAGACGGTGCCTTCGATGATCTTCAATAGAGCCTGTTGGACACCTTCGCCAGAGACGTCGCGGGTGATGCTGACGTTTTCGGTTTTGCGGCCGATCTTGTCGATTTCGTCGATGTAGATGATGCCGATTTCGGCGCGGGCGACATCGTAGTCGGCGGCCTGGAGGAGGCGGAGGATGATGTTTTCGACGTCTTCACCGACATAACCGGCTTCGGTGAGGGTGGTGGCGTCGGCGATGCTGAAGGGGACGTTGAGGATGCGGGCGAGGGTTTTGGCGAGGAGGGTTTTGCCGCAGCCGGTGGGGCCGATGAGGAGGACGTTGCTTTTTTCGATTTCGACGTCCTCAGCGGTGGGCATGGTCAAGGTGCCGCGTTTTCCGGAGCCGGAGCGTTGCTGCATTTGCTGGCTGTGGACGATGCGCTTGTAGTGATTGTGAACGGCGACGCTGAGGACTTTTTTGGCGTGGGTTTGGCCGATCACGTGCTGGTCGAGCAGGGCGGAGATATCGGCCGGTTTTGGGACGGACAGGGCTGGGGAGATATCGCTCTCTGTGGCGGCTTCTTTGTCGAGGATGGTTTTGCAGACGTTGATGCAGCTGTCGCAGATGTAGACGCCGGGGCCGGCGATGAGTTTGCGCACCTCCGCATGGCTTTTACCGCAGAAAGAACAGAGAGTGACGTTAGAGGCGCGTGCCATGAGGGATGGTTGGAGTGTCGCACGATTCTCCCTGCGCCGTCAAGGTGGAACAGGAATCACTGGAGGGAGTGGTTGGTGTCGGGCGAGGGCGGGGTGGGAGCCGAATGGGGAGGGGTAGGGAGAGGCGGTTCGGGATCTGACAGAGTGACCCAGCCGTCGCCTTCGCGGTTGATCCGCCATTGGTTGTAGGTGACCACGGCGATGAGGCCGCCGATGGCGATACTGGCTTCGAGAATAAACGGGGTGGTGAAGAAGCCGAAGAGGCCGGCGAAGGCGTCTCTGACGACTTCACGCGCGGTGGGGTTCTGGCGGACGGCGAGGGTGATGCCGATGACGCCGATCACGAGAAGAAGCGCCTGGAGCAATCGTTTGGGCGTGAGAAGGGCTTTCATGAGGGCGACGATAGAGCAGGGGGCGTCGTTGTTCAACTGCCGTGGGCGAGGGCGTGACCTGCTAAGTAGGTACGCCCTTGGGCGAGTTTTGGGCTGAAGTTACTCTTTGGTCTTGAGGTCGAGGGGCAGGGCGGCGACGCGTTCTTTCATCTCGCGACCGGGCTTGAAGCGGATGACGTGGCGAGGGGGGATTTCCATTTCGATTTCGGGGTGGGTTGGGTTGCGGCCAAGCTTGCCTTTGGTGAGTTTCAATTCGAAGGTGCCGAAGGTGCGGAGGGCGATGTCGTGGCCTTCCATGAGGGAGGAGCTGATGATCT
This sequence comes from Verrucomicrobiaceae bacterium, assembly GCA_029865835.1. Classification (GTDB taxonomy): domain Bacteria; phylum Verrucomicrobiota; class Verrucomicrobiia; order Verrucomicrobiales; family Verrucomicrobiaceae; genus JAGRPD01. The sequence continues at coordinate 27,139 of JARXAL010000053.1, forward strand.
CGATGAGGTTCTCGAGGGCCGCCGTTGATTGGGCCTGGGTGATTCCGAGTTTGTCACTCAGACGGTTTACGATGTCTTTTTTGGTGACGGTTGCCATGGTGTTCGAGTTACCGCACATCCTTGGTTCTGCAAACGTATTCTTACATGAAGGGTCTCTTTTTATTAAGAAGAGTGGTTGGGCGTAGATACGTAAGGTCCGGTTATATCTCGGTGGTGGTTTTGAAATGGAGTTTGGCGATTTCTGACAATGAATCGCGGCCATTGTGGGCGACGAAGTGGGTGGCGGTGGCTTTGACCTGGGCGGAGACGCCTTTGCCGAGGTCGAGGCCCCAGTGTTCGCTGGCTGATTTGAGCCAGCGGACGAAGGCTTCGCGAGCGAGGATGGAGGCGGCGGCGACGGCGGGGTCGCTTTCGGCTTTGGTGCGTTGGACGAGTTCGATTTGGCGGCCGCGTTCCTGGAGGGCTTTTTGGAGGACGGCGGGGTTGGCGAATTGGTCGGAGAGGGCGCGGGGGCAGGAGGGGACGCGCTCGAGGAGGGTTTCGATGACTTTGGCGTGGCCCCAGGCTAGGAGGCGGTTGAGATTGCTGAACTTGGCGTAAAGCTCGTTGTAGCGTTTTGGGGCGATGATGATGACTTCGTGTTTGATGCCGGGGGTTTCGCGGATGGTTTTGGCGAGGGATTCGATGCGGGCGTCGCTGCCGATTCGTTTGCTGTCCATGACGCCTGCGGAGCGGAGGGCGCGGGCGGAATCGGCATCGACGTAGGCGCCGGCGATGACGAGGGGGCCGAAGAAGTCGCCTTTGCCGCTTTCATCGACGCCGATGTGGGGTTCGAACATTTCGGGGGCGAGGACTTCCTCGTAGCCAAGTTCAGCGGTGCCTAGGATTTCGGGTTCGAGAAGGAAGGAGACGAAGTCGCTGGTTTCCTTGCCTTGGACGACGATTTTGGGTCCTTTTTCGTAGACGGCGATGTTGACGCCGGGTTTGGTGGCGGCGTAGAGGCAGTAGGGTTTGGTTTCGAAGTGCCAGCCGCGCGCCTCCAACAGATCGCGCAGCTTGGAGGCTTGCGGGGACGTAAGCGGTTTGGTGTAGGTGGTGGGGTTTGACATTCGGGTGCAGAGAAGCCACCGGAAGGGTGCCGCTGCAATCTGCTTTTGACTCATGCCCCATTCGACATCGCTCAATTCTGCCGCTTTAGCCGCTGCCTTGGAGGCTTGGTTTGCTGAGTGCGGGAAGGATTATCCGTGGCGTCGGACGCGGGATCCGTATGCGATTTTGGTTTCGGAGGTGATGCTGCAGCAGACGCAGATCAGCACGGTGTTGGATCGAGGTTATTACACGAAGTGGATGGAGCGGTTTCCTGATTTTCAATCGCTAGCGGAGGCGTCAGAGGAGGTGGTTTTGCAGGCGTGGGAGGGTTTGGGTTATTACCGGAGAGCGCGCAATTTGCAAAAGTTGGCGAGGGTGGTGATGGAGAGGCATGGGGGTGTTTTGCCTGCGGATCCGGCTTTGATTTTGGCCTTGCCGGGCATTGGGCCTTACACGGCGGGGGCGCTTTCGAGTTTTGCGTTTGGGCTGCCGGAGCCAATTGTGGATGGGAATGTGAGCCGAGTTTTGGCGCGGTTGTTTCATGATGCGACGCCGATTGATAGTCGGGAGGGGATTGCCATGCAGTGGAGTCGTGCGCGGGAGTTGGTGGCGGCGGCGAGTGATCCGGCGGCGTTCAATTCGGCGCTGATGGAGTTGGGGCAGACGATTTGCCGGACGGGGCAACCGGATTGTGAAAGCTGTCCGGTGCGGCGATTTTGTCAGGCGGTGGATCCGGCGAGTTTGCCGGTGAAGACGAACCGGATGGTGTTGACGGATGTGACGGAGCGGGTTTTTTTTCAGAGCACGATTGAGGGGGTGATGCTGCAGCAGGAGATGGGGACGCGGCGAACGGGGCTATGGAAATTGCCGGCGTTGCCGGAGGGTGGCGAGTTGCCGCCGGTGCTGTTGAAGAGCAAGTATGGGATCACGCGCTATCGGGTGACTTTGTGGGTGCATGCGGCGCCGGAAGAGGTGCCTGAGGTGGAGGGGATGCGTTTGATCCGGTATGAGGATCTTTTTCAGACGCCGATGCCGAGTCCGTATCGGCGGGCGTTGGATGCGGTGATGAAGGGGCAGGGAGAGTTTGTTTTGGAGTGAGCTAAGGTGGTGTGATCGATGGGTCGGTGGCGATTCGGTTTTGGTGACTTATTCGATTTCGGCGGTGATGCTGATGGCGCGGGAGTGAGTGGGCTTTCCGGATTCGTCCACGGCGATGACGCCTGAGAGGAATACCGTTTGTCCTGGCCAGATGGTGACGGTGGTGGTCATGCCGGGTTTTTCATCTTGTTTCAGGACGTGAAGGTTGAGGTCGATGGTTTGTCCGTCTGCGCCGATGGTGGGGGTGACTTGGAGGACTTGCTCGGCGTTGATTCGGGCCAGGGTGGCTTCTCCAGTGATGACGCGTTCGACAGGAACATCGGTGATTTGCACACGGGAATCTTGTTTCAGGTCTTTGACCAAGGCGGTGAATTGATCTGATGACATCACGCCACCCATAGCGAGAGCGCCTGGAGGTGGAAGGGTATTGGTTGGAGCGATGGCTGACGGGGCACCTGCGTTGGGTGAAGCGTCAGTTAGGGGCATTGGTAGAATGGCTTTGAGGGCTTCTGCTTCGGTTGCCTCCAGGATTTTGGCGAGGATTCGAATGGGTTTCTTGGGGGTTGCCGCCACGGGTTGATGGGGTGGGGCATTGGTGGCGGCGGAGGCCAATTGATGAAGCTGACCTGGAGCGAGTTTTTGGCCGGTGGGCCGAATGAGGGCGGCGGTGACAAAGAGCATGACTTGGCGATCTGGTTCGGCATTTCCGATCGGGATTAGCAAGGTTTCGCCATCGTTCAGAGTGGCGGTTTTGGTGGCGTAGAGGTGAAGAATTTTCAGCGATGACGAGGTCATGGCTTTCCAGTCTTTCAGGCGCTTGCCATCCTGAAAGGCCACGCCCATGTCGGCGGAGGCCATCACTTCGATTTGGCCGTTTTGGCGGTTGGCGGTTTTTTGGATGGTGGCGGTTAAATCACAGCGAATGCCGGCGAAGTCCTCCCGCCCCGAAGGTGAGACATAAACTTCGCGCAGGACCTCGACCGTGGCTTGCTGGCCGTCTCGGGTGGTGACGCTGGGAGCGGTGAGCAAGTCGACGTCCTTCGTTTGAGACAACGCGCGGATCACGGCTTGAAGCTGAGAGTCGGTCAGGAGGGGACCCAGGCGGGTCAATTCACGCGCCAGAGGGTCATCTGGCGATGGATTGGCCGGCATTTCGACCCATTTCGTGGTGAGGTAAACTTGTACTTCGTCGAACTCGACTCCTGCCTGCCATTTCTTGAGCACCTCTGCGGTTTGGTTCAAGGCGTCCGAAGTGTTGCGGGTGACGAGCTGGCTTGTGGTGGGATTGTAAACGGCAGAGGAGCCTTCGGGGAAAACGACACCGAGTTTGCTCAGCCAGTCTTTGGCGTTGTTGGCTCCGTCGAAATTGGGAGGCAGTTTAAACGCCCGGGTTTCGAGTTCTCCGGTTGTTTTTGGGGTCGTCGGGGAGGTCGGCTCCACGCCCAAGGTGCGGACGGTGAGGCCAGCGAGGGAGGTGAGAAGCAGAGCGGCAGCGATGAAGGCAGGGTGGAGGCGAGGGGCGACGGGACGCTGCTCGAGCAGAGCTTCGAGTCGGCGTCTCATGCGGCGGGCGGGGCGGGAGGTTGCCATGGAAAGGGTTTGGAGGTGAGGTTGTCGGTGGTTTGCGACCAAATCGAGCAGGAAGCTGGAGTAGGCGGTGGCGTGATGGGATTGACCTGATAACGCGGTGGCGTCACAGATTTCTTCGCGCGCTTGTTCCCATTGAGAGACGAGCGCATGAACAAACGGGTTCCACCATTGCCAGACAGTGAGAAGGCCGAGCCATTCGCTCATCCAGGTGTCGCCGCTGCGGCGGTGTTCGCCTTCGTGGGCGAGCATCCAGCGCCAGCGTTCCGGAGTCCATGACTGGAAGGCTTCGGCAGGAACGACGATGAGCGGATTAAAGCAGCCGCTGAGGCAGGGGCCTTGACCGGTTTCAGAGACACGGAGTTTCTCTGGAGAGGTTAGGGTGGACAGAGTCAAAGATTCTTCGTCTGTGAGTCGCCGGAGGGTTTGCCGCCAGCGATAGGTTTTCCAAAGGCGGAAGGTGCGTTGAGACGCGAGCACGAGAGAGATGGTCAGCCACAAACCTGTGAGGAGGCGTGCCCAGGAAAAGTCGGGGAAGATGAGGGCCGACGACGGGGCACCTGAGAGGCTGGGATTGGTTTGAACTGGGGTGGGGTCCAGGTGGATTTTCCAGTTGAGGGAGGAAGGGGATGACTTTGCGGAGGATTCGAACTGAACTGGAGGAGCGGAGGAAATGGGGAAGGCGAGTAATGCGAGAGGCAGAAGGGCGGTCGCGAAGAGCACCAGCAGGGCGGTCCATGCGCGGTGTCGGGCGTCTTTGATCCCTGAGCGAAGGGTGATCCAGCCGAGGGCGGAGAGCGCCAACGCTTGAAATCCGAGGTTGAGAAGGGTGATTTCGTTCATGGCTTGGGTTTGGCATGGGCTTGGTTGACGAGTTTCTTCAGCTCGGCGAGCTCGGAGTCGCTGATCTCACCGTCTTCGACGAGGCAGCGGACGAGGGCGAGGCTGCTGCCGCCGAAGAGGCGTTGTTTGAGTTCCCCGAGCACACTTTTTCGGCCGCGGGATTCAGCGATGGCGGCGGAGTAGAGGTGGGCCCGGGAGGAGTCATCGCGACGTAACCAGCCTTTGGATTCCAGCCGGGTGAGCTGGGTTTGCAGGGAGGCGCGTGAGAGGGGTTGGAGGCGCGCCTCGTTGATATCGGTCAGCAAATCATTGAGGCCGACGGGCTGTTTTTTCCAGACATGGTCCATGATGGCCTGTTCAGCGGCGGAGAGAGGGGACGGCTTTTTTGTCGACATGGCGCTGTTATGCCGACAAATGTCAGATTTGACAAGAACAAAATACGACATTTGTCGGCAAAGAGGCAAAAAAGAAGGGCGTCCGGTGGGACGCCCTTTGGGGGGAAGGTTTGAGGTGGGCTTAGTAGGTGAAGATTTCGCCGTCCTTGAAGAAGCGCTTGAGTTCGACTGCGGCGGCTTCGGGGGAGTCGGAGGCGTGGACGACGTTGGTCATTTTGTCGTCGCCGAAGTCGCCGCGGATGGTGCCTTTGGGGGCTGCTTTGGAGTCGGTGGGGCCGAGGAGGTCGCGGACATGGGAGATGATGTTTTCTCCGCTGAGGGCGACGGCGATGACGGGTGCGCTCTTCATGAAGTCGGCGACGTCCGGGAAGAAGGGTTTGTCGGCGATGTGGGAGTAGTGCTCTTTGAGCAGTTCGTCGGTGAGTTGCATCATTTTGCAGCCGCGAACGCGGAAGCCTTCGGCTTCGAAACGTTTGAGGACTTCGCCGTTGAGGCCTTTGGCGACGCAATCGGGCTTGAGGAGGATGAGGGTGGTTTCTTGAGCCATGGTTTTTTGGGAAAAGGGGTCAGAACAATGCGGGCTGAACCCGTAGAGTCAAGGGATTCCCCAAATCCCAGGCGGGAGATGGTTTTGCCACTGCCATGCCGCTCGGCCGTTTACCGGGGACAGAGCTAGGCCAGAGCGAGTTTTCTTTTGCCTGCTTCGACGAGTTGGCGGGCGACGTCGGGTTCGTAGCGGGAGATTTCCCAGGCGAGCAGTCCCAGTCGGGTGTCGCTTTGCCAGGAATCGTCCAGGTCGGTGAGTTCTACTTGAGCGAGGGTGCCGAAGACATCGGCTTCATAGGTTTCTTCTTCGACTAAGGCAGTCATGGGCGGGAGCTTGGGGTGTGTGGTGTGTGTGTGTGTGGGAAATCATAAAAAAGACGGAAATCAGGCGTCGACGGCGACGACTTGGTTGTCTTTGAGCGCAAATTGACGACGTTGGAGGGACCCGCGGTCGACCAAATCATCAATGGCTTTGCTGAGTACCATTCGAGCTGCTTCGGCAGCGCTGCATCCGTATGTGCCTTTGAGCGTGAGATCCTCGAGGTACATGCGGATCTGCGGGGTGACCGCGATCGTCATGGTGAGGGATTCGAAATTGTTGCTCGGGCGGGCCATTCGGGAGATTAAAACCGGGTTATTATGGGGTTTTAATGCTCGAAAGGCGGATGGTCAAGGTTTGAGTGGATTCTTTTGGGGTTTTTACTCGGTTAAAATGAGGAAATTATTTAACTTTTCTTAACTAATGATCACGGACATTGAGTTGATGGATCGCGCCCGGGGGGTGGCGGAGTTGGCGTACAGCCCTTATTCCAGCGCGAAGGTGGGGTGTGCGTTGGTGACTGAAGCGGGGCGGATTTACCTGGGGTGCAATGTGGAGAATGCGTCATATGGGCTGACGATGTGTGCGGAGCGGGTGGCGGTTGGGCGTGCGGTGGCGGAAGAGGGGGCGGGGATGCGGTGGGTGCGGGCGGCGGTGGTGGCGTTGGGATTGGAGTTTCCGCCGTGCGGGGCGTGTCGGCAGGTGTTGGCGGAGTTTGCGATGGCGGAGTCGAGGGTGATTTTTCTATCGCAGGGCGAGCTGGTGTCGATGGGAATGAGCGAGCTTTTGCCGGCTGGATTTGCGCCGGCGGACCTGAATGGGTAGTGCGGGCAGGGCTTGGAAAACATTTGCGCTGGGGCGCAGTTGATTCGAACCATGGGCGGGTAAGAACCGTATTAGAGGCTGTGTCGAGAGTGCTTTTGTGCTCGCGAAGTGGCACGGGGGTCTTCCTCGGTGGTGCTACGGACGGCACGCATAAACAATTGAATCCAATGCCGATTCGTCGGCGCATTATTTACAGTGAACGAAATAGACTCTCCCGCAGGCAAATCCATTCTAACCCGACTCGGGGATTTTGGTCGTCACTTTGGTCTCATGCTGAAGCAGTGGGTGGATTCGGATTATCATCCGGAGGGGGAAGAGGTGGTGCGGGCGCGACCTGACAAGGTGGACATCAAGCGGACGGTGCCCTTCATCATTTTGCATGTTGGCTGTCTTTTGGTGATTTGGGCGGGATTCAGTTGGTTCGCGGTGTTTGCGGCGGTGGCGCTTTATTTGGTTCGGATGTTTGCGATCACGGCGTTTTATCATCGGTATTTCTCGCATCGCACGTTTCGGACATCCCGGGCGGGGCAGTTTTTGTTTGCGGTGTGGGGCAATACGGCGATGCAGCGGGGGGCACTTTGGTGGGCGTCGGTGCATCGGCATCATCACCAGCATTCGGACGAGGAGCCGGACGTGCACTCGCCGAAGCAGTTTGGGTTTTGGTGGTCGCACATTGGATGGATCACGAGCCAGCGGAATTTCCCGACGGATTACAGTCGGATCAAGGATTTGGCGGCGTTCCCTGAGTTGAAGTTTTTGAACCGGCATGACCAAGTGGTGCCGATCGTTTATGGCATTGTGCTTTGGGCGGTGGGTGCGGCGTTGGAGCGATGGGCGCCGGGATTGGGGACGAACGGGTTTCAGTTGTTCGTTTGGGGATTCTTTATCAGCACGGTGTTTTTGCTGCACGGCACTTTTTGCATCAATTCGATGGCGCACGTGTTGGGGAGTCGGCGGTTCAAGACGGATGATGACAGCCGGAACAATTTTTGGCTGGCGCTGATCACGCTGGGAGAGGGCTGGCACAACAATCACCACCGGTATGCGTTTTCGGCGCGGCAGGGGTTCATGTGGTGGGAGATTGATGTCTCTTATTATGCCCTGAAGGTGATGTCGTGGACGGGGTTGATCTGGGATTTGCGGCCGGTGCCGAAGGCGGTGTATGCGGAGATTGGTAAGGCCAAGGAGGAGACGAAGGCATGAAACCGAGGTTAGCGATCGTCGGCACTGGCGTCGCTGGGCTAGGGTGCGCGCATTTTTTGCAGCATCAGTTTGATCTGACATTGTTTGAGCAAAACGCCCATGTGGGCGGGCATTCCAACACGGTGACCGTGCGGGAGGAGGGTCGTGATTTGCCGGTGGATACGGGGTTCATGGTGTTCAACCATGTGACTTATCCGCATCTGACGCGGTTGTTCAGGGAACTGGATGTGCCGACGAAGCCGACGGCGATGTCATTCAGTGTGAAGCATGAGGCGAGCGGGATCGAATACAACGGACATGATCTGGACACGCTTTTTGGGCAGCGGAAGAACGTGGTGAATGTGCGTTACTGGCGGTTTTTGCTGAAGATCAATCGCTTCAACAAGGAGACGGTGGAGGCGCTGGAGGATCCGAAGTTTGCGAAGATGACGCTGGGAGAGTATGCGGCGTATCGGGGCTACGGGCAGGACTTTTTGGATCTTTACATCGTGCCGATGGGATCGGCCGTGTGGTCGACGCCGCCTTCGTTGATGCTGCAGTTTCCGGCAACGACGTTGATGCGGTTTTGGTACAACCATGGGTTTTTGGGGATGCGGACGCGGCATCCGTGGTGGACGCTGGATGGGGGATCGCGGGAGTATGTGAAGCGGTTGATTGTGCCGTTTGCGGATCGGATTCGGAGGGAGGATGCGGTGGTGAGGGTGGAGCGGGTGGAAGGTGGGCATCGGGTGATCACGAAGGGCGGGGGCGATGAGACTTTTGACCGGGTGATTTTGGCGTGTCATGGTGATGAGGCGCGGGCGTTGCTGGGCGATGCGACGGAATTGGAGGCGGAGCTTTTGGATTGCTTCCGGTATCAGCCGAATCTGGCGACGTTGCACACGGATGAGCAGTTCATGCCGGTGACGAAGAAGTGCTGGGCGTCGTGGAATTATTTGGTGGAGAAGGGAAGCGGAAAGGAGCCGGTGACGAGCACGCACTACTGGATGAACCGGCTGCAGGGGGTATCGGAGAAGGTGAATTACTTTGTGTCGATCAACGCACCGAAGTCATTGGACCGGTCGAAGGTGATCCGTGAGATTCACTATGATCATCCGCTGTTTGATTTGCCGGCGATTCAGGCGCAGAAGCGGTTACCGGAGTTGAATGCGGTGGGAGAGGGGACTGGGAGGCAGTTTTGCGGGAGTTACTTCCGGTATGGGTTTCATGAGGACGCTTTTGGTTCGGCCGTGCAACTGAGTGAATTGATTCTCGGGCGAGATCCATGGGCATGAATGCGCAATCGGCCATTTACGAATGCACGGTGATGCACCAGCGGCTGTCGCCGAAGCGGCATGGGTTTCGCTATGGGGTGTTTTATCTTTGGCTGGATCTGGATGAGCTGCCGCAGTGGGATCGGTCACTGCATTTTTTGAGTCGGAACCGGTTCAATTTGTTTTCGTTTTGTGACGAGGATCATTTGGGTGGGAGCGCGAAGGATTTGAAGCGGGGGGTGATGGGGAAGATGGCGGAGGAGGGGGTGGATGTTTCGCGGGTGGCGGCGGTGAGGATGCTGGCGTTTCCGAGGGTGCTGGGGTACATTTTCAACCCGGTGACTTTCTACTTTGCGTATGCGGTGGATGGGCAAGTGGTGGCGGCGATGGTGCAGGTGACGAACACGTTTCGCGAACAGAAGCTTTATGTGGTGAAGGAGGCGGGGGCTGGTGGAGGATGGCGGTTGGTGACGCCGAAGGCGTTTTATGTGTCGCCCTTTTCGGAGTTGGATTTGAAGTTTGATTTTCAGTTGCGGGAGCCGAATGAGGGATTGCGGATCGGGGTGGATGATCTGGATGCGGGAGGGGAGAAGGTGCTGGTGAGTTTATTGACTGGAAAACGCCAGGAGCTTTCCGACGGGCATCTCTTAAAATGTGCGTTGACGTATCCCCTGCTTACTTTGAAGGTGATTTTCTTGATTCATTGGCAGGCTTTTCGGCTGTGGTTGAAGAAGTTGCCGGTGCATCGGAAATCGGCGAATCCGCATCTGCAAACAGACGTTCTCAACCCCCATTTTTCCATTCAGACCCCAAAACTATGAGTTCTTCCGCATGCTCTGAATCTGCTGGTGTGATTGAAACCGTGGTGCCGGCGCAGTCCACCGGGTTTTATGAGAGGCTGGTGATGCTGAGTTTGAAGCAGATGCGGCATGGGGGGCTTCGGATGACGATGCCGGACGGCACGGTTTGTCATTTGGGGAATCCTGAGGCGGCGGTGACGGCGGAGATGCGGATCAATGACCGGGACTTTTTCAGGCGGTGCGCGATGTATGGCAACGTGGGTTTTGGGGAGTCCTATGTGGATGGGGACTGGGACACGCCGGACATTGCGGCGGTGATTGCGTTCTTCATCAAGAACATTGCGAGGACGCCGAAGTATGGGGGATCATCGGGCAAGGTGGCGTTTACGAATGTGCTCAAGCTGGTGAATCGGGCGCATCACCTTTTGCGGCCGAACAGTGTGACGACGAGCCGGAAGAACATCTCTGAGCACTACGATTTGGGGAATGCGTTTTACACCCTGTGGCTGGATGAGACGATGACGTATTCGTCGGCCTTGTTTGCGGACTCGGAGCAGACGTTGGAGGCGGCGCAGTTTGCGAAGTATGAGGCGCTTTGTCAGAAGCTGGAGTTGAAGGCGACGGATCATGTGTTGGAGATCGGCTGCGGCTGGGGTGGCTTTTGCACGCATGCGGCGCGGGAGCATGGGTGCCGGGTGACGGCGGTGACGATTTCGGTGGAGCAGCACAAGTTTGCGACGGAGCGGGTGGCGCGGGAGGGATTGAGCGACCGGGTGGAGATCCGGCTTCAGGATTACCGGCATGTGACGGGGCAGTTCGACAAGATCGCGTCGATCGAGATGCTGGAGGCGGTGGGGGATGCGTTTTTGGAGACGTACTTTGCGAAGTGCCATGAGGTGTTGAAGCCGGATGGGCTGCTGGCGTTTCAGGCGATCACGGTGCCGGACTCGCGGTATGCGGCGCTGAAGAAGGGGGTGGACTGGATTCAGAAGCACATTTTCCCGGGGTCGCTGCTACTGAGCGTGGGTCGGTTGAATGAGGCGATCAACAAGACGGGGAATTTGTCGATGGCGGGGCTGCACGATTTCGGGCTCGACTATGGGCGGACGCTGGCGCGGTGGTTTGACAAGTTCAACGGGCGCTGGGAGCAGGTGGCGGCCTTGGGGTTTGATGATCGATTCCGGCGGAAGTGGAACTTTTATTTGAAGTATTGTGAGGCGGCGTTTGCGACGCGGAACATCGGGGTGATGCAGGCGGTGTATCAGCGGCCGAACCGGGGGTTGCTGGAGGATTGAGGTTGTTCAGTCCTTCTTGAGAGTGGTGATGAGGAAGGCGGTGGGGGTGGGGTGTTGGGTGTCGGGGGCGTCGGGGTAGAAGAGTTCGCAGGGGACGCCGAGGGTTTTGCAGTGTTGCTGGAGTTTGAGGCCGAAATTGGAGGTGTGGGTGGGGTCTTTTTGGGGTTGGCCGAGGGCGGGCGGGGCGCTGTAGGTGAGGTAGACGGGGGGATCGTCTGAGGTGACGAGGGCGTAGGGGGAGTATTCGGCGATCCAGGGGAGGATTTTTTCGCGAGCGGCGAGGAATTTGGGGAAGGTTTTGAGGCCGAAGGCGTGGGCGCCGTATTTGCTGTTGGGGGTCCACTCGACCATTTGTTGGGGATCGAGCGTGGTTTGGGCGCCGGTGACGGCGGCGCATTGGAGGCGGGAGGATTCGCGGGCGACGGGATCGGCGTTGGCGGGGTCGGCGAGGTCGTTGTGGAAAGCGAGCCAGAGGCTGGAGCAGGCGCCGGCTGAGCCGCCGGCGGCGCCGATGCGGTTTTTGTTGAGGTTCCATTCGGCGGCTTTGCTGCGGACGAATTGGAGGGCGCGGGCGGCGTCGTGGAGGGGGGCTTTGACGGGGGGTTGGATGCCTTCGGCTTCGGCCATTTTGACGAAGCGGTAGTTGATGGCGACGACGGAGACGCCGGCTTTCAATAAATCTGGGAGATCGACAAAGCGGTCGACGCGCTCTTTTTCGCCGCCCTGCCAGCCGCCGCCGTGGATGATGAAGGCGAGGGGAGTGGGGGCGGTGGAGTCAGCTTTCCAGAAGTCGAGGATGTGGCGTTCGTGAGTGCCGTAGCGGACTTCGGTGAGGGTGGGTTTGGGAACGGTGGGGGCGTAGGCGGGAGCGGGTTTGGCCTGGTCTTGGGCGGTGGTGGAAACCGCGGTGGCGAGGAGAGTGAGGAGGAGCAGGGATTTCATCATGCGATGCGTGATGAAACGTGGGCTGGGGGAGAATCGTTCGCGGAATGGGCAAAAATGGGGGCAGCCGTAGCGGGTTATTTGAGGCCGGTGAGGACGGTTTGGAAGTCGGCTTGTTTGTTGGTGACGGGGACTGAGAGTTCGAGGGCGTGTTTGGGGTTGCGAGGGTCGGTGATGGTGAGGGTGATGGAATCGGCGGGTTCCGAAGCGAGGGTTTTGAGGATGGAGCGGGGAGTGCTTTTGGCTTTTTTGCTGACTTCGGCGACGCTGAAGACGAAGACATCGGCCTCGGTGTAGAAGCCGCTGGCGGAGGTTTTGAAGGTGAGTGGGGGTTTGCCGGGGCGGGTGATGGTGAGGCGGACATCGGGGGCGGCGACGGCGTCCGGGCCTTCGAAGTCGTTGAAGGGGAAGGACTTGAGTTTGGAGACGTTTTTGATGGAGAGATCGAAGCCGAGGGTGCCAGAGCTTTGTTTGTCTGAGGTGGGGTCACAGCCGAACACGAGGTCGATGGGTGTGGTTTGACCGAGGAGGGTGGCTTTGATGGAGTAGGTGAGGGAGTGGCGGGTGTGTGTGGAGGCGCTTTGCCATTTCCCCGGGGTGTCCGCGAGGAGGGTGGTGGTGAGCAGGAGCGTGAGTGCGGCGAGGAGGAGGTGGTGGGGTCTCATGCGGGTATGCGAGGAGATGCCGGCGTGCCGGGGGGCGCGCCGAGAGTGTTGCGGGGGAGCGCTGCGGGAAGTGGGGGCTATTTGCCGACGACGGTGGCGAAGTAGGCGATGGCTTTGTCGAGGCCGTCTGAGAGGGGGACGGTGGGGTTCCAGCCGAGTTCTTGTTGGGCGAGGGAGATGTCGGGGCGGCGTTGTTTGGGGTCGTCGCCCGGGAGGGGGAGGAAGGTGATTTTGGAGGGGCCGCCGACTTTTTTGAGGACGAGGTCGGCGAGTTCGAGCATGGTGAATTCGCCGGGGTTGCCGATGTTGACGGGGCCGGTGCAGGTGGGGTGGTTCATGAGGCGGACGAAGCCTTCGATGAGGTCGTCGACGTAACAGAAGCTGCGGGTTTGGGTGCCGTCGCCGTAGATGGTGAGGTCCTGGCCTTTGAGGGCTTGGACGATGAAGTTGGAGACGACTCGGCCGTCGTCGGGGAGCATGCGGGGGCCGTAGGTGTTGAAGATGCGGACGACGCGAATTTCGACGCCGTTTTCGCGGTGGTAGTCGAAGAAGAGGGTTTCGGCGACGCGTTTGCCTTCGTCATAGCAGGCGCGAATGCCGATGGTGCTGACGCTGCCTTTGTAGGATTCGGGTTGGGGATGGACTTCGGGGTCGCCGTAGACTTCGGAGGTGGAGGCTTGGAAGACGCGGGCGCCGGTGCGCTTGGCGAGGCCGAGGCAGTGCATGGCGCCGAGGAAGGAGGTCTTGGTGGTTTTGATGGGGTTGAACTGGTAGTGCGGCGGGGAGGCTGGGCAGGCGAGGTTGTAGATCTGGTCGACCTCGAATTTGAAGGGGTCGCAGACGTCGTGGCGGATGAGTTCGAAGCGTTTGTTGTCGAGGAGGTGCTCGATATTGCGTTTTCTGCCGGTGAAGAAGTTGTCGAGGCAGATGACTTCGTGGCCTTCGTTGAGGAGGCGTTCGCTGAGGTGGGAGCCGAGGAATCCGGCTCCGCCGGTGATGAGGATGCGCATGGGAGGTGTGTGGGGTTGGGAGTGAGTGAGATTATTTGCCGATGGCGTAGACGTTGAAGCCGAGGGTGCGAAGGGATTCGTGGTCGAGGAGATTGCGACCGTCAAATAGGAAGGCGGGTTTGAACATGTGTTCGTGGATTTGTTTCCAGTCGAGGTGGCGGAACTGGTCCCATTCGGTGAGGACGGCGATGCCGTGGGCCTGGTGGGCGGCGGTGATGGGGTCGGCGGAGAAGGTGAGCTGGCGGTCGAGGGTTTCGGAGGGGACGCCGAGGTAGATGAGTTCTTCGCGGATTTGGGTGAGGGGGACTTGGGGGTCGTGGACGACGACGTTGGCTTGTTCCATGAGGAGGTCGCGGACGATGTAGATGGCGGCGGATTCGCGGGTGTCGTTGGTGTCTTTCTTGAAGGCGAAGCCGAGGACGGCGATTTTTTTGCCGGAGACGGTGTTGAAGAGGGTTTGGACGATGTGGCGGGCGAAGCGGGTTTTTTGCCAGTCGTTCATTTGGATGACCTGATCCCAATAGGTGGCGACTTCGGGGAGGCCGAAGTGTTCGCAGAGGTAGGTGAGGTTGAGGACGTCTTTTTGGAAGCAGGAGCCGCCGAAGCCGACGGAGGCTTTGAGGAATTTGGGGCCGATGCGGGAGTCGGTGCCGATGGCGCGGGCGACTTCGTCGATGTCGGCGCCGGTGCGTTCGCAGAGGGCGGAGATGGCGTTGATGGAGGAGATGCGCTGGGCGAGGAAGGCGTTGGCGACGAGTTTGGAGAGTTCGGAGGACCAGAGGTTGGTGGTGAGGATGCGATCGCGGGGGATCCAGCGGGCGTAGATGCTGACGAGGGTTTCGATGGCGGTTTGGCCTTCGGGGGTGGTTTCACCGCCGATGAGGATGCGGTCGGGGTTTTCGAGGTCGGCGATGGCGGTGCCTTCGGCGAGGAACTCGGGGTTGGAGAGGATTTGGAATTTGCCGTTGGGGGAGTTGGCGCTGAGGACGGTTTTGAGGGCTTCGGCGGTTTTGACGGGGATGGTGGATTTTTCGACGACGATTTTGGGGCCGTCGGAGACTTCGGCGATGGTGCGGGCGGCGAGTTCGATGAAGCGGAGGTCGGCGGCGCGTCCGGCGCCGGCGCCGTAGGTTTTGGTTGGGGTGCCGACGGAGACGAAGATGATGTCGGCGTCTTTGATGGCCTGGGTGACGTTGGTGGTGAAGAAGAGGTTTCGGCCGCGGGCGGGTTGGACGATTTCATTGAGGCCGGGTTCGTAGACGGGGAGGGAGGCGGAGTTCCAGGCGGCGATGCGGGCCTCGTTGAGGTCACAGACGGTGACTTGGATGTCGGGGCATTTGTGGGCGATCATCGCCATGGTAGGACCGCCGACGTAGCCGGCTCCGAGACAGCAGATTTTCATGGGGGAGAGAGTGGGAGAGAGTGGACTGAGAGCTATTGGATGAGCGTTTCAGGTAGGGAATTGAGATGGAGTCAATCGGGTAGACTGGGCGTTGAGGCAAGCGCAAGTTCGGGCGCGAGTGCTTGGGGATGGTGACGAAAACGTGAGGTGGGGAGGGTGGGGTGGGGACGTCTTGTGCGAACTCGCGGCGATTGAGGAAGCGGATGGGGAGATGGACGGCGTTGAAGGCGATTTCGGGTTGGGCGAGGCACCCCCTAAAAGGTTCAGAAATCTTAACGATATCGATATTGCGCCGCCGCCTATCGATTGGGTTGGGGGCCTGAAAAATCCGGATAACAAAAAGATCAAAAAATGTGAAGTAATGTGTTGGAGCCTTGACTTTACTTGGGCTTCCGGCGAATCATGGCCGCGTTTGAGGATGAAAATATCGCTCGGAACCGATATCAAATCGCACTAATTACACTGTTGGGCAAAAAATACACGGCATGTCGCTGAAGAACTACTACCACCAAACGTTTCCCAGCGATCTCGCTCATTTGTTCCGAGGTTTCGATCCCCACGAGCACGCTGGCACATTGGCGCTCGGCTCCATTTGGGCGTTTTCCAACTGCGCACAGCTTGCTCAGGTTTCAGCCGATCATCGTCCTCAGTTCCTCGCATGCCTGTATTTTACGGTGCTAGTCGATCAGGCCATGCACACACATTTTGGGTGGCAGGCACGCCGCTTCGAGGAGCTTACTCGCTATCCCAAGTTTCGTGTTGGACTCGGCCATCCCGCGCATATGAACCCTATCTTGATTTTTGAGAAGCCCATTCA
>JARXAL010000138.1 GCA_029865835.1 Verrucomicrobiaceae bacterium
GCGCACCGCACATCCCGTTGCACGTCTCCGACGGCTTCCGGGGCAAATCGGCGCGGGGCTTGTATGGGGACGTCGTCGAATGCATGGACTGGGGCGTGGGCGAGGTCCTGAAGGCCCTGGACGAAACCGGGCTCGCAGACCGGACACTCGTGGTCTTCACCTCGGACAATGGGCCGGACACGCGCGGACCCTACGACAAGCGCGGCCAGGCCTTCCCCCTGCGGGCGGCCAAGGCGACCACGCGGGAGGGAGGCGTGCGTGTTCCTTGCCTCATGCGCTGGCCGGGCCGGATCCCCGCCGGCCTCGTCTGCCGCGAGATCGCCTCCGCGATGGACGTCCTGCCCACCGTGGCCGGTATCGCCGGAGCGCAGCCTCCGCAGGATCGGATCATCGATGGAAAGGACATTCTCCCGCTGATGACCAAGCCCGGTGCGCCGAGTCCTCACGAAGCGTTCTTTTACTACAACGGGGAGAAACTCGAGGCGGTCCGCAGCGCGAACTGGAAGCTCGTCTTCCCGCGCACTGCAATGGACGACACCCCGTATGAGCGGAAGCCGGGAGCCGCGAAGGAGGCACTTCTGCCCGAGGCGCTCTACGATCTCGCGGCGGACGTGGGCGAGACAAAAGACTTGATCGGACAACACGCCGAAGTCGCGCAACGTCTGCGTACTCTAGCGCAGCAGATGCGCGAGGACATTGGTGACTCCGCCACCAACCAGAAGGGCAAGAACCGCCGCCGCGTGGGCCGCGTGCCTGCATCGGGCCAGTGATGCTGCCTCACGACAACCTAACCAAGAACGAACCGATGCGACCCATACGCCACTTACTCACAGCAGTCATCGTTGCCCTGACACTCGCAGGAGTTTCCGCGTGGGCCGAGCAGCGTCCCAATGTCATCTTCATCCTCGCTGATGACTTGGGGTGGAGTGATACGAGTCTCTATGGGACGACGAAATTCCTTGAAACGCCGAACATCGATCTTTTGGCCAAACGAGGGATGACGTTCACGAATGCCTACGCGGCGAATCCGCTCTGTTCGCCCACGCGAGCGAGCATCTTGACCGGCCTGTATCCGGCACGGGTCGGCATTACTGCGCCCGTTTGCCACGAACCGTATGTGCGTCTTGAAGCCAAGTTGGTGGAAAAGGCCGCGCCGTTTCAGCCTCCTCTGCAAGTAGCAAGCGCATCAAGACTCAAGACTGAGTATTACACCCTGGCCGAAGCCTTGCACGATGCCGGCTATACGACCGGGCATTTTGGAAAATGGCACCTGGGCCAGGAGCCGCACAGTCCACTTGAGCAGGGATTCGACGTGGATGTGCCGCATTATTCTGGTCCTGGACCGGCCGGGTCAAACATAGCACCCTGGCGTTATCCGGCGGAATTAAATTTCACGGGTAAGCCAGGCGAGCACATCGAAGACCGCATGGCGAACGAGGCGATAGAATTTATTCGGGCGAATAAGGACAAATCATTCTTCCTCAACTACTGGGCATTTTCTGTGCACGCCCCGTTTGATGCGAAAGCTGACCTCATCAAGAAATACGCGGCCAAGGCGGACCCGAATGACCCGCAACGGTGCCCCGTCTATGGTGCTATGGTGCAGACCTTCGATGAAAATCTCGGGCAGTTGATTCGCGTGCTCGATGAATTGAAGCTCACCGACAACACGATCATTGTTTTCTTTTCTGACAACGGGGGGAACATGTATGATCGTGTCAACGGCATCCGGGGAAGTATGTATGATATAAATGATCCCGTTAACGGCATCCCCCCTACCAGCAATGCGCCGCTGCGTGGTGGCAAAGCGACAATATATGAAGGGGGCACGCGCGTGCCGTGTGTTGTGATCTGGCCCTCCAAAGTGAAGCCGGGTTCTCGCAGCAATTCCTTCCTGTCGAGCGTCGATTGGTATCCCACTCTACTCGACATGACCGGAGTAACGCCTCAAGAGACCGTGAAATTCGATGGCGTGAGCCAGAAGCCTGCCTTGCTAGGTTTAGGCACCCCGCGCGACACGCTGTTTTGTTGTTTTCCGCATTACGCCCCGGCAACTGGCGGCGTTCCATCCGTGTGGGTCCGGCGCGGCGACTGGAAGCTCATCCGCTTCTTCTGCGACGGACCCGAGCAAACCGACCGCTTTGAACTTTATCAACTGAAAAGTGACATTGGCGAGACGAAGAACTTGGCGACCGAGCATCCGGACTTGGTCAAGGAGTTCGATGCGCTGATTAACCAGCACTTGAAAGACATCAATGCCGTGATTCCCGTGAAAAACCCGTTTTATGATTCAACCGCAAAGGCTCCAGAACCTGGGAAGAAACCGCAAAAGGTTGTAAAGCCCGTCGGCAATAAGACGAGCGGCGGGAAAGACACACTACAGTAAATCGAAAAAGCCAGCGACACGATGAAGGCAATATCAAATATCAACGGATAAATAAGATGAAACACACGATCGCATTCCTAACCGCCTGGTTGCTGGCGCCGCTGGCGGCTCTAATCGCTGCTGATGCACCGAGGCCTGCAGGAAAACCCAACGTCATCTTCATCGTTGTTGACGACCTCGGTTACGGCGAACTCGGCTGCTACGGCGGCAAAGAGATCCCGACACCGCAGATCGATTCGCTCGCGGCGAGTGGGGCGCGATTGACTAGCGGTTATGTCACCGCGCCGTTTTGCGCGGCCTCGCGTGCGGCGCTGATGACCGGTCGCTACCAGACGCGGTTCGGTTTTGAGTTCAATCCCATCGGCGCGAAGAACGTTGCGCCGGGCATTGGCTTGCCAGTCGCGGAGAAGACCGTGGCGAATCGTTTGCGTGACTCGGGCTATGCGACGGGTTTGGTTGGCAAGTGGCATCTCGGAGGCACGGCGGCGTTTCATCCGCAGCGGCGTGGCTTTGATGAGTTCTTCGGCTTTTTGCACGAGGGGCATTACTATGTGCAGCCGCCGTGGCAGGGCGTGACCACTTGGCTGCGCCGCAAGACCCTGCCTGATGGCGGCCAGGGCCGGTGGACCTCACCCGATGGCCGTATCGTGTGGAGCACTCATCTCGGCTCGAACGAACCCGAATACGACACCGACAATCCGTTGCTGCGCAGCAGTCAGCCCGTGGACGAACAGGCGAACCTCACGGATGCCTTCACGCGTGAAGCCTGTGACTTCATCGACCGGCATTCCGCGCAGCCGTTCTTCCTTTATCTCGCCTACAACACCGTCCACAGCCCCATGCAGGCCACGGACGATTACCTGAAGAAGTTCGCGCACATCGAAGACATCCAGCGCCGCATCTTCGCCGCCATGCTCGCACATCTCGATGACAGCGTGGGCAAGGTGCTCGCGCAACTCCGCGACAGCGGCATCGAAGAGAACACGCTCGTCGTTTTCCTCAGCGACAACGGCGGCCCCACCCAAGAACTCACCTCCAGCAATGCGCCGTTGCGCGGTGGCAAAGGCGAACTCTGGGATGGCGGCATTCGCGTGCCCTTCATTGCGACGTGGAAGAATCACATCAACGCAGGTCAGGTGGTGGAGGCACCTGTGGCGTCCATCGACGCCACCGCGACCGCGCTAACAGTGGCGGGTGCTTTAGCTCCAGCGCCCTCGACCAAAGCCGAAGCCAGTTTGGACGGCATCAACCTCATGCCCTTGCTCACGGGCAAGACCACGCAACTGCCCGAACGTCCCTTGTTCTGGCGCGTGGGCAAAAAGAACGCCCTGCGTCTCGGCGACTGGAAACTCATTCGCGATGGCAAGGAGTGGCAACTCTACGATCTCACGCATGACATCACCGAGACCCGAAATCTCGCCACCCAAGAACCCGCCCGAGTGCAGCAAATGTCAGCGCTCTGGGACAAGTGGAACGCCGAACAAATCGAACCACTGTGGAGATAAGGCCTCGCTATCCCATGAAGCTCACACTCAAACTCCTCACCGTTCAGCTCCTCACGCCGCTGGCATCCTCGATTGCTGAATACGACACAACTATCGCCGAGTGATCTCGAATTCACATGCGTTTATCTTTCTGCTAATACCCCCAACCTCAATGATCCGTCACTTCTTCTCTCTCCTCGTCCTCGCCTCCATCGCGGGCGCTGCTGAACGCAAACTCGAAATCAACGATGGTGACCGCGTGTTGCTGATCGGAGATGTGCTCGTCGAGCGCGAGAACAACTTCGGCTACCTCGAAGCCAAGTTGCGGCGTGAGTTTGCAGGCAAGAGCTTTGCGGTGCGCAATCTGGGTTATAGCGGTGACAGTCCACTGGGGGCTTCACGCGCGAGTTTTGATCCGGTGGACAAGGGGGTGGATGCGCTGAAAGAGCAACTCGCCGTAGTGAAGCCGACGGTGGCGATTCTGGGTTATGGCATGGCGGCGAGTTTGGATGATCTGACCTATCGGAAGAACGATCCCGTGCTGAATCCCGACCCTGTTCGTTATGGCGTGGATCACAGCCCGACGAAGTTCCGCACGGAATTGCTCGCGCTGATGGATCTGATCACGGCGGCGAGTCCCGAGGGCAAGGTGCGCTTTGTTTTTCTCGGCCCGATCAAGCATGAAGACATGCGTGCCACGCGACCCGGCCTGCCTGATCCGGCGGAGCACAATGCCTTGCTTGCTGAGTATGAAAAAGTCATGGAGCAACTCGCCGCTGAAAAGCAATCGCCCTTTGTGCGCGGTGAGTGGCAGCAGGCGGCAGGCATTGATCTGGCGCATGGCACGGACAATGGCATCCACCTAAACGCCCGGGGCCTACAGGCACTGAGTGAGAGCTTCGCGGCCCAACTCGGCTGGAAAACGGATGCGGCTCAGTGGGATACGGAGACACCCGAGCAGCGCACGCTGCGTGAGGCCATCTTGCGCAAGAACTCGCTCTTTTTTCATCGCAGTCGCCCGGCGAACTACACCTACATCTTCGGTTTCCGCAAACGTGAGCAAGGTCGCAATGCGGTGGAGATTCCGAAGTTCGATCCGCTCGTGGACAAGGCTGAGGCCAATGTCATCGGCATCGCTGCAGGCAAGCCCAGCACGCTGCCACCGGAGCCACCGAGCGCGACGAAGCTGCCGGTGCTTGCTTCTCTGCCCACACCCGATTTCACGCTCGATGAGGGACTGGCGATGACATCCTTCGCGGAGAATCCGCTGCTGGAAAAACCCGTGGGCATGAACTGGGATACCTCCGGCCGCTTGTGGGTCGCCACGTCGAACACTTACCCGCAGGTGAACCCCGATGACCTCGGTGCGCAGATGGAAGGCAACAGCGCCAAGTTTGGCCCCTCGACCGGCAATGACCGCATCATCTTGCTTGAAGACACCAATCGCGATGGCGTGGCCGATGTCTCGCGGATCATCGCGGACAAGCTGCTCATCCCTTGTGGAGTCGCGCCGGACAATCAAGGCGGATGCTTTGTGGGCGCGAGCACAGAGCTGCTTCAGCTCAGCAAACCCGGCGCGGATGGCCTGCTCGGCGAGCGCCGCATCGTGCTCAGTGGTTTTGGCACAGAGGACACGCATCACATCATCCATGGCCTGCATTGGGGCATTGATGGCCGACTCTATTTTCAGCAGACGATCTACATCCACTCGCACATCGAAACCCCGTGGGGCCTCGTGCGGGCCAACAGCGGCGTGGCCTTTGCTTATGATCCAAACACCGAGCGTCTCGAAGTCCACTCCAAGGGCCTCGTGAACTGCTGGGGCCAGCAGGAAGATCTCAATGGCCAAACCTTCCTCACTTCCGGTGCGGATGGCAATGGCATCAGCTGGAGTTTCCCCGGCGCGGTGCTGCCACCGAGCGAAGGTGCCCGCCGTTTCATCAGCAGCATCAGCCCAGGCTCGTATCCGAAGTTCTGCGGCCTCGAGCTCGTGAACAGCCCGCTCTTTGGCCCAGAATGGCAGGGCAGCGCCATCACGAATGACTTCCGTGCGCATCGCATCGTGCGATTTAACTTCACTGACTTCACAGCGGACAAGGCCGCTGCTAAATCTGGCTACATCACACAAACGCAGGCCGATGTCGCTCGCACCAGCGATGCGGCCTTCCGACCCATCGCGCTCGCCATGGGACCTGATGGCGGCTTGTATGTTGCGGATTGGACCAATCCGATCATCAATCACGGTGAGGTCGATTTCCGCGATCCACGCCGCGACAAGCAGCGCGGTCGCATCTGGCGCATCGCACCGAAGGGCAGCAAGCCGATTGCTTGGGAGCCTGTCACAGGACAGCCGGTGCAGGCCTTGTTGGCCAAGCTGCTCTCGCCGAGCCGCTGGGAGTTCGAGCAGGCTCGCCGCGAACTCGCCAAGGCTCCGCTCGCCGACTTGCAGAAAGCGCTCGCCGTTTGGGTCAAAGATGAAGTCACCCGCCGTCACGCCGCCTGGTTGCTCAGTGGTCGCACGGACGATGTCTCGCATCTGCTCGCCATGCTGAAGTCGGGTCAAGATGACACCAGCGTGCAAGTCGCCCTGCGTGAGATCGGCAAAGCTTACGGCAACCGTGGCATCACTGACATCAGCGCCATCGCGCCCTGGGTGGCGGCCGGGAAGAATCCGCGCACTCGCCTCGAGGCTTTCCGTGCGCTGGGTCGCATCAGCACCTTTGAGAGCGCGGATCTCGCGCTGAAAAACCTGCCCACCGATGCCAGCGACAGCTTCCTCGACTTCGCCGCCTGGACGACGGTGAACGAACTCGCTCGCCCCTGGCTTGCCGAGCTCGCCGATCATCCCGAGAAGATCGAAGGGCGCGAGAATCAACTCACCGCGCTCGCCGCCATCGCCGATCCTGTCATCGCTGCGCCTTACATGCAGCGCCTCTTTGCCGGACGCAGCATCGACGCCGCAGGCAGTGGCCCGTGGATCGAGCTCATCGGCAAATCGGGTGGGCAAGCCGAAGTGAATACGCTTTTCACGGCCTTCATTGATGAAGCCAAGCTCCAGCCTGCCGCACGCCTTCGCGCTGCGCGCGCCCTCGCCGAAGCAGCGAAGCAACGCCGCCTCCGTCCTCAAGGCGACCTCAGCGCCATCGCTCCGCTGTTGAAATCGACCGTGCGTGACATGCAGTTCGCCGCCATCCGCCTCGCGGGTGAGTGGCAGCAGGGAAAACTCATCGCCACGCTCGCTGAGTTCGCCGCCTCTGAAAAAGACAAGGCCTTGCGCGGCGAAGCACTGACGGCACTGCGCCTCATCGGTGGCGGTGAAACCGTGAAGGCGCTCAAGAAGCTCGTCGCTGAAGATCAACCTGCCGACGTGCGTCGCGAGGCACTTATTCCATTGGCCATGCACGGTCGCGCCGATGCCTTCGTTGCCTTGCCATCCATCTTGAAGCAAACCACGGATCTGAATGTTGCGCAGAACCTTTGGCGTCAGCTTTTGCAACACGCACCCTTTGCCAATCAGTTCGCCAGCGCCGTGCCAAAGGACCTGCCACCCGCTGCGTATGCGGATGCTTTGCAGATCGCCAAAGGCATGGGCCGTGGCGGAAATGCGCTCGTCGCAGCCTTGCAGCCCCTCGTCGGTGCGCAGGCTGCACCGCGTGACTACCCTGCTGAAATCGCCGCGCTCATGAAGTCCGTGCCGGAAGGCGGTAACAGCGCTGATGGCGAGCTCGTCTATCGTCGCATTGGTTGCGTCGCCTGCCATGCCATCGGCGGAGTCGGCGGCAACTACGGCCCCGATTTCTCCAGCATCGGTGCCAGCGCGCCGCTCGATTACCTCATCGAAAGCACGCTCAATCCAGCGGCGAAAGTGAAGGAAGGCTACCACGGCTTCGCCTTCACCATGAAAGACGGCACCGTCATGAGCGGCATCCCTTCACGCGAGACCGCCACCGATTTTATCATCAAGATCGGCCCCGGCGCCGAGCTGCCGCTGTCCAAAGCGAACCTCGTCAAAAAAGAAAACATCGGCAGTCTCATGCCTGCGGGGCTCATTGATGCGCTCAATCCCAACGAAAAGCGCAACCTCTTCGCCTTCCTCAGTCAGATCGGTCGCCCGGGTCCGTTTGATGCCAGCAAACTCAACGTCGCCCGCATGTGGAAGTTCCACGCCACCGCACCTGGCGAGCCATCCGCTCAAGAAGCCGCTGCCTATGCCATGACCCTCGTCAGCGGCGACCTGCGCGCCGAAGATCGTCCTGACAAACCCTACGCCACCGCCAGCTTCACCGCCGCCAAGGCCACCACGAAGCCGCTCATCTTCACCGGCATCGAAGCCGCCTGGCTCGATGGCAAACCGCTCGATCTCAAAGACGGCCGATGCACCACCACCATCCCTGCCGGTGATCATCAGCTCAGCGTGCGTCCCATCAAAAGCGCCCCACTCATGAAAGCGCAATGTGATGATGTGACCTTTGTATCCGTTCATTAAACATCATGACGATCTCATGCACGACATCAGCGAGACCCGAAATCTCGCCACTCAGGAACCCGCCCGCGTGCAGCAACTATCAGCCCTCTAGGACAAGTGGAACGCAAAACAAATCGAACCGCTGTGGAGATAATGAACCCCGTTTGATGAAGCCCATACTCAAACTCCTCACCACCCTGCTACCCGCGCCACTGGCCTCTTTCTTCCGCTAACAACAAGACAGCCAAGAACAGTACCCAAACAATGCCGTTGAGCATTTTCTGATCAGCTCATTTGTTCACTCTACCCATCACCATGAAGCCTCTTCTCCTTTCACTGCTCCTGCTCGACAGCATCGCCCACAGTCATGAACCTGCGACCCCCGCGCCGAAAGGAAGCAGCTTGAAAGTGCTCGTTTATTCCAACACCGGCTACTATCGCCATCCCGAAACACCGAAGATTAATCGCTGGCTCGTCCTCCTTGGGCACGAGAATGGCTTCGAGGTGGACGTGACGGAGCATTGGAAAGACATGCGTGCCGAGGAACTCAGCTGGTACGACGTACTTGTGCTGAACAACGCCAACGAACTCGACAAGGTGCTGCCCGAGGAGCAGCGCAAGTCGGTGGAGGAATGGTTCACCAAGGGTGGTAAAGGCATTGTCGGCCTTCATGCCGCGCTTGTACATCAGACGAAGTGGCCGTGGCTGAATGCCCTCGGCGGTTGTGACTTCAATAGTGACTCCGACTTCAGCAAAGCCAAGGTCACCATCGATCCCGCAGCGAAGGATCATCCCTCCGTCAAAGGCCAACCCGCCGAGTTCTGGATCGAAGCTGACTGGACCAATCACGACCACGCCGTCACCGGCCAACCCGGTTTCAACGTCCTCATGCGCGTGGACGAGACTACCTACACACCTGTGCGTGATTACTTCAAAACCCGCAACGGCAAGCCCATGGGCGCGGATCATCCCGTCGCCTGGACCCACGAACCGGCGACCGGTGGCCGCTTCTTCTACACCGAATTCGGCCACGACCTGCGCTCGCTCAGCACAGCGTTCGCACGGCAGCACATTCTCGAAGCGATCAAATGGGCAGCGAAGATGACGGTGACCCCTGGGAATCAAAAGTAGCAGATGGAATCATGATACACACCAGCGCACCTCTAGCCACTCTGTTGCTCGCGCCGATTTGCCCGTCGAACAAGTGGTTACGATCTTCAAGTAAAGACACAGCTCTGACTACCCAAAGACCACCCCAAAAGAGACACGGGTAATGGCATCTGGATTGGTTGAGATAGTGACAACAGATCTCTTTTTCGTCACCGTTTTGCTGGTGCTGCTGGTTTCGTTCGTGGACGAACTTGGAGCAAACCCGGGCAAGCATCCTTATGAAACGCTTGCTGAGGCGCTTCTTTGAACTCTCCGAAGAAGTAGACTCAATCAACCTCCCCATGCTTGCATACGAGACATCAGCCAGAGAAACATCGCGGTGGCAGCTTACTGCGCTGAATGGGAATCTGGCAACCCCTTCATGACGTGGTCAGAAAACTGATAGAGATCCGGCAAAACTCACGTAACTGGTATGACCTCCTACCTCTCTCATCCCATTACATGAAACTCATCCGCTTTGGCTCACCTGATCACGAGAAACCCGGCCTCATCCTTGATGATGGCCGCCGCATTGATGCTTCGGCATTTGGGTCTGACTATGATGAATGCTTCTTTGGCGTCGATGGTTTGGAACGCTTGGCGGCTTGGGTAAAACAGAATGCGGCCACGGCTCCGAAGGTGGATCCGAGCGTGCGTCTGGGGCCGTGTATCGCGCGACCGAGCAAGATCGTGTGCGTGGGATTGAACTACACGGATCATGCGAAGGAATCGGGAATGCCGATCCCTGCGGAACCGATTCTGTTTTTCAAAAGCACCACTTCCATCGTGGGACCGAATGATGATGTGGTGATACCGAGGGGCTCGCGTAAAACAGACTGGGAAGTGGAGTTGGCGATCATCATCGGCAAAAAGGCTCAATATGTCAGCGAGGCAGATGCCATGCAGCATGTGGCTGGCTACGCGCTGCACAATGATTACAGTGAGCGCGAGTGGCAGCTCGAGCGTGGCGGCCAATGGGTAAAGGGCAAAAGTTGCGACACCTTTGCGCCACTGGGGCCATTCCTGGCGACGGCGGATGAGATTCCTGATCCACATAGCCTGCCGCTATGGCTGAAGGTGAATGGGGTGACACGTCAGAACAGCAGCACAGCCCAAATGATCTTCGGCGCGCCGAAGCTGGTGAGTTACATCAGCCAGTTCATGACCCTGCTGCCAGGTGATGTCATCAGCACGGGCACCCCACCGGGCGTGGGGCTTGGCCTGAAACCTGAACCTGTCTTCCTGAAACCCGGTGATGTGGTGGAACTGGGTATCGCAGGCCTCGGTGAATCACGACAGGTGGCACGGGCATTCACGGCGTTGGCATGAAGAACCAATGACCTCACCTGTGAAATCCTCTCTCGAACATCAACTGAAAGCCCTTCTCCCGCGCGGGCGTGTGCTGAATTCCCCGGCACAGCTGGCAGGCTATGGCGCGGACGGGCTGGGCTATAAGAACCACTTGCCGGATGCGGTGGTGATTCCGGCGGATACGGAGGAGCTGGCTGGTTTCATGCAAGGCGCGAGGGCGCTGGGGGTGCCGGTGGTGATGCGGGGAGCGGGCACTTCGCTTTCGGGTGGACCGGTGGCGGCGCAGGGTGGCGTGATCGTTCACACATCGGCTTTGAAGAAGATTCGGGAGATCAATACCGAGGGCTTCTGGTGTGAAGTCGAATGCGGTGTGGGACTCAATGACCTCGATGCTGCGCTGAAGCCGCATGGCATGTTTTATCCGCCTGATCCATCGAGTGGTCCGGTCTGCACGCTCGGTGGCAATGTGGCTTCGAACGCGGGTGGCGCGCATTGCTTTCGTTACGGGGTGACGAGCAATTATGTGCTCGGAGTCGAGGCGGTGTTGCTAGATGGAAGCGTGCATCGGTTTGGTGGGCCTGCGGGTGGGCGCGGACCTTGGCGCGAGGATTGGAAACGATTTATGATCGGCTCCGAAGGCACGCTGGCGGCCTTCACTCGTTTCTGGCTGCGGTTGCTGCCGCTGCCGGAAAAAGTGTGGACCTTTCGTGCGACTTATCCTGATCTGAAAACGACCGAGGCTGCAATCCATGCGCTGGTGGCGCACTCGTCGTATCCAGCGGCGATCGAAATGCTTGATCCGCGTGGTGTTGCGATGGTGGAGAGCAGTCAGATGGCTTGTGGATTGCCCGAGGGTTCGTTCATGCTGC
Organism: Verrucomicrobiaceae bacterium; assembly: GCA_029865835.1. Taxonomy (GTDB): domain Bacteria; phylum Verrucomicrobiota; class Verrucomicrobiia; order Verrucomicrobiales; family Verrucomicrobiaceae; genus JAGRPD01. The sequence continues at coordinate 11,665 of JARXAL010000138.1, forward strand.
TGGTGGAAATTGATGGCCCTGAGGCACTGGTGAATGCTCGCGTGCAATCCGTCGCCGAGCTATTGCGTCATGCAGGCTCGAATGATGTGATGTTCAGCGATGAAGATGCACTTCGCCAAAAGCTCTGGAAGGCTCGTAAAGCGGCAGGCGGACTGCTGGGGCAACTCAGCCCCGCATACGTCGTCCAGGACGCTGTGATACCTAAGCGTGCGCTGGCCGAGGTGCTCCAGCTCGTCTACGACGAAGCCGATGCCGCGAACATCCGCGCGGTGAATGTCTTCCATGCAGGCGATGGCAATCTGCATCCGAATTTTCTCTTCGACTCGCGTGTGCCGGGCGAACTGGAGAAGGTGGAGCTCATCAGCAAGCGTCTCATGCAGCGCGTTATCGACGTCGGTGGCACGCTCAGCGGTGAGCACGGCATCGGCAATGACAAGTCCGCCTACATGCCACTGGTCTTCGGGCCGGACTCCATGCGTCTCCAACTCTCCGTGCCAGCCGCATTCAATCCTGCGCATCAAATGAATCCGCTCAAGGTTTTCGACAATCGCCGCTTCGTCGCATGAACATCTTCCCTCCCATGCTAAACGAGCGTCTCTTTGTTCCCTTCCTGGATGAAGTGGACGGCACCCTTTGCCTACCCGCGAATGCGACAGTAGCTGACATTCATTCGCAAGCTCGCGCTCATCACCTGCGCTTTCCGCTTCTTTTGGATGAAGCGAAGCCATTGCGCGAACAAATTGCCGCCACCACTCATGCGCCAGAATCGTGTCGATTCGGGCCGTATTGCGATAACATCCTCGGCATGAACTGGCGGCTGCCGAGTGGACGCATCGCCCGCATCGGCGAGCGTGTGGTCAAAACCACGACCGGCTACGATTGGCTGCGCTTCCTGCTGCACAGCGGCTCACGCTACGGCGAGCCTGTGGACTACGTTTTGCGATTGCGACCTGATTGCGGATTCACGGCTATTGCCCGCTTCGATGGCGGCCCCAAGGCCCTACATTCCTGTATAGCAAAACTTCTTCACAGCGGCTGGATGCATTGGTGGGATGCGGTGGATTACATCACGGAAGGCAAGGCATCGTTCATCCGTGTAATGATCCATTGCGCGCCAGAGGAAGCGTCCATCTTTACCCAACAGCTCGAACACATCGCTACCGCCACAGGCACTCATCTCACCTTGCAAAACAACGTGCCTCCGCCTCTGGATGGCCTTCCCGATCTCGTGATCAAAACGACACCTGATCGTGTCATCGGTCTCTCTGCGGAACTCGCGCACGCTGCGCGCCGTTGTGTGGCGCTGTGTTACAGCGGTGTCGTCCACGTTTACATGAACGACAGCGAAGACCTCACCGAGCGCACTCAAGCTCTCGTCCAACCTTACACAGCTGAGCTCCACACTCTCGGGGGCGACTGGCACTCGCGCTGGCTGCCTGCCACGCCGCCGACCATCATCGAGTCTGCGTGGCTCAACACGCTGGAGGAAGCCATTCATGAGCTCTGAAGCAATGCCGCCGAACTACTTCTCCAACTGCACGCACTGCGGCTTCTGCCTCGCCGTGTGCCCGACTTACAAGCTGACGGGCGATGAAAACAACTCACCGCGTGGTCGTCTGCGTTTGTGGAGTGAGGAAGCAGCAGGACGACTGCCTCAGGATCAGTGGACGGACTTTTACACGGCCGAGTGTGTCGGTTGTCTCGCCTGCGAGACGGCCTGTCCAGCGACGGTGCCGTATGGTGAAATCTTCGAGCATGTTCGTCATGAACACGTCGCCGCGCATCGCTTCAAACCCAAGCTTGCACTCCGACTCGCCGCGGCAGCGGTCACGCACCCGATGTTGTTCAATCTCGCCCTGCTTCCTGCCCGACTCCTGCGCCGTGCCGGCCTCAGCCTGCATCGCTTTCTGTTCCCTGGCCGTCCAGCGGCTCTGAAAAGCACCGCCGCTTATGCCGAGGAACTCATGCAGCGACATCGCCCCACCGGTCCGCGTGTGGCCTTTCTCACCGGTTGTTTGATGGAGGCCATGTTCCGCGAGATCAACTTCGCCACCGTGCGCGTGCTCATTGAGAACAATGTCCAAGTCATCATCCCGGATGGCCAGGGCTGCTGCGGCGCGTTTCAGGAACATACCGGACTTGATGGCGTCGAAGCGCTTCGTGAGCAGAACCGACGAGCGTTTGGTCCGCTCGAGGTCGATGCCATCGTCAGCAACTCCTCCGGCTGCGGTTATGCTCTCGGCAAGACTTTGCAGCCCGGCAAACCAGTGCGTGATGTGCTAGGCTTCCTCGGCGACCTCGGCCCCGTGCGCCGCCAACGTGCCAGCGATGATGGCACGCGAGTCTATGTGGATCTGCCCTGCCATCTCGTGCACGGACAGAAGTCCACAGGCATTCCCGCGAATGTGCTCGATGCCACTGGCTACCGCTGGGAACTCGCGCCCAAGGCCAAGGACTGCTGCGGCTCCGGTGGTGTTTACAACATCCAGAAGCCCGAGAACGCACACACGATCCTCGCCGACAAATCCGCCTTCCTCAACGCAGCCGAAGGCGCACCCGTCATCCTCGGCACCTCCAACCACGTCTGCATGATGCAATGGCACAGCGCCGGAGCCACCGGACTCGTCACTCGCCCCTATGAGGTGAGTCACATCATCCAACTCCTCGATCCAGGAGAGAAGTTCAGCATCCCTTCAACCTCACCACAGCCATGAAAATCAACAACGACCTCGCCCTGAGT
>JARXAL010000152.1 GCA_029865835.1 Verrucomicrobiaceae bacterium
AACTACGTCGCCGCCTGGGCAGCCGAAGGCTCACGAGGCGGCGGCAACATCCCCGCCCCACAAGTCGAGACCCCAGTCGAACTCCCCAGCCCCGAACCCGAGCGCCCTTCCAGATCCCAATCGCGTTCCAGTCGCATGGTCGTCTCCTCAGCGCCACCTCCCATGCCTCAACCCGTCATCCCCCCGCCCCCCTCTCGCCCAGCCCCCACCCCTACCCTCCGAACCACCCCACCTCCTACCAGCCGCCCATCCACGTCCGTCGCCTCCTCCTCCAGTTCATCTCCCACACGAAAACCCACCACCTCATCTTCCACCGCCAAGCCCAAGCCGAAACCCAAGCCCACCTCCAGCACGCTCACCCACACCGTCAAATCAGGCGATACCCTCTACGCCCTCGCCCTTCGCTACAAATCCAGCGTCGCCAAAATCAAATCCGCCAGCGGCATCTCCTCCGACAAACTCAAAATCGGCCAAAAACTCCGAATCCCCCGCTGATTCCCCTCCTCCCCCACATTTTCACTCGCTCCCTCCTTCTTCTGCCAACCAGCTTTTTGTCCGCTGCGTATTGACTATAATATCAGTCCGTCACACGTAACGACAAAAAACTCGAATTGCCCTCCCCAATGAGCCCCGAACTCAAAGACTCCAGCCAACCCTCCGTCGCCGTCTTCCCTTTCGACTTGGTTCGCCCCCAAATGCAAGTCGTTGAGGCCGCCATCCGCCAGCAGGCCGATGGCTTTGACCCTGGCGTTCAGGGCTACGTCAGCTACGTCTGCGAAACTTCAGGCAAACGCATCCGCCCCGCCCTCGCACTCCTCGCCGGCGGCGCTACCGGCGGCATGACCGAACACCACACCCGCCTCTCCGTCATCCTCGAGATGGTCCACATCGCCTCCCTCGTCCACGACGACATCATGGACGGAGCCGACATGCGCCGCGGTCTCCCCACCGCCTCCGCCAAGTGGGGCCACTCCCTCTCCGTCCTCCTCGGCGACGCCCTCTTCGCCTACGCCCTGGAACTCGCCACCGAGTTCGAAGACAAAGAAGTCTGCCGCTCCATCGCACGCGCCTCACGTGACGTCTGCACCGGCGAAATCCTCCAAACCCAGCGCCGCTTCGATCTCAATCTGACCATCCGCGAATACCTCCGGATCATTGAAATGAAAACCGCCGCCCTCTTCGCCATCGCCGCCCAGCTCGGCGCGCGATTGAATGGCCAGAGCGATCACGTCCAGGAAGCCCTCCACCGCTACGGTCTCAAACTCGGCACCGTCTACCAAATCTACGACGACTGCCTCGACCTCGTTGGCGACGAGAAAAAAGTCGGCAAAACCCTCCGCACCGACCTCATCAAAGGCAAACTCACCCTGCCCATCCTCTATCTTCTCATGGACGCCACCGACGCCCAGAAGACCAAGCTCAACCGCATGCTCCTCAAAGGTGAACCCATGGACGCCTCCATCCTCGCCGGCATCGCCGACTACGAAGGCGCCATCGAACGCGCCGTCAAAGACGCCATGAATCTCCTCAAGGAAGCCATCGCCGAACTCGACTGCCTCCCAGACAGCGTCTATCGCCAGGCCCTCGAAGGAACCGCCACCTACCTCCATAAGCTGCTCGACAACTGCCGCGTCATGGCTTGACTTGCAGGCGCATTGAGCGCCGCCGAATCATCCCCATCACCCAATCGCATCGCGGACCTCCCCAGGGACGACCGCCCTCGCGAGCGGCTCCTCCGCCTCGGCCCCGCATCCCTCTCCGACGCCGAACTCCTCGCCCTCTTCATCAACACCGGCATCCCCGGTGAAAATGCCATCCAGGTCGCCCAGCGCCTCCTCAAAACCCACGGCAGCCTCGCCCAACTCGCACGCCTCACCCCCCAACTCCTGCGCAACGAAAAAGCCCTCGGCCCCGCCAAAGCCGCCCTCCTCACCGCCGCCTTCGAGATCGGCCGCCGCGCTGAACGCGAAACCCTCACCGAACAACCCCTCAGCACCCCCGAACTCATCTACCAGTTCGCCGGCCCAGACATGCGACACCTCCCGCATGAAACCGTCCGCGTCCTTCTCGTCAATACCCGCCTCAGCTTCGTCCGCCAGGAACAAATCTCCCACGGCACCGTCAACGAATCCATGGCTCATCCACGCGACGTCCTACGTCCAGCCATCGCACACGCCGCCTGGGGCTTCATACTCGTCCACAATCACCCCTCCGGCGATCCTTCCCCCAGCGATGCCGACTTCCGCATGACGCGCCGCATCCGCGAAGCCTCCGAAGTCCTCGGTATCAAATTCCTCGACCACGTCATCATCGGTGCCCCCTCCGAAACTCGCTCCAGCCCCTACTTCAGCTTCCGCGAAGCCGGCATCCTCTAATCATCCCCTCGTCCTCCCCCTCCTCCTCTCTCCGCCCTCCACTCACTGACCACTGACCACTGACCACTGATTACTGATTACTGATTACTGGTCCCTTACTACTGGCCACACGCCACCTCCCCCATGCCCCACCCCACCGCCCTCATCCACCCAGACGCCCAGATCCACCCCACCGCCGACATCGGACCCTACGTCATCATCGACGGACCCGCCATCATCTCCGAACGTTGCCGCATCGAAGCCCACGCCCAAATCATCGGCCAAGTCCACCTCGCTCCCGACTGCGTCATCGGCCGCGCCGCCATCATCGGCGCCGCCCCTCAAGACCTTGGCTTCGACCCCGCCACCATCAGCGGTGTCGAAATCGGACCCCGCACCGTCATCCGCGAACACGTCACCATCCATCGCGGCAGCAAACCCGACAGCCTCACCCGCCTCGGATCCGACAACTTCCTTATGGTCGGCTGCCACCTCGGCCACGACGTCACCCTCGGCTCCCACAACATCATCGCCAACGCCGCCCTCCTCGCCGGCCACGTCCACGTCGGCGACCGCACCTTCATCGGCGGCGGCGCCGTCTTCCATCAGTTCCTGCGCATCGGCGACTCCTGCGTCATCCAAGGCAATGGCTCCTTCAGCAAAGACATCCCCCACTACTGCTGCGCCCAGCGCATCAATCGCATCACCGGCCTCAACATCATCGGCCTCCGTAGACAAGGCTTCACCAGCCAGGACAGAGCCGAACTTAAATCACTCTTTGACCTCCTTTTCCGCAGTGGCCGCAACCTCTCCCAAGCCATCGAATCCACAGCCAACACCCCTTGGAGCCCTCGCGCAGCCCACCTCCTAGACTTCGTTACCACCCCGGGTCGAAAAGGCATCTGCGCCGTCCGCCCAGGAAAGGACGAGGAATAAAGGTTGCCAATCCTTGGAAACAGGCACACAATCCGCGCTCGTTTTTCGGACTCAAATCATCTCCGAAAAGCCCCCTGCAAACTCACCTCAACCGTCGAAATTTATGCCCGCAAAGCCCAAGACGACCGGCAAGAAACCAGCAGCCAAATCTGCTCCTGCCCCAGCCAAAAAAGTGACCGCCAAAAAGTCACCTGCCAAACCGGCTCCTAAAGGCGCCAAAGCCCCCCCGTCAAAGGCCAAACCCAAGGTGATCGCCAACGCAGGCAAATCCAAAAATTCTCCCAAAAAGCCCGCCCCATCCGCCAAGCCGGCGCCCAAGGCCGCTGCCAAATCTCCCTCGAAAACCAAGCCCGCCAAACCCGCTCCTAAAGCGAAGCCAGCGGCCCCGGTCAAATCCAAGGTCAAACCCAAAGCAGCGGCTCCCAAGCCCCCCGTCAAAGCGGCCAAGGCAAAAAATGCCCCAAAGCCCATCGTGAAAAAAACCTCCGCCAAATCCACCCCCGCCGCCAAGAAACCCGCCACCACCTCCAAGCCCGCCGCTAAAGCGCCTGCCAAGCCTGCCCCCAAGGCACCCGCTAAGCCCGCCGCCAAAGCCCCCGCTAAACCAGCCGCCAAAGCTCCCGCAGCCAAAGCCCCCGCTGCCAAACCCGTCGTTGACCCCAAAGCCATTAAAGCCGCTCCGCCCGCTCCCAAGCGCGCCCCTAAGGCCACCACCGCTCCTCCGACCCCCCTCGGCAAAATGCCCCGCCGCCGCGTCGATGACGAACCCGAAATCACCATCGAACCCGTCAAAGGCCCTGTGAAGATGACCCCCTGGCTCATCAAACAAAAAAAACGCCTCACCGAACTTCGCGATAGCTACCTCAACGCCATCGAAGGCGTCGCCAACGAAACCATCCGCATGCGCCCCGAAGACGGCGCCAACTCCGCCTTCGGCATGCATCAGGCCGACGCCGGTAGCGACGCCTACGACCGCGACTTCGCCCTCAGCCTCCTCGGCAAAGAGCAAGACGCCCTCTATGAAATCAACGAAGCCCTCAAACGCATCGAACAAGGCGTTTACGGCATCTGCGAAATGTCCGCCGCCAAAATCTCCCAGGAACGCCTCGAAGCCCTCCCCTTCACCCGCTACACCGTCGTTTGCCAGGAGCGCATCGAACGCCAGCAAATGGGTGGCCGCGGCGCCCGCCAAGTCCGTCCGCTCTTCGGTCTCGACGACGCCGGCGAGTCCTCCGGAGACTCCTCCGACGAAGAGGAAGGCGAAACACTTGACAGCAATCGCGATTAAGCTATTCTCACGCCCCTCATTTTATGCCTCGCGATATCATCACCCTCGAATGCACGGAAGCCAAAGCCGCTGGCATGCCCACCTCTCGTTACGTCACCACCCGTAACAAGAAAAGCGTCCGCACCCCAGGCCGCCTTGAAAAAGTCAAATTCAACCCCTTCATGAAGAAGCGCACCTTGCACCGCGAGATCCGCTAATCCTTCAGGGACACCTCAAACCCGCTTCCAGCCTAAGCTTATGCAACCGAAAACCCCAGAGCGCGCCATGAACCTGCGCCGTGCCAACCGCCGCCTCCCTCGTCGGCGCCTGGACGTGCCACTCGAACTCCTCAACTACAAAAACCCGGAGCTCCTCTCCCGCTTTTGTTCCGAAACCGGCAAGCTCCTGCCTCGCCGCGTCACGGGCGTTCCCGCCTGGCTCCACCGGAAAATCACCCGCGAAGTCAAGCGCGCCCGCGCCCTGAACCTCCTCGTCTAGTCCTTCGCCGACTCGTCTCGGCACCGCCTCGCGATGTTTCTTCTCCCCACTGTTGCCTCCTGGTGACAGTGGGGTTTTTCTTTCTCGCCCCCTCCATGAGCCTCACCGACACCCAATCCGAACTCGACCACCGCCGCCTCCCCATCGACCGCGTCGGCGTCCGCGGCGTCCAGTTCCCCCTCTCCATCGCCGACCGCGAACTTCGCCCCCAGCACACCGTCGCCACCGTCTCCATGGCGGTCGACCTCCCCCACCAATACAAAGGTACCCACATGAGCCGCTTCATGCAGGTCCTCCACTCCCACGGCTCCGAACTCACCGTCGCCAACGCCGCCGCCATCCCCCGCGAACTCCTCAATCGCCTCGAAGCCCGCCGCGCCCATCTCGAACTTCGCTTCCCCTACTTCCGCTCCAAAGCCGCTCCCGTCACCGGCACCCAAGGCCTCCTCGACTACGGCGTCCTCTTCGAAATCAACGCCGAAGCCGACCAAACCGACTTCGTCGTCACCGTCTCCGTCCCCGTCACCACCCTCTGCCCCTGCTCCAAAGCCATCAGCGACCGCGGCGCCCACAACCAGCGCGGCGTCGTCACCCTCGCTGTCCGCTTCACCCAACCCGTCTGGCTCGAAGACCTCATCGAACTCATCGAATCCTCCGCCTCCAGCCCCCTCTACTCCATTCTCAAACGCCCCGACGAAAAATTCGTCACCGAAGCCGCCTACGATAACCCCGTCTTCGTCGAAGACCTCGTCCGAAACGTAGCCTTAAAAGCCAACGATCACCCCCACATCACCTGGTACCGTGTCGAAGCCGAAAACTACGAATCCATCCACAACCACAACGCCTGGGCCATGATCGAAAAGCCTAAAGTAGACAATCCCGATAGGGAATAGTATAAATCACCTTGACCGCACCCCAATCGCGTCCACCTTCCTTCAACTCGAATCCCAGCCATCCTCACCGCCATGTCAAAAGCCTCCGTCGAAGAAATCAAACTTGAATCCCACGGCCTCCGCGGCCAGCTCGCCGAACTCTTCGCCGACACCAGCTCCCCCAGCATCCCCGACGACGCCAACATCCTTCTCAAACACCACGGCTCCTACCAGCAAGACGACCGCGACCAACGCGCTGCCCTCGTCAAAGCCAAACAGGAAAAAGCTTGGAGCTTCATGATCCGCTCCAAAATGCCCGGCGGACGCATCTCCTCCGAACAATGGCTCATCCATGATGACCTCTGCGATAAAGCCATGGGCAACATGCGCCTCACCAACCGCCAGGGCATCCAGCTCCACGGCGTCCTCAAAGGCGGCCTCAAAGAAGTCATTCACAACGTCTGCCACTCCGGCCTCTCCACCATGGGTGCCTGCGGCGACGTCGTCCGCAACACCATGGGCCCCGCCGCCCCCATCAAAGACACCCTCCACGCTGATACCCAGCGCCTCACCGAGGAAATCTCCCAGCGCTTCCTCTGGCGCTCCACCGCCTATGCCGACATCTGGCTCGACGGTGAAAAAATCGACCCCGAATGGATCAAAGACCCCGAGGTCAACCCCGCCGTCCGCCAGGCCACCCAGGCCCCCGAAGGCGAAGACCCCATCTACGGCAAACTCTACCTGCCCCGCAAATTCAAAATCGGCGTCGCCATCGCCCCCCGCAATGACTCCGACATCTTCTCCCAGGACATCGGCCTCGTCCCCAACCTCGTCAACGGCGCGGTCGAAGGCTACACCCTCTTTGTCGGCGGCGGCTTCGGCATGAACCACGGCAACCTCACCACCCGCCCCTTCCTCGCCCAACCCCTCTTCTACATCCATCGCGCCCACGTCGTCGACGCCATCGAAGCTGTCGTCACCACCCAGCGCGACCACGGCAATCGCGAGGAACGCAAAAACGCCCGCCTCAAATACACCGTGCAAACCATGGGCATCGACGGCTTCCGCGCCGAAGTCACCCGCCGCCTCCCAGGCATCGAAACCTTCCCCGCCAAAGACATCCAGTTCGACACCGTCGAAGACAACCTCGGCTGGCACGAACAAGGCGACGGCAAACTCTACTGCGCCGTCTACGTCAGCATGGGCCGCATCGACAACAAAACCGACGGCCCGCAATACCGCGCCGGCTTCCGCGAAATCGCCGAAACCATCGGCTGCCCCATCATCGTCACCGCCAACACCAACCTCATCCTCGCCGACATCGATCCCGCGGATAAGGCCAAAGTCGATGCCATCCTCGCCAAACACGGCATCGTCCACGCCCATGACGTCGGCTTCACCCGCGCCCGCACCGTCGCCCACGCCTGCGTCGCCCTCCCCACCTGCGGCCTCGCCCTCAGCGAGTCCGAACGCGCCCTTCCCGGCTTCATGGATTCCATCGACGCCACCCTCCGCGATCTCGGCCTCGAAGACGAACCCATCCTCTTCCGCATGACCGGCTGCCCCAACGGCTGCGGCCGCCCCTACAACGCCGACTTCGGCTTCGTCGGTCGTGCCCCCAACAAATGGGCCATGTTCGTCGGCGGCAGCATCCGCGGCAATCGCCTCGCCGGCCTCGAATTCAAATCCGTCCTCGGGGAAGAAATCCCCGCCAAAGTCCGCGAATACCTCGAAGCCTTCAAAGCCGAGCGCCAACCCGGTGAAATCTTCGCCGACTGGTTCGCCCGCGCCCGCGAACTCGGACCCACCCCCGCCGTCGAACAATTCCACATCGAAATCGCCGAACGCAACGCCCGCCTCGCCGGTGAAAAAATCGAAGCCGCAGGCTGATCACCGAAACACCGCATCCACCCCCATCGCGCTCTCCCGCGCAAACTTCGGAATCCAGTTCGGCCTCCGCCTCGCGATCACGCGGTAAATCATCGACAGCACATGCAGCGTCAAAATCCGGTCAATGAACCGGTATCCGCGCTTGCGCCGCATCAACACCTGGATCGCCCATCCCAAATACCTCCGCTTGAAATACAGCGGCTGAAAATCCGTCTTCACCCGGTATCGCGCCCGCAGCCCGCGCTTCGGATACTTCGCCTTGTATTCCGCCTTCGCCTGCCGAATCCGCCCCTCCATCTCCGGCGTGAACGGCGTCAAATAGTACTCCCTCGCCAGCGCCAGCAGCCGGAACGTATCCGCCATGTACTCAATGTCCTCCAACGGCACCCCCGCCCTCACCGCCAGCCCCTTCATCTGCTCCAACCGCTCCAAACAGCGCATCGCCGACCTCAGCGACGCCTCGGGATCCTGCACAAAATAAAGCATCACTTTCTTGATCGAGTGACTGATGAACAGATTGCCCCAGTAAACCTGCAACAACGGCGGAATCCGCACCCTCCGGAAATACAACTTCCGCCGCGCGAACTCCTCCACATACAGCAGCTCGAGAATCACCTCGTCTGAAAACCGCAACAACTGCAGCAACGCCAGCGGATCCCCCAACCCACGCTCCTTCGCAAACGCCTCCACCGCCTGCTCCACAATCCATCCGTCCTTCATCAACCGGATCGTCGTGAACGTATTCAGGTCCGTCCACACCGCCGACTCATCCAATAGCGCCAGCCTCCGAAACGGCACCCACCCCCCCGTCTGGCACCAAACCATGCACCCAATCAAATGGTCCGCATGCCGCAGCTCACGAATGATCCGCTCATACTCCCATCCCGTAAAACTCGGATACTCCCCGCACCCCTCATACTCACGCTTCGTCTGCAACTCCACGATCGTCGCCAACGACGTCCGAAAGAAATTCCGGTTCACCGTCAGATAACGAAAAAAATCCGACTCCCCATACTTCATCGAGATCACCAGCGCCTCGCTCTCAATCCCCTCAAACACCTTCTGAAACGTCTTCCGGTTCCACATCAAATCCCCGATCCGATACGCCCCCACCGTCCACGTCCGAAAAATCAACCGCCTCCCGTGCCGCTCAAAAACCGGCAGCAGCGCATTCAACATCTCCCTCGCCTCCCTCGGCTCCCGAATCACCAACTCACTGTGAAAATCATCCCGCACATCCTTCCCATCCGATTCCCCAATGCGCAAAATCACCCCCGCCACCTCCGGAAAATCCATCAAGAACCCATCCATCAACTCCTTCAAATACCCCAAGACCAACTTCAAATCCCCGCCCAAACGCTCCCTCACCCCCACCGAACTGCAAAACACATCCATCGTCAAATACACCCTCAACCCATGCCTCGCCGCGATCTCCAAACACGGCCTCACCAACCCTCGACACCGCTCCACCACCCCCACACTCCCCTCATCCAACTCGGCATGCAGCGCCAAATGCGTCACATCATCGAGCGAGACCGCATTGTATCCCCACGCTGCCGACCTCTCACAAACCTTGTCAAACTCCTCATACAACTTCTCCCTCCAAGTCCCCGCCCCCTCACCTGCCAGCATCGCCCCCACATGATGCCAGGGGATCTTTGACCAATTGATCGTTCGCTGATCATAGCCACGAAAAAACGGCCCGATCGCATCAATCAGGTAAAGGCTGGATGGGTTGGAATCCACTCCCCGCCCCACACCACGCTTTCCTCCCCCGATCAATCATCCCTGCGTGACAGAATCGTCACCGCATCCGAAACAACTGCACCGAATACTGACTCTCCTCCTGCCCAAAATAAGTCGCCACCTTCTCAAACACCGTCTCATCTTCCACCGCCTTCACCAGGCCCGCATTGTAATTCACCGCCACCCCGCGGTGCGAAAAACACACATACAGCGGCCTGCCCTCCGCTCGTGCCTGCCCTTTCAACTCCTCCAAGTTCGCCTCATCCCGAATCGTCACCACCTCTGGATGATACAACCCACTGTTGCACCAAAACGCCCCCAAAATCGGCCTCGGCTCCGTCTTCCCCACCCCCGGATACACCGCCCCCAACGCCTCCACCACCGGCTCCCTCTCATGCTGCTTCGGCAGCGTACGCAACGCCCACGCCACCCGCCCCGGCACCAGCAACGCCACCCCCAACAGCACCGGCCCCAGCAACCGCTTCCGCTCCGTCAACTTCACCCAACTCGCCGTCATCGCCAGCACCACCCAGGGCACCCCGTGCAGCACATACCAGTGATTCATAAAATTCCCCTTCCTCGCCATCAACGCCCAAGCCAACCCAATCGATACCGGCGCCGCCCAAGCCATCACCCGCCAAACCCCACCCTCCCGCCACATCGCCCTCACCCCAAACCCCATGAACCCCAGCCACAAAATCAATGGCACCCACCAACTCCCCCGCATCCACCGCCCCACCGCCTGATTCACCGGATTCTCAGGGTCCCAATCAATCCATCGAGTCCCCGCCACCAAATACCCCGCCACATCCTTCCACCAAATGAGACCCATCTCCCCTCGAATGCTGTGATGCTCCTCCAGCACCTTCAACAACGGCGGAATCATCGGCCACAGCAGCACCAACCCCGCCATCGCCGCTCCCAAACTCGCCACCATCGGCCGCGCCAGCAAGCTCCAGTCCCCCGACCGCCTCCCCCTCATCCCCTGGTGCCAAAGCAGTCCCGCTGAAAAGCACGCCAAAAAATACACACTCCCCAAAAACGAAACCGCGCACACAAACAATCCCACCCCATAGCCACCCCAGTCCCGCCACCGCCCGCTCGCCATCGCCCGATCCGCAAACCACAGCATCAAGGCAATCCCCAGCAGCATAAACGAATACCCACGCGCCTCTGTCGAATACCGCACGAACCACGGATGCACCGCAGCCAAAACCATCACCCCCAGCATCCCCGTCACCCCCCAACGCCGCCGAGCCAGCACTCCCAGCACCCCGATCATCGCCAAACCCGCCAGCAAAGATGGCAGCCTCACAGCGCACTCCGTCACCTCCCCCTTCACCCGCCACCCCGCCTTCTCCGCCACTTCCAGGCAACCCCGCGCCGCCAGCGAAAACAACTGCGAATTGTTCCCCGCTCCATTCCAAAACAAAGTCTCCCCCCATCTCGGCACATCCAGCTTCATCTCCCCACCCTTCTGCTGCCAGGCCCCCGAGAACAAACGCGCGTAGTTATGCGCCTCATCGTTATACAAACTCAGCCCCAACCTCGGCCCCCGCAATCCCACTGCGACTCCCAAAATCAAAACCACCATCACCATCCCCGCCGTCCCCAAACGCACCCCCCTTCCCTTTTCCTTCTCCTCTTTCACTTCCCCCCTCGGCACCGCCCACCACCTCACCGTCACCAACAACCCTGCTAACAAAATCGCATCCACCACCAGAGCCTTCCAAACCCAACCCAACGCCACCAACTCCGCCCGCAACGACAATCCCCTCGCCACAAACCGCTCCGCCGCCTCCGGCCAATCCACCCGATATTTCACCACCCAAAACACCACCAACCCAAGCAATCCCCCCACCACCAGCGCCGCCCTCATCGCCTCCATCCGCGCCCGTCCTTCGACCGACAGCCACAAATTCAAAAGGCGTTTCATGAAGGCATCACGACTCTTCAGGCATCCCACCTACCGTCGGCCGCACTCCCTTCCCACTCAGCCTCCGCCCCACCCGCCAAACCAAGTGCTGCCCAGACAACTTCAAACACTGAAACCCATAACGCACCGCCTTCGAAAACGGAATCGAACTGCTCTCCTCCTCATACACCGTCGGACACGTCACCTCGCATGTCGGAAACCCTCCCCTCAGCGCCGCCACAAACATCTGGTTGTCGAAAATGAAGTCGTTCCGCAACGCATGAAAATCCACCTTCTCCAACAGCTTCCGGGAATACGCCCGATACCCCGTGTGATACTCCGTATGGTGCGTCCCCAACGCCAAATCCATCACCATCGTCAGCCCCCAATTCGCCAAATACCGCCAAATCGGCATCCCCCCGCTCAGCGCTCCCTTACCCGACGTCCGCGACGCCAGACACACATCATAAAACCCCGTCGCCAGCATCGCCGCCATCGCCGGCACCAGCTTCGGCGTGTACTGGTAGTCCGGATGCAGCAAGATAATGATGTCAGCCCCCCGATCCATCGCCTCTTGCAGACACCGCTTCACGTTGCCCCCATAATTCAAATTCTTCTCATTCCGCAGCGCCGTGATCCCAAGTTTTTGCGCCGCCTCAAACGTCCCATCCTTCGAACAGTCATCCACCAAAATGATCTCATCCACAATGTCACGCGAAAGGTCCGCCACCGTTTTGCCCACCGTCTTCTCGGCGTAATACGCCGGCATCGTCACCACCACTCGTTTGCCTTCAATCATAGATACCGCTTTTCTAACGGCATCACCCCAAGGAATCAAGCCCCGGAAAGCATCCCCTCCCCCTGCAGCGTCAGTCTCTCGCTGCTGCCATCCCTAGACCACCCAGCATCCGCTCCCGCAGCGCCAATGCCGCCTCCAGCGCCAATCCCTGCTTCGGCTCCACATCCGCCCAAGTCAGAGTCTGCCCCTTCTCCACGTTTCTCACAATCCTCGCTCCATCCAGAAGCCCAATCGGCACCGCATCCGGCACCTCTGCAGCCATCGCAGCTTCACCTCTCACCAAATACCCGCCCGCCGCGCGCTCCACCAACTGCCCCGCCCGCATCGCCTGCTTCGCCACCGTCGCTACCACCACCTTCGGCATCGTCGAATTATTCATCAAAGGCCCCTTCCCTGCCACCACCCTCCGCAGCGTCTTGATCATCTCCAGGTGACACAGGTGATACCCTCTCAAAAGCGTGTAATACGGCCCGTCCCCCAACTTCAAATACCGCAGCACCTCCGGCCTCTCATACGGATGCTCAGCCACTACAAAAACACCCGCCGGCAAGGTCCGGTTCAACACATAGTCACTCAACGCCACCCCTCTCGCCTTTGCCAACCGCCCCAATTCCGCCCCGGCAATCTCCAACGGCAGCGTCTCCACCCCCGTCATCCCGCGACACGCCACTTCCGCCCCAAAATGATTCGCCACCAGCACCTGCTCCATCTGCATCTTCGTGCCATCCGTGAAACTGATCGTCTGCTCCACACTGATCCCGTTCTTCTTCGACCAATACTCCATTTCCTCCTCCGTCGGATAATGGTTCAAATACCCCTTGATGTTGCCGTAAACGATCGGCTTGAACCCCATCGCACTCACATCCTCCACATGCGCCGCCAACGACCCCGGCTGATCCCCCTCCGCCTCAGTCAAATACCCCCGATCCGCAAAATAAGACCCCACCGTCACATGAAACTCGGTCCCCATCGTCACCACCGGCTTGCCCGCCTTCATCGCCAGATCCACCACTTCCGCCCCCCGCCAAACATCCCCAGAGCTCTCCACCACAATATCTGAGGTCTCCACCAACTCCTCCATCGACTTCGTCAACAAATCCGGATCCACCGATTCCACCTCCCGAGCCTCCCGCCGGCTAAACACCTTCCCGAGCTCAAAGTCATCCGAGTTCGCCAACGCCACCAACAATCCCCTCGCGATAAATCCCGTCCCGCTCACGCCAACCTTCACTTGATGGTCCGGAGCCGTGAACGGTGAATAAGTCATGCTCTTCTTAATGTTTAAAATGGACTGAACTCATTCCAGCCTCCTTTTGCTTTCGCAGACTTCGGCCACAGCACAAATTCAAAATTCCGAAGCGTCTAACTCGCACTAAACTAAGAATTAATATCTCCAAATAGTTTGGATTTACAAAATATCAAGGCTTTTTCATAGCCTCAGAAATGCCCGTTGCCGATACAACCAGAAACACAGCAGCCACAGCACCCCCAACACCCCGCACTTCTCCACCACCGGCCCCCAAAAGCCCGCCGTCCACCCATCCGGCAGGTGCGCCTTCAAGGCCCCGCTCATCCAACCACGACTCAGCGAACTCATCACATAAATGAAAATCGAGTTCATCCCCACCACAACCAGCGGAAACACCAACTTCCGCCACCCCCACACCTCCACCACCCAGTAAAACGCCGCCAGCAGCAGCAACACCCACCCCCCCGAAAACAACACCCACGACGGCGTCCAAATCCGCTTCACCACCGGACACACAAACAACCCCAGCATCGTCCCCAAAAACAAACAAATAACCCCCGCCCCTACCAGCAAACCCGCCTTCATCGGCATCGACTTCCCACTCCGCGCCAAAAACCGGCTCGTCAAAGACCCTCCCAACATCGTCGCCAGCGCCGGCACAAAATTCAGCGTCTGATACCCCCCACTATTGAATTCAAAGGTTTCCGACCTCGGAAACAGATTCAAAAACCACCGGTCAAACTCCCCCGCCGCATTCGCATGCATGTTCCAGTGCGCCATCACCCCACCCAACAAATCCTCTGATTTCACCTTCCACGCAGCCCAATCAAACCCCTCCGCCGGCAGCGGATGCTGATAAAAATAGATCCAATACCCAACCAAGATCACCAAAATCGCACTCACCTCCATCTCCGGCCCCATCCGCCACAGCATCACCAGAAAAAAATACCCCAGCCCAATCTGCGCCAACACATTCGTGAACACCCAGTTCGTCATCACATCCCCCGACCGCGTCGAAAGCACCACCGCCAGCAGCACCAAAAGCACCGCTCGCGAAAGCGCATGCCACCCCATCGAAAGCACCCCATCCCCCCGCTCCTGCCGCTTCCAGTAACTCAGCGGCACCGCCATCCCCACCATGAACATGAACGCCGGCTGAATCAAATCCCACGGCGAACACCCTACCCACGGCACATGCGACACTAGCCACGACGACTTCTCCCACAGCGTCCCCGGATTCGCCTTCCCCAGCTCCGCCAGCCCAAATCCCGCCGACGCCATCATCAGCATGATGAATCCCCGGAAAGCATCCAGGGACAGAAGACGGGCAGGCGGCGCGGAAGTCATGGCCCTTTCAAACGCCCCCAACAGCCTCCGCTTTTCCAGAATTCACCCCGGCACACCGCCGATTTCGAGTTTGCCCCCGCCCCGACCCCGCGCTACACATCCGGCTCCCCAGACCACCGTCCCCTCCCCCCCACCGAATGTCCGCAGAACTGACGCGCAATTTCTCCATCATCGCCCACATCGATCACGGCAAGACCACCTTGTCCGACCGCCTCCTGGAGTTCACCAACACCATCTCCAACCGGCAAAAGCAGGACCAGATGCTCGACTCCATGGACCTCGAACGCGAACGCGGCATCACCATCAAGGCCCACCCCGTCACCATGGAGTACCCCGCCAAAGACGGCAAAATCTACAAACTCAATCTCCTCGATACCCCCGGCCACGTCGACTTCAGCTACGAAGTCTCCCGCTCCCTCGCCGCCTGCGAAGGCGCCCTCCTCCTCGTCGATGCCTCCCAGGGCGTCGAGGCCCAAACCGTCGCCAACCTCAACTTGGCGATGCAACAGGACCTCTACGTCATTCCCGTCATCAACAAGGTCGACCTCCCCAACGCCGATGTCGAAAAAGCCAAACGCCAGCTCGAAGACATCCTCCAACTCTCCGCCGACGAAGCCGTCCCCGCCTCCGCCAAAATGGGCATCGGCATCGAAGAAATCCTCGAGTCCATCGTCCGCCTCGTCCCCCCTCCCACCGTCCCCGAAGACGGCTACCTCCGCGCCTCCGTTTTCGATTCCGTCTTCGATGCCTATCGCGGCGTCGTCTCCTACGTCCGCGTCATGTCCGGCACCATTACCCGCGGCCAGAAAGTCCGCATGATGTCTACCGGCAACGACTACGAAATCAAAGACGTCGGCGTCTTCCGCCCCAAAATGACCCCTTGCGAGAAATTGGAACCCGGCGACGTCGGCTACCTCATCGCCAACGTCAAAACCACCGCCGATGTCAAAATCGGCGACACCGTCACCGAAACCCGACGCCCCTCCCCAGTGGCCCTGCCCGGCTTCAAAGAAATCCACCCCCTCGTCTTCTCCGGCATCTACCCCGTCTCCACCGACGACTTCGAATCCCTCAAAGCCGCCGTCGGCAAACTCCAGATCAACGACTCCGCCTTCACCTTCATGGCTGAAAGCTCCGCCGCCCTCGGCTTCGGCTTCCGCTGCGGCTTCCTCGGCCTCCTCCACATGGAAATCATCCAGGAGCGCCTGCGTCGGGAGTTCAACATGGACGTCATCTCCACCTACCCCTCCGTCATCTACGAAGTCCGTAAAACCGACGGCACCGAACTCATGGTGGACAACCCCAGCTTCCTCCCCTCCGCCCAGACCATCGACGTCATCCGCGAACCCATCGTCAAAGTCTACATCATGATCCCCAACGAGTACATCGGCGACATCATGGGACTCGTCATGGACAAACGCGGCTCAGTCGAAAACACCGAGACGCTCGACGACCGCCGCGTCATGATCCACTGCACCCTGCCGCTCAATGAAATCCTCGTCGACTTCAATGACAAATTAAAGTCCCTCACCCGCGGCTACGGCAGCATGGACTACGAACACGCCGGTTACAAAGCCGACGAACTCGTCAAAATGGACATCCTCATTGCAGGCGACCCCATCGAAGCCTTCTCCTGCATCGTCCATCGAGGCAAAGCCGAATTCCGCGGCCGCGCCCTCTGCGCCAAACTCAAAGAAGTCATCCCCCAGCAACTCTTCGTCGTCGCCATCCAAGCCGCCATCGGCGGTAAAGTCATCGCCCGCGAGTCCATCTCCGCCCTCCGCAAAGACGTCACCGCCAAATGCTACGGCGGCGACATCACCCGGAAACGCAAACTCCTCGAAAAACAAAAAGAGGGCAAAAAGCGCATGAAAGCCATCGGCAAAGTCAACATCCCCCAGGAAGCCTTCATCGAAGTCCTCAAAAGCTAGTCTTCACTGACCACTGATCACTGATTACTGATTACTGCCCACTGATCCCACCCATGTTCTTCCTCACCCCTCGCTACATCAAGCACGCCAAACTCCTCCACAAAGGCGTCACTCGATTCATCGACTACAAACGGGACATCCTCCCCCCCGCCAAGCTCGAAGAAATCGCCGGCCTCCGCTCCGACTTGGAAGCCGCCATGAAGGCCAAGGACAAAGAAAAACTCACCGCCCTCAACGAGCAGATCAACACCGTCTGCCAAAACTCCCTCCCCAATCAGGTGCGCTCTGAAATCGCCGAAAACATCGAAGTCTTCTTCGTCGCCATCGTCATCGCCCTCGGCATCCGCGCCTACATCGCCCAGCCCTTCAAAATCCCCACCGGCTCCATGCAGCCCACCCTCAACGGCCTCATTGTCGAGACCCGTGAGGAACCCCTCAACGCCAACCTCTTCACCCACGCCCTCGGCCTCTTCACCGGCAAAACCTACATCGACGTCACCTCCAACCACACCGGACGCCTCCGCCGCAACGACCCCATCACCGACCACAACCTCCTCGTCTGGTCCTACAGCAAACTCCACTTCGAAGACGGCCACAGCATCACCATCCAGGCCCCCTCACGTCAGCTCATCGACCCCAACGTCCAAAACCTCGGCCTCGCCCAGCACGTCGGCCTCCGTGTCAGCATGATCCCCGGCACCATCAGCCCCGATGGCAAACCCCACTACAACATCGTCGGCGAACCCCCAGTCGTCAAAGAAGGCCAGCTCATCGCCCGCGGCATCCTCAACTCCGGCGACCACGTCCTCGTCAACAAATTCGCCTACAACTTCCGCCAGCCCACCCGCGGCGAAGTCTTCGTCTTCATCACCAAGAACATCCGCGGCATCGAAGCCGGCATCCCCAAAGAACAGGGCTCCCAGCACTACATCAAACGCCTCGGCGGCGTCCCCGGCGACAAACTCCAAATCAAATCCCCCAACCTCTATCACAACGGCGAACTCGCCAAAGAACCCGGCTTCCAAAAAGTCATGTCTCAAAAGAATGGCTACCAAGGCTATGCCGACGCCGGCATCTTCTCCGGCCGCCAGCTCAACGAAATCACCCTCGGCGAAGATCAATACTTCGCCCTCGGCGACAACTCCTACAACTCCTCCGACTCCCGCGTCTGGGGCCACGTCCCCCAGCGCAACCTCGTCGGCCCCGCCCTCTTCTGCTACCTCCCCTTCACCTCCCATTGGGGCCCCATCCGCTAAACCCCCCGTTGGAGTCAAGGCTTTAGCCGATCATTAAAATCCCCGCTCGCCCAATCACTTCCCCAGAAAGTTTCCGCCACCCGGTTAACTCCGAAAAAAATCCCGTTAATCCCGAAATCCTGTCAATCCTGTCCGAAAAAATCGCCGCTGCAATGTCCATGTCCGAAGCCAAAAACTACAAAGACACCGTCCTCCTCCCCAAAACGGACTTCCCCATGAAAGCGGACCTCGTCATCCGCGAACCCAAGCGCCTCGAAAAATGGACCGCTGAAAACCTCTACCAGCAAATCCAGTCCCAAACCAAAGGCCGCCCCACCTTCATCCTCCACGACGGCCCCCCCTTCGCCAATGGCGACGTCCACATGGGCACCGCCCTCAACAAAGTGTTGAAGGACCTTATCGTAAAATCGAAGACCATGGCCGGCTACCACGCCCCCTTCGTCCCCGGATGGGACTGCCACGGCCTCCCCATCGAATTCAAAGTCGTCAAATCCGCAGCCGGCCTCACCCCCGTCCAGATCCGCACCCTCTCCGAAGCCGAAGCCCGCAAATACATCGACATCCAGCGCGCCAGCTTCAAACGCCTCGGCGTCTTTGGCGACTGGGAGAACCCCTACCTCACCCTCGACCCCGCCTACGAGTCCGGCATCCTCCGCACCTTCGGCAAAGCCGTCGACAAAGGCCTCGTCTACCGCATGAAGCGCCCCGTCCTCTGGAGCTACGGCGCCCAAACCGCCCTCGCCGAAGCCGAAGTCGAGTACAAAGAAAAAACCTCCCCCGCCATCTACGTCAAGTTCAAGGTGGGGCAAGCATCTTGCTTGCCCGCTTCAGGTTCCAACCTCGTCATCTGGACCACCACCCCCTGGACCCTCCCCGCCAACCTCGCCATCGCCCTCCACCCCGAGTTCGATTACGTCAGCGGCAAGTTCACCCACACCGACGGCCGCAGCGAGACCCTCGTCATCGCCAAGTCCCGCGTTGAAGCCTTCCAAGCCGCCACCGGCTTCATCCTCGACACCGCCCATCCGAGCGACGCCTTCAAAGGCAGCGCCCTCAACGGCTCCGAAGCCCAGCACCCCTTCCTCCCCCGCACCTCAAAGGTCATCAACACCCTCTTCGTCACCGACGACACCGGCACCGGCGCCGTCCACATCGCCCCCGGTCACGGCGCCGACGACTACCAGGCCGGTCGCGAGCACGGCCTCGACATCCTCTCCCCCGTCGACCCCGACGGCAAATACACCGCCGAGTGCGGCCTCCCCGACTTCATCGGCAAGCATGTCTTCTCCAGCAACGAAGGCATCATCGAAATCCTCGCCACCAACGGCGCCCTCCTCGGCAACGAAAAATACGTTCACCAGTATCCGCACTGCTGGCGCTCCAAGACCCCCATCATCTTCCGCGCCGTCGAACAGTTCTTCATCAAAATCGACGCCATCAGACAGAAGGCCCTCGAAGAAATCGACACCGTCACCTGGCTCCCCGCCTGGGGCCGCAACCGCATCTACGGCACCGTCGAAAGCCGGCCCGACTGGTGCATCTCCCGCCAGCGCACCTGGGGCGTTCCCCTCCCCGTCTTCTACACCGCTGACGGCGAAATCATCATGCGCACCGACATCATCGGCAAAGTCGCCGAAATCGTCGGAAAACAAGGCACCAACCTCTGGTTCGAAAAAGACGACGCCTGGTGGGCCGAAGCCGTCGGCCTCCCCGCCGACACCAAACGCGGCAACGACACCCTCGACGTCTGGATCGACTCCGGCTGCTCGCACGTCTCCGTCCTCGACCAGCACCCCGAACTCCACTGCCCCGCCGACCTCTACATCGAAGCCACCGACCAACACCGCGGCTGGTTCCAGAGCAGCCTCATGATGAGCATCGTCGCCCGCAACGCCGCCCCGTACAAGTCCGTCATCACCCACGGCTTCGTCGTCGACACCAGCGGCAAAAAAATCTCCAAGAGCGATCAAGGCACCGGCAAAAGCGCCAAGCCCATGACCGCCGACCACTACTACAACAAATACGGCGGCGACATGGTCCGCCTCTGGGTCAGCAGCGTCGACTACCAAAACGAAGTCCCCTTCAGTGAAGAACTCTTCCAACAAACCAGCGAGTCCTACCGCCGCATCCGCAACACCTTCCGAGTGTTGCTAGGCAACCTCCACGACGAGAAGGTGGGGCAAGCTTCCAGCTTGCCCGAATACACCCTCATCGACCGCTGGATCCTCGAACGCCTCCACACCGTCACCACCGAATCCATCGCCGCCTACGCCGCCTACGACTTCCGCAAAGTCTTCACCGTCGTCAATCAGTTCATCGCCGGCGACCTCTCCGCCCTCTACATCGACATCACCAAAGACCGCATGTACTGCGACGCCGCCGACAGCCCCCGCCGTCGCGCCACCCAAGCCGCCATCCGCGAGATCACCGAGACCCTCTGCAAGCTCCTCGCCCCCATCCTCGCCTTCACC
This sequence comes from Verrucomicrobiaceae bacterium, assembly GCA_029865835.1. GTDB lineage: Bacteria > Verrucomicrobiota > Verrucomicrobiia > Verrucomicrobiales > Verrucomicrobiaceae > JAGRPD01. Next base: position 20,532 of record JARXAL010000152.1, read on the forward strand.
GCCGACGAAGTCTGGGAGCACCTCGGCCACACCACCAGCGTCCACCTCGAAGGCTTCCCCCAAAGTGGCTTGAGCTTCAGCTCGACCTCAGGCGAATCCACCCTCCCCGCCGTCGAAGACCTCCTCAAAGCCCGCGCCGTCATCCAGCAGGCCATCGAAGCCGCCCGCCAGGCCAAGCAAATCGGCTCCAACCTCGAAGCCACCGTCCACCTCACCCTCCCCGACCCCGGCTTCACCCACCCCGTCTTCTCAGACCTCCCCACCCTCAGAGAATTCTTCATCCTCAGCGACCTCCACCTCACACGAGGCGAAACCCTCACCGCCACCGTCGAAGTCTGCAGCAACCAAAAGTGCGAACGCTGCTGGCGCCACCTCCCCGACGTCAGCACCCACGAAGATCATCCCACTCTGTGCGGAAGGTGTGCTGAGGCCGTCTCCTAGATTCGAGTGGCACTCGAGTCCTAAATCTTCCCTCCCACGATGGACGTCACCCCGTTTGATCATCTCAAACTTCTCGGTGGCTTCATCATCCTGCATGTCGAAATCAGTCACGAGCCTCTCATCGACGCCATTGGCCGCGAGGCCCTCGCCCGCACCTCAATTCTAGGACGGGAATTCGAGATCACCCTCTGTCCGGGCCTTTCCGAAAAAGAACTCTCTGTCACGCTCTATCATGAAGTCCTTGAAGCCGCTGCCGTGGCTTCCGATAATCCACCTGAAGGCCTAATCGAGTTCAATGAAGGCGACTATGACGCGGCCGCCTATGCCGCCCACGATCTCTTCGGTCCTGCTAGCCCCATGACATTGAACCTCATGTTGCAATCCCATGGTTTTCGCGAACTTTAATCACATGAAAGCCGAGACCATTCAAATCACCCTTCTCAGGCTAAAAGACGGCACACGCCTCCTTCGACTAACCGAGTCAGAAACCGGCTTGGCATTGGAGCGAGCCTTGAATCCTAATCTCCCTCTGTTGAAACAGAAGCAAACGCTAAGGGCACTGTTTGATTCCATGCTCCAACGCGCCGAGCTTCTCGCCAGCTGACGGATCCCTCTTGCCTGGCATTTTCCGAGGCCTAGCCCAAAATCTCAAATGTTGGTCCCACGCCACCTCACAAGATTGGTCCCCCCCCCAACAACCTCGTCACCACCCCTCAGCCAGCCCACACTCCCCCATCCAACCCACCAACTGGCGGGTAAAGCGCTCCGCACCTTGGGCATTCAAATGGTCCAAATCATAAAACTCAGTGGATGGAAGCCCATTGTTCCCATCCCGATTCCAGTCCCGAAACCAAACCGTCTCAGTTTGCGCGTCCAACTGGCTCAACCGCTCCACCAGCGCCTCATTGGCCTGGTCCAACGTCCCATCCGGATCGCTCACAGGCAGCTTTTGGAACACCGGATGACACGGAGGAATCAGCAGCACCACACGCACACCCGCCGCCGTGAGAGTCTCCACCGAACGCCGAAACCGGCTCCAGGCAGCCTCATCAAACTCAAAGGCCGCCCTCGGTGGCAGCTTCACATGCTTGGCCAAATAAGCCTCTAGCTCCGTCGGCTCCTCGGGCACTTGACACGACACCCGGCGCTCCCAACCCCACAGATCAACAACACCCTCCCCCGCACCCGCCGGACGGATCGCACCGGCGCCTTGGCCCGCAAACTGTTCGGCATGCGCCCGATCATGCTGATAGCCCGGACTCTCCAGAAAATCCCGCTCCTTGTTCTCCGCATCCCGCCACTTTAGATTGAAGTCCCGTGGACTGACCACCCAAGTCACCACGCGCAGCCGCGGCAGGCGCAGCACGTAGTCCTCCGCCAATCGGCATTGCAGACTGAGCGGCGCCGCAGCGTAGGCCAGGTTCAAAAACGCCGGCGTCGTGGCGTTATCCGCCCAGGGGAAAATCCCGGGACAAATGGCCTTCGCCGCATGGGAGTTGCCCAGCACCACCCCTCTCAGTTGCTCCCGGTAAATCCAGTAGAGCCGCATGCGGTGCGAAAAAAAGCCGCCGTAATCCCAGCGCATCCTTGGCACCCCCGCAAGGGCCCGGAGCGGTGCCACATCCACATAGCCAGGATCCTCCTCCGTTTCGAAATCCAGCTCATGGCTCGCGGCAAGGTCTTCCAAATCCAAAAAATGCGATTCAGGCCGCAGGACCCGCTCCACCGACTCCCCCACCCCTCCCAACGCCGGCAAATCCTCCCCTTTCAGCACCGTCCAGTGCGCCACCCGAATTCGCTCTGGCGAGCCCTTGAGCTCTCCCTCCAGCACCTCATCCACCCGATAGTGGTGCCACGCCAAGGCCTCATCATATGGGGCAATGTCGCGCGCAGTCTTCCCCGGAGACGCTGCCAACCGGGTCATCTTCACCCGCACCTCATCAGCTCGCTGCGCCGCTTTCACCTCTTCCTCCCGATCACACCCAGCCCCCGCCAACAGAAGCCCACCCACCCAGATCAGGCGGCAGGTCGGCACTCGGGTGAAATCCATCAGGCACATAAATCCCGCCAGACTAGAAGGCGCCAAGAAACCTGTCAATCACACGACCCTTTTTCGCGAGGCCGCAACGCGTATGAAACCCACACTTCCACCCCATAGCGCGTAAAATGGGTTCAGACTGCAACGGCCTTGCAATGACATCTGGATCCCCAACCAAGGAACCCAGCTCAGACACCCTTCAGTAAAAAAACTCCCCACTAGAATTCAGCCTTGAACCCACCACGACCACCACTAAACATCCAAAAACCACCCTCCCCCGCTCTCCTATGAACCCCAATCACCTCTGGTTCCTCAGCACCGCCGTCACCATTCGCGTCTCCGAGTCCGATGGCCAGGACGGCGTCTCCATTCTCGAACATCGCGTCCCCTTCGGCGATTCCCCCCCACTGCACATCCACCACACCGAAGACGAGATCTTCCAAATCCTCGAAGGCGAGTTCCGCTTCGTCCTCCAGGACCAGGAGCATCGCATCGGCCCCGGCGACATCAGGCTCGCACCCAAAGGCGTTCCCCACACCTACCGCGCCGAGTCGCCCGAAGGTGGCCACTTCTTCACCGTAACCGTCAATGGCGACTTCGAACGCTTCGTCCGCGCCCTGGCCCATCCAGCCCCAAACCCGGGCCTCCCAGAACCCGCCGGCGCCCCCTCCCCCGAAGCCATCCAAGCCCTCGCCGAAACCGCCGCCCGCTACGGCATCGAGTTCGTCGGCCCCCCACTGAGCGAAATCAGCTAAAAAAGAACAGGCCGCAACACCCAAACAATCGCCACTTCAACCTCATCTCAAGCTCACCCCACCAACTCCCATCCTGTTAATCCTCCAAAATCCTGTCCATCCTGTCCAAAAAAACGCCGCCCCCCACACCCCCACAATCCCCTGAACAAACCCCCCGCCCCCCAACGTTTCCTCCCCGCCACCATGAAACGCATCGCCCTCCTCCTCGCCCTCGCCGCCTCCACCCTCCAAGCCAACGACTGGACCCCGGAACCCGGATTCATCTCCCTCTTCAACGGCAAAGACCTCACCGGCTGGTGCTTCCGCGCCAAAACCAAAAAAGAAGTCACCACCCCGGGCGAAATCCTCGAAAAACACGATGGCAAAACCGAAGCCAAAGACGCCGGCAACTACTCCGCCAAAGACGGCATCCTCTCCGTCAACTTCCCCACCGAAACCGACAAACTCACCGGCCAAATCTACACCGTCGCCGAGTTCCCCAAAAACTTCATCCTCAAGCTCCAATTCCGCGCCTCAGTAAACGCCGACAGCGGCATCTTCGTGCGCAAACCCCAGCTCCAATGCCGCGACTACCTCGTCGCCGGCCCCTACAAAGAACTGAAGCAATACAAACCCCAGGACTGGAACCAGATCATCGTCGAAGTCAAAGACGGCGTCGCCCACTGCACCTGCAATGGCGAAGTCCTCGAAGCCGCCCTCCCCATGCCCCCCACCGGCCCCATCGGCCTCGAAGGCGACCGCGGCCAAATGGAATACCGCCACATCCAACTCAAAGAACTGCCTTAACAGGGGCACCCAGGAGGCCAACCCATCCCCCCGCTCAGCGGCCCAGCCACTTCAGCTCACGCGTGAACATCGCCAGCCCGCCCGACTCATCCCGCGGCCACTCCTCCCGGGGCCGGTCCCAGTAAACCTAGAAACGGAAATGGAAAGGGATGAAGATGGCGTCGTGCTTGGTTCCACAAGGCTTCCCGGTTCGCAGCGGTTGCATCGAAAAGGTGATGCCACCCGAGAAGCGGGAAGCCTTGTGGGGCCAATGACGGCGGCAGATTCGCCCTCAGCCAT
>JARXAL010000051.1 GCA_029865835.1 Verrucomicrobiaceae bacterium
GTCCCACAGAGGACAAAGCTGAATCCACCCTTTCCATTGGATTGTCCTCGAAAGTATTCACCACGTCAAAGGCTCGCATGGACGCAGCTCAAATTCAAATCCGGATTCATCCCTCACCTTCCCTCCTCCAACCGCACCCCCAAAGCCCCGCACATCGGCCCCAATATCTCCCGCGCCCTCATCTGCAAAGCCAGAGTGTTACGACTATCCTCCAACTCTTTCTCCAAACCCTCGTGCTCCGGGTCAACCAATCGCAAGACACCCAACGCCTCGTTCTCAAGTTCCAAGTTTTTCAAGATCACCGCAATCCCCATCAAGGAAAAGTTCTTTCGTCGTCCCTTCGGAAACCTCACCAAGTATTGAACATAAACCTCAAGCGCCCCAAGATCGTCGCCGATCTCATACAAACAATCCGCCAGGACAAACAACAATCTCGGATGACGCCGTTCCTCAGCACTCAGTAAATCCAGCAACTGCAGAGCCTCTCCGTAGTCGCCAGCTTCACAAGCATCAATCGCCTTCTCTTGATTGGGTGTTAACATAAATCGTTGCTCAACAATCGCCTCATCCGCCGCCACTCACCATCCAAATCTCATCGTTTACCCACCAAACAAGCCTCCCTCAACAACTGACTACTGACTACTGACTACTGATTACTGATTACTGATTACTGATTACTCCCCCCTTCATCCCTCCCCCCCGCCATGCACCGCCTCCTGCTCCTCACCACTCTCCTCCTCACCTCCCTCGCCCCTGCCGCCGACACCAGCCGCCCCAACATCATCTTCATCATGGCCGATGACATGGGCTGGGGCCAGACCAGCTACAACAAGCACCCCCTCCTCAAAACCCCCAACCTCGACGCCATGGCCGCCAACGGCCTCCGCTTCGACCGCTTCTACGCCGGCAACCCCGTCTGCTCCCCCACCCGCGCCACCGTCCTCACCGGCCGCACCAACGACCGCACAGGCGTCCTCTCCCACGGCTACGCCCTCCGCCTCCAGGAAAAAACCCTCGCCCAAGCCCTGCAAAAAGCCGGTTACACCACCGGTCACTTCGGCAAATGGCACCTCAACGGCTACAAAGGCCCCGGCGCTCCCGTCCTCGCCTCAGACCCACGCAGCCCTGCCGGATTCGGCTTCGACGAATACCTCTCCGCCACCAACTTCATCGACCGCGACCCCTACCTCGGCCGCAACGGCACCCCCGAAAAATTCGAGGGCGATTCCTCCGAAATCATCGTCGCAGAAGCCCTCCAATTCATCGCCAAACAGCAGTCCGCCCGGAAACCCTTCTTCACCATCCTCTGGTACGGCAGCCCGCACTCGCCCTTCAAAGCCACCGACCCCGACAAAGCCCCCTTCTCCTCGCTCGACCCCGCCTCCGCCGATCACCACGGCGAACTCGTCGCCATGGACCGCAGCATCGGCACCCTCCGCCAAAAACTCCGCGACCTCGGCATCGCCGACAACACCCTCGTCGTCTTCAACAGCGACAACGGCGGCCTCCCCGAAATCAAACCCAACACCACCGGCGGCCTCCGCGGCAACAAAGGCACCGTCTTCGAAGGTGGCCTCCGCGTCCCCGGCATCATGGAATGGCCCGCCGTCATCAAACCCCGCGTCACCTCCCATCCCGCCGGCACCGTCGACCTCTTCCCCACCATCGCAGACATCGTCGGCCTCCCCGACTCCAGCTTCATCCAACCCCTCGACGGCATCAGCCTCAAACCCCTCCTCACCGCCGAAACCGCCCCCCGCACCAAACCCCTCCCCTTCCGCTTCGGCACCAAAGCCGCCCTCATCGGTCCCCAATACAAAATCGTCACCCAAAACATCACACGAGGCCCCTTCGAACTCTACGACCTCATCGCCGACCCCCACGAAACCACCGACCTCAGCACCACCCAGCCCGCCGTCTTCGACCAACTGAAAAAAGACCTCCTCGCCTGGAACGAAAGCGTCGACGCTAGCTTCGCCGGCAAAGACTACCCTGAAGGCCAAGTCACCCCCGCCGACCCCGAATCCATCAACTGGTATGACGCCCCCGCCTACGCCAGCTTCCTCCCCGAATGGAAAGCCTACTGGGCCTACGACAAATACCTCAACCCCTCCGCAGGCAAAACCAAAGGCCCGAAAAAAGCCAAAAAGAAATGATCCCGGAGCGTTGACTCCCCGTCATGATCCGCCTCCTACCCCTGCTCCTCGCCTCCACCAGCCTGGCTGAGACCCTCGTCATCAAAGACCCGGCCACCCTCCGCACCACCCTCGCCGATCTCCAGCCCCACACCACCCTGCAAATCGCCCCCGGCGACTACCCCGGCGGCCATCACATCACCGGCATCGAGCACCTCACCCTCGAAGCCCTCGACAAAGACAACCCGCCCCGCTTCATCGGCGGCAACACCGCCTTCCAGTTCAGCCGCTGCCCCCACCTCACCCTCAGCCACCTCCACATCACCGGCCAATCCGCCAACGGCCTCAACCTCGACGACGACGGCCAACTCGACTCCCCCATCCCCGGCATCACCCTCGACCACCTCGAAGTCAGCGACATCGGCCCCACCGGCAATCACGACGCCATCAAATGCTCCGGCTTGAAGCAGCTCACCATCCGCGACTGCTCCATCACCGGCTGGGGCGGCCAGGGCATCGACTTCGTCGGCTGTCACGACTCCCTCATCACCGACTGCCGCTTCACCGGCAAACCCGGCTTCACCGCCAGCGCCGCCATCCAGCTCAAAGGCGGCACCAGCGGCATCATCGTGGAAAAATGCCGCTTCCTCAACGCAGGCTAACGCCCCCTCAACATCGGCGGCTCCACCGGCCTCGCCTACTTCCGTCCCCCCGGCGCTAAACATGAAGCCGCCAGCATTGTCGTCCGCGACAACCACATCGAAGGCAGCCTCTGCGCCGCTGCCTTCGTCGGCGTCGACGGCGCCGAGTTCTCCAGCAACACCATCCTCTACCCCACCAAATGGATCTTCCGCATCCTCCAGGAAACCCGCGAACCCGGCTTCACCCCTTGCCGCAACGTCCTCATCAAAAACAACCGCATCACCTTCCGCCGCGCCCAGGTCCAAACCGACATCAACCTCAGCGACGGCACCGCCCCCGAAACCTTCCGCTTCGAATCCAACCACTGGCTCGCCGAAGACCGCCCCGACCGCTCCCAACCCATACTCCCCACCCAGGAAATCGCAGGCACCTACGGCGTCCCCCACCAGTCTAGATAAGCCGCTCAAGGCTCCCCCGGATCCAACGCAGGCGGCACGCCTCCCGACCGCATCACTCCTTCCCGCCCGCCCCGTACTCTTCAGCCAAGCATTCCACTTCACGTTGCAACCTTTGCGCGATGGCATCCCAGCCTGCTCGGTTGTCAGGGGCGTTTTGGAACACCAACGGCTTCCCGATTTTGACGGTTAACCGAAACGGCTTGGAATACCGGGCACTAGGCGGGCAGGCACGAAAGCAGCCATCCAAATAGCAGGGCACCACAGGAACCGAACTGGCCGCGACCAGACGTCCGATGCCGCTCTTGAAGGTTTGGATCTCTCCACTGCGGCTGCGCGTGCCTTCCGGAAAAATGATGAAGATGGCACCTTGCCGAGCGAGGTGGTCACGCATTTCGCTCAAGTCGTGACTCCGCACTCCGCGCCGGCGGATGGCAAGCGCGTTCAGAATCCAGGCCGCAAACGCCGCCGTGGCATGCTTATCAAAGAAGGTGTCGCTAGCGGCGACCGGTGACACTTTATCACGCCACTTGGCGGGCAGCAGAGACGCCAGCAGGAGGGCGTCGAGGTGGCTGCTGTGATTCGCTATGAGCATAAACGGGGGCTGCAGGGGCAGGTGCTCGCGGCCAATGATGACCGGCCGATGCCAGACGTAAAAGGCGGCACGCAGCAGGAACCACCAAACCAGCCTCGCCACGCTGGAAAACAGGCCGTGCTCCCGCTGCAGGCTCCGCCATCGCTCGATGCCCGTGAGGTTCAAATCACGCGCTGGTTGAAATTCCCAGCCTTTCATGGTCCGCCGCCAGTAAGAATACGCTCCGCCTGGCCGTTCCCCAGTGGCCCGAGCACCACTGATAGAAAGTGGTAATACATCGGCGTGATGATGACAAGGCTGTCAAACCGGTCCAGCAGACCGCCATGACCCGGGAGTACATGTCCGAGGTCCTTGATACCAATGTCGCGCTTGATCGACGACAGCAACAAATCCCCGAACTGGCCAAACCCGCTGATGCCGATCCCCATGATTAGCAGCGTGTGCCACTGATCCATCCGCGTGCCCTGAAACATCACGTAGTGGCCTACCACCAGCGTGAGCGTGCAAGTGAGCACCATGGCACCGATGGCACCTGCCACCGTCTTGCCTGGACTCGTGTTCGGAACCAGTTTTCGGCCGCCAAACAGACGTCCGGTGCAGTAGGCAAACACGTCGTTGAGTTCCACACCCACCAGCAGTAGCAAAATCAGCGGGCGATAGAGCGGATCAATCGTCAACAGCGCCAGATAACCAAGCGAAAACCCGAAAAACAGATAGCCCATCATCCCCAGTGCCACACGCTGGATGAATCCCTTGGGGCGATCCTGTGGAATCGTCACCATGGCGATCATACCAATGCCGAGGATCGGCGTGGCAAAAAACAGACGCGGATAATTGTCTATGATCGAAAACGAAATCAGACACAGGCCGAGCACTGCCGAGAGACCGATGAGCTTTTCACGAAAGATGCCAGTGGCGCGTGCAAACTCGCGAAAGCAGCAAAGACTTAGCGCGAACACGCCCGCAATTACCCAGGCAGCACCAAGCAGTATGGGAACAACCAGGCCAACGCTGATCCAGATCCACGTGCGCCAGCGCGACCAGATCTCCGCATATGTCGAATCGGAAACCCCGACAAAACGGCGCAGCGCAAGGAAGATCAGCGGGGTGATCAGCAGCAGCACACTCAGGCCGATGACAACCCCGCAGGTCAGGGGATGCGCGAAGGCATCCTCATAACCAAAGAAACGTTTGAATGTGGTCTCGCTCATGATCCTTCCCCCTCCAAAGTTTGTGCGCATCGCCTAAGACGCCGCGCAGAGGTGATGACACAACCCACAATGATGATCATCAACGCCAGCGCCAATGCCCCGGCGTTTGACACCAACACAATAGACGGCTGCCAGGCCGCAGGAGCAAAGGCCGTGTAAAGCGCCGCCGCCACAATCAACACCATGCGATTGACCTTGGCCATCGGCCCGCCAAAGTCCGCCCGGGTCCCCAGCGCACAGCCCTGAACGCGCACATACGCCGTAAAGACCGCCGCCACTGCGGCGATGTATCCGAGCTCCGGTAGCCCACCCACGGCATAGCCAGCGCCGACAAACGTCACGCTGTCGGACAACCGGTCCGGCACTTCATTAAACAGTTCGCCGCACCGTGATGCACGCCCCGTCGAAACCGCCACCATGCCATCGAGCATGTTGCACATGCCCCGCACAAGGATCAGCAGACAAGCCACCACGAACAGCAGCGCCGGATGCTCGGCTTCCCGGGTTAAAAAGAGCGCCGCTCCCGCGCCGAGACTGGCAAAAAAACCCGCCACCGAAATCGCATTCGGTGGGACTCCACTCGCGGCCAACCAACTGGCTGCCGTGTGAGAAGCGCTCCAGTTGCGAGCCACCAATGGACGGCGTTCGGGTCTATAATCTCCATTCATGACAAAGGTTTCCAACCCATCAGGCACATGCCAGCCACAAGGAGCACCATGCCCGCGACGTTCACCGCACGAATCGGCTCGCCATACAGCCACCACGCACCGATGGCTGAAAAAATAAAACTGGAGGCATAGATCGGATACAGCACCGACAGCGCTCCACCCCGTTTGAATGCCGCGATAAACAGCAGCATGACGCCGACATAGCAGACGACTCCGCCTATCAGTCGCGGGTTTAAGAGGTAGCTTCCAATCCCGCCATCGGCACGCGCCGCCCCGGACTTATAAAGAAACTGACCGGCAGCTCCAAGGATGGAAGCGATGAAAAACAAGGCCATCGACTCTACCGGCGTTTTCATGGGAATTCGATTTCGCGTTTCGGGATTTGCCAAAGGAAGCCTTGAGACCTGACCTAAAGGTTGTGCCGCTGGTGGGCTGTCTTCAATACGCCCTCACGGTGACAAATCCTTCAATACGTGATTATGACCATTTGAAGCCCTGATACGAGAAAAAAATCAGTGGGGGTCAAAATCGGAATGCCTTGCTAAAAGAATATTGTAGGCTTAAGGACAGTATTTGTAATTCAACTCGATGCCTCACAATGGGAGACAGCTTCGAACTCGGCCTCACTCCCTTGCGCGGTGTCCTCATTGATGACAAGCGCCTCGCCTTCCTCTGAAGACCACTTCGAAGACGATACTTCGGACTCTCCATCGAAGAATCCGAAGCCGTTTAAGGCCAGCCCATCCCTCTTGGTTCGTTCACCAATTGGTGCCGTGTTCGACTCTGACCTACCCCCTACAACCTCCCCCGGATTGCCGCATCGATCGTCTCGATCAGCACCTTGCTATGCACCGGTTTGCTCAGCATGCATCGCCCCCCGCGGCGCACCACCGACTCACCCTGAGTCGACTCGCTCGCAGACACCAGCGCCGTCACAAATATGACTGGCACCTTCCCCAACTTCCGGTCCAGCCTCAGTTGCGCCGCGATGTCTCCCCCGTCGACTCCGGGCATCACAATATCCAACAGAATCAGATCGGGTTCAAAATCTCTCGCCACCTCCAGCACACGCGTCCCATCCGATACCAGCGCCACCTCAAAACGTCCCGTGTCCTCTAGTGTCATCTTCAAAAGCTCCATGTAGTAAACCTCGTCATCCACGACCAAAATCTTCTTGTGAAGTCCCGCCGACGGCAGCCGGTGACTTTTTTCATACTGATCCGCCCCCTTCGAATGCTCCCAGACCTCAGGGACCGGTTGCGACTTGACTGGCATATGGTTTTTCAATTTCATGGCCTTTGCTCCTTGGCGTTTGTTGTGAATCGGGAGAGGCCGGCAACGAGATCGTCACCCGCACCCCGGTCGGTTTTCTGTTCTCGAGGCTGATGACGCCTCCATGAAGTTCAACGATCGACTTCGCGACAGCTAACCCAAGCCCAGTGCCTTGGCCCGTCGGTTTGGTCGTGAAAAAAGGTTCGAAAATCCGGTGAGCGACCGACTCATGAATTCCGCTTCCAGTGTCCTCAATGCACACCACCACCACCCGGTCATGAGCCCTCAAATGATCAGAGGTTCGCGCCCCTTCATCCCTCGCGATCTCACCCATCGTGCCCCTCCCGGTGCTCAGTCTCAACAGACCTCCCGCTCCCATAGCGTGAATCGAATTCATCACCAGGTTGATCAGCACCTGCAACAGCTTCGCCCGGTCCGCATGCACCAATAAAGGCGAATCACCCAGTGCTTCGTGAATCTCAATCTTGGACGTCATGAGCTCATGCCGGCACAATTGCTCCGCCTCTTGCACCAGCTCATTGACGTCCAGATGCGCCAGCTCCAAATCCCGCGTCCGCGCCATGTCCAGCATCTCACTGACAATCCGGTTCGCGCGCTCAATCGCGTCCTGCATCATTTTCAGCACGCCCTTGGCGCGTTCGTCCTCATCCATGATCCGGCGGTCAATCAATTCCAGACCCAGTTGCAGCATCGCCAGCGGATTCTTCACCTCATGCGCGACCCCCGCCGACAGACGCCCCATCGAGTCCATCTTCTCGGCCTGAATCAACAGCAACCGCATCTCATGCAACTCCCGCGCGCTTCTCTGAACCTGCTCCTCAGACTGCCGCAACTGCCTCTGCGTTTGCCACCGCTCACTCAGATCGACGATCACAATCAAAACAAACGACTCCACCTCCGACGCCACCAGGGTGAACGTCAAACTCACCGGAACCAGACTGCCATCCGAGCACCCGATCAGGCATTCGCGAGTCGCCGGAAACTCAGCCGGCGCCTCCTCAAAACACTCCCGAATGGCCTGCATCACCGGCTCGCGTTCCGGGCGCGGCAGAAGTTCAGGAAAGCGCCGCCCATCCAGCCCGCCCGCTGGCAGTTGCGTAATCAGTTCCGCCCTCGGATTCGACAGGATGATCTCCCCCTCGACCGTCACCATGACCACCCCATTGGGGGCCGCATTCACCACCAGACGGAATCGCTCATCCGCCCGGCGCCGCTTCGTGATATCACGCGCCGCCGCATAAATTCGGCGCCCTTCTCCGGCAGGCGCCGCATTCCACTCAATCCAGCAATACCCGCCGCTGCGGTGCCGGTATCGATTGGTGAAAAACACTGTCTCCTCCCCATGCCTCAGTTTCTCCATCTCCCGAAAGGTGCCCGCCCGGTCTTCAGGATGCACAAAGTCAACGAACGGCGTGCTCAACAGCTCCTCCTCCGAATACCCAAGCGTCCGCATGAACGCAGGGTTCACCCGCTTGAAGTAGCCGTCTGATCCCGCAATGCACAGCATGTCCAACGCCAGATCGAAGAACGGCGCCAGCTCCTGCTCATCACTCCCAGCCACCATACGGGGTCGGGCTTTCTTCACAGAAACAGGAACCGTTTTCATGCTGCCTCAAAGTACGGACATCAACTCACCCATCCCTGCCTCAACCTGTCGGAGCGGTGCCAAGCACTACCCGCATTAGAGGTTACCGTAAGCAATTTTTAGTGCATTCATGCCTGCCCCACAAGCGCCTTGTTTAACGATTTCGCCATTTCGAGCACGACTCTCAGCAAATAGATCGTATTTCCAAATTTATCATACTAGACCGTTTCTCGAAAAGATGGACATTTTGATCCTGCGAGCGCAGCGGATTCAGTTGGCAAGGAAGTCGCGCAACCCGCTATTCAACCAATAGCGGACAAGCGGCTGACGCCGCCGGGCAAGGTGACAAAAATTTCGAGAACCGGTCTAAGCATGAAACCTCACGGCTTCTTCGCCTTCACCTTCTCGACAAAATCCCCCAACGCCTTCGTCGTCGCATCCCCCACCGTCCCGATCATCGCATTGATCTTCGAGTGATTCGTCTCCTTCCCCCCGAACACCGTCACCGGAACCTCCGCTCCCTTCAACACCGCCGCCAACCGCCGCGCCTGAGCCGAGTTATCCGGATGATCCGCCACATGCACAATCAAAAACGGCGGAATTCCCTTCCCCTTCGCCACATGCGTCACCGCTGAAAAATCCACGTGCTTCGCCGCATCATTCCCGAACTTCTCCCGATGCCCAAACGTCGCCTGCGGCTCGTGATGCACCCGCCGCCGCGTCTCCGCCGTCTCAATGATCGCCGGAATGTCATACGTGTCACCATCCACCGGCACGCAGCCCATGAGCACCTCAAACGAAACCCCTTCCGCCTTCAAATAACGATCATCCGTGCAAATCAAAGCAGCCAGTTGCGCCCCCGATGAATGCCCACCCACCAGCACCCGCCGCGGATCTCCCCCATGCTCGCCAATGTGCTCCTGCACCCAGCCAAACGCCTTCGCCACATCCCCAACCAACTCCTCCATCTTCACCTCCGGCAACAATCGATGATTGATCGACACAAACACAAACCCCTGCTCCATGAACCAAGCCGGCTTCTCCTGCACATTCGCCTTGTCCCCCGACTGCCAGCCTCCCCCATGAATCCAAAACACCACCGGCAAATCCTTCGCATCCGCAGGCGCATACACATCCAGCACATGCCGCGCATGCCCATCATCCACATAACGAACATCCCGCTTCACTTCCTGAGCCACCGCAGCGACCCCAATCAACAAACCCGCAAGCACAACGCATTTCATCATATCGACCCATACGTCGCCATTCACCCCAACTTCAAGGTTTTCACCAAATCCCGCATCGCGCTCGTAGCGAGATCAAACGCTACAACACCACCACCCTCACCGCCTCACCATTCCCCAACTCACCGCGCGAAGGCCCTGCGCACCTCCACTGATCTTCGCCATCTCGAAGGTGAAAACTTCCTGCCAGGTTTTGCCGCCATCAGCGCTGCGCAGGATGTTGGACCGCTTGTTGTCCACGCACACCAGGGTGCCGGTGTCAGAGGCGACCACACTGCCCGCGGGCATCGCAGCCGGCAGATCACGCCAAATTTGACCATCCGCACTCGCACGCGATACCCTGCCGCTGAGCCAAAACTCCTTGCCCACAAGACTCATCATCGCTCGCTTCGTGCCAGTGGGATGCGGCCCGGACCAGGTCTCGCCGCTGTCGGTGCTAGTCCAGGCGTTCTCGGCTTCCTTGTCGGTCATCACCAGCACCTGCCCATTGCAAAGCAGCGTGCCTCGACCCGTCGACGCCTCCAATCCTTTCGGTTCTAGCCAGCGCCACGTTTTGCCAAGATCATCACTGGCGAAGAGATGGCCAAACTTCAGCCCCGAGTCGCCACGATTGTCACCCAGCGCAAGGAAGCGCCCGCTCGCATCGCCGCAATACACCGCGCCGACGTGATGCGTGCTCAGTTTGCCGCGCGGATCGACTTTGAATTGGCCCCACAGGCCAAACGTGTTGAAGGACTGCCCGAAATCGCTCGTCGCGGTAAACGTCATGTAACCGCTGCCCACAAAGGTGCCCTTGCCACCCGCGATACCCCAGGTGCCGGGCATCACACGCACATCACCCTTACCCTCCGGCAGTTTCGCCGCGCCTTTCGTGAGATGACGCCAGTTCACCGCATCGTCGGACGCCAGATAAATCGTCGCCGCACCCCAGCCCACCGGCACCGCAAAAACGCCACCGGTATAACCAACAGCCTTCGTCGCCCACGGCCCATGATCCGCCCCCGGCGCGGCAAAGAACACCTGCTTCCACGTTTGGCCATCGTCCTTCGACACGATGATCCGCGCCCCATGCCCCACCGCGACAAACGCCCCCACCTCAGGCTTCGGTTTGAAGTCACCGCCAAGCGGGATGTCCAAACGCAGTTTCACATCCGAAGGTGATTCCTCCGCGGCGAATGCCCTCAAAACGAAAAATGCGAATAGAACGGTCAGACTTTTCATGCACTGGAACAACGTCGAATCTTTCACGACTCGTTCACTCAACCAAGGACGAAAGCGGCACCGCATGCATGGACATGAAGACGTTAAGGCTGCTTTTCTCGACCCAATCTCACTACTTCCCCCTACCCCAAATAATCCCCCACATACGCCTCCACAATCCCCTTCAACGACGGCGGCACCGGCAACCCCAACGCCACCGCCCTCGCCCCATCCACCGCTTGCGGCCAATTGTCCACAATCCCCTGAATCCGCGCGTCAAACGCCTCCACCCACGGCCCCAGCGTGATCCCCCTCTCAGCCGCCACCTCCCGCACCACCGCCTCCCCCATCACCGGCATGACCTTCAACGCCGCCGACTTCGATGGCGAAGACGTCTCC
>JARXAL010000151.1 GCA_029865835.1 Verrucomicrobiaceae bacterium
TTCACCGGCAGCGTCGCAATCGTCAAATCAGCCCCAGTCTCCAAATGCTGGCTCATCACCAACCGGAAATCCATCCGGTACAACTGATCCCCACTCAAGATCATGTAATACTCATGATCACTCTCCAAAAAGTAACGCAAATTCATCCGCACCGCATCCGCCGTCCCCTGATACCAGCGCTCACCCTCCGGCGTCTGCTGCGCCGCCAACACCTCCACAAAACCCCTCGCAAATTGGTCAAACTTGTAAGTCCGCGCAATGTGCCGGTTCAATGACGCACTGTTGAACTGCGTCAACACAAACACCTGCCTCACCCCCGAGTTGATGCAGTTGCTGATCGGAATGTCCACCAGCCGATACTTCCCCGCCAACGGCACCGCCGGCTTCGCCCGGTCTTTCGTCAGCGGATACAACCGACTTCCTGCCCCCCCGCCCATGATGATCGCCAGCGTGGAATTGCGCAGCACGGTTCCGGTCTGAAAACGTTGAGAAATGGTTGAGGGCATAGGTGCAGGGGGAGTTTTCTGTGAAACATGGCCTCTAGGCAAGCGTTACCTTACCATTCGGAAACGGGTGCGTTCCACCAACACCCTTCCACCTTTTAAACTGCCACATCCCCCATGTCACGTCCTGTCTTTCACTTAACCATTTTTGCTCTGTCACTCGCCTCACAGGTCACCACGCTTTCCGCTGCCCCCCAGTTCGAAAAGGAAATCTGGCCCATCCTCAGCAAAAAATGCGTCGACTGCCACCGCGCCACCCAGGTCGTTGACGGCCGCAAAAAAGAACCCAAAGCCGGCCTCCGCCTCGACGGCGCCTGGGCCATCATGAAAGGCAGCGAAAACGGCCCCGTCCTCAAACCCAAAGACAGCGCTGGCAGCTACCTCTACGAAGTCACCACCCTCCCCAAGGACGATGACATGTTCATGCCCCCCAAAGGCGACCCCCTCACCGATCCCGAAAAAGCCCTGCTCAAAGCCTGGATCGACGCCGGCGCCGACTTCGGCGGCTGGGAAGGCAATACCGAAGGCAAACCCGCCGACCCCAACGCCAAAGAAGCCGCCCGCGTTCGCGACCACGAAACCTTCTACACCGCCCTCGCCCAAGGCGTCACCCCAGCCAAAGACGACGTCATCGCCAAGGCCAAAACCTCCGGCGCCCAAATCTTCCTCCTCAAGCCCGACGCTCCCCTCCTCCGCGCCGACTTCCTCACCGGCGTCTCCAGCTGCAACGACGCCAAACTCGAAATCCTCCTCCCCCTCAAAGACCAAATCGCCCAGCTCGACCTCGGCCGCACCGCCGTCACCGACGCCGGCATGAAAACCCTCGGCCAACTCCCCCGCCTCGCCTCCCTCGACCTCCGCCAAACCAAAATCACCGACGCCGGCCTTCAACACCTCGCCTCCGCCTCCAAACTCCGCACCCTCAACCTCTACGGCACCGAAGTCTCCGACGCCGGCCTCAAACATCTCTACAACCTAAAGGGCCTCAAAAACGTTTTCCTCTGGCAGACAAAGGCCACCGAAGCCGGCGCCAAACAACTCGCCGCCGCCATCCCTGGCCTCTCCGTCTCCGTCAAATAACCCCAACGCCCCCCAAAAACCATGTTGTCCCGCATCCTCCTCGCCTTCTGCACCATCACCGGCCTTTCCCTCTTCGGCGGCGAAGGTGAAAAAGTCAGCCTCCCCGCCCCCGATGTCACCGGCATCAATCAAGACGGCAAAACCGTCGCCTTCAAAGACGTCTACGCCAAAGGCCCCACCGTCGTCTTCTTCTACCCCAAAGCCAACACCCCCGGCTGCACCAAACAAGCCTGCTCCCTCCGTGATGCCTTCGCCGATCTCACCAAAGAAGGCGTGCAAATCCTCGGCGTCTCCACCGACAAACCCGAAGCCCAGAAGAAATTCATCACCGACCACACCCTTCCCTTCGACCTCATCGCTGACCCCGAAGGCAAGGTAATCGAAGCTTTCGGCGTCGCCCGCATGCCCGCCATCGGCCTCGCCACCCGCCAGTGCTTCCTCATCAAAGGCGACAAAATCGTCTGGCATGACGCCAAAGCCAGCACCGCCGATCAAGCCGCCGACATCCGCCGTGTCCTGAAAGAAATCGGCTCCTAGCACCGACCTATTCCTATTGCCTATCAACCCAAAGGGCAGCCACCATCCCGGTGGGTGCCCTTTTTCTTTCCCATCGCCATGCGCTTCCTCGTCCTCCCCCTCCTGCTCGCTCTCCCCGCCGCCGCTCAAGACCACGACCTCGTCATCTACGGCGGCACCAGCGCCTCGATCATCGCCGCCGTCCAAGCCAAGCAAATGGGCAAGTCCGTCATCATCGTCTCCCCTGACAAACACCTCGGCGGCCTCACCTCCGGCGGCCTCGGCTGGACCGACTCCGGCAACAAAGACGTCATCGGCGGCCTCTCCCGCGAGTTCTACCACCGCGCCTACCTCCACTACCAAAAAGACGAAAACTGGCGCCAGCAAAAACGCTCCGAATACGGCAACAAAGGCCAGGGCCACTCCGCCATCGACGACACCACCCAGTGCGCCTGGGTCTTCGAACCCCATGTCGCCGAACGCATCTACGACGACTGGGTCAAAGAACTCGACATCCCCGTCATCCGCGAAGCCCTCCTCGACCGCGCCTCCGGCGTCAAAAAAGACGGCACCCGCATCACCTCCATCACCACCCTCGACGGCAAAACCTACACCGGTAAAATGTTCCTCGACACCACCTACGAAGGCGACCTCATGGCCGCCGCCGGTGTCGACTTCCACGTCGGTCGCGAAGCCAACAGCGTCTATGGCGAGGAGCACAACGGCATCCAAGTCGGCATCCTCCACCACGGCCACCACTTCGGCGTCCTCAAATCCCCCGTCAGCCCCTACAAAATCCCCGGCGATCCCAAAAGCGGCGTCCTCGCTCGCATCAGCACCGAGAACCCCGGCGTCAAAGGCGAGGGCGACCACCGCGTCCAGGCCTACTGCTTCCGCTCCTGCTACACCAAAGCCCCCGAAAACCGCATCCCCTTCCCCAAGCCCAAAGGCTACGACCCCACCCAATACGAACTTATCCTCCGCGTGTTCGACGCCGGCTGGCGCGAGTTCTTCAACAAGTTCGACCCCGCCCCCAACTGGAAGACCGACACCAACAACCACGGCCCCTTCTCCTTCGACAACATCGGCTACAACTACGACTACCCCAACGCCTCCTACGAGCGCCGCAAGGAAATCATCAACGAACACCGCACCTACCAGCAGGGCCTCATGTACTTCGTCGCCAACGACCCCCGAGTCCCCGCTGACGTCCGTGAAGAACTCAACCAATGGGGCCTCCCCAAAGACGAATTCACCGACAACGGCAACTGGTCACACCAACTCTACATCCGCGAAGCCCGCCGCATGATCGGCGCCTTCGTCATGACCGAAAACGAACTCCGCAAAAAGAAACCCACCCCCGACTCCATCGGCATGGGCTCCTACACCATCGACTCCCACAACACCCAGCGCTACATCACCCCCGAAGGTTACGTCCAAAACGAGGGCGACATCGGCGTCACCACCGGCGGCCCCTACGCCATCGCCTACGGCTCCCTCATCCCGAAAAAAACCCAAGCCACCAACCTCCTCGTCCCCGTCGCCATGTCCGCCACCCACATCGCTTACGGCAGCATCCGCATGGAACCCGTCTTCATGATCCTCGGCCAGTCCGCCGCCACCGCCGCCTGCTTCGCCATCGACGCCCAAAGCGACATCCAAGACGTCCCCTACAGCAAACTTCAAGAGCGCCTCATCGCCGACAAACAAATCCTCGAATGGGACCTCGCCAACTCGGGCATCAAACTCCCCGGCATCGTGCTCGACGACACCAAAGGCTCCTACACCGGCCACTGGAGCACCGGCAGCATCGGCAAAACCGTCGGCGTCGGCTACCAGCACGACGGCAACGCCAACAAAGGTCAAATGACCGCCACTTTCACCACCACCCTCCCCGAAGCCGGGCAATACGAAGTCCGCATCGCCTACAGCGCCCTCATAAACCGCGCCACCAACGTCCCCGTCACCATCCATCACTCCGGCGATTCACCCACTACCGTCCAAGTCAACCAACGCGAAACCCCGCCCATCGACGGCATCACCCAATCCCTCGGCACCTTCTCCTTCACCCCCGACCAACCCGCCTCCGTCGTCATCACCAACCAGGACACCGACGGCCACGTCATCATCGACGCCATCCAGTGGCTCTCCAAGGAAAAGTAACACGCTCGCACCAGGCCACCCGTGGGGCAACCAGCTCGGTTGCCCCCGCTTCAGCACTAGCCGCCCGCCGTTCTCACTTCCCAATCGACTTCAACAACCCCTCAATCGCCCCACCCTGGATCGCCCGCTCCAGCGCCTTGTCCCACGCCGGCTTCACATCCGGCCGCGTCATCTTCCCGCCCGCTCGCACATCAAACGACAGCCGCCCCGACGTCTCGTCCAAAAACGCCTTCACCACCGAGTCCGCCATCTTCTCCGGCAGCCCCGACTTCAGCATGCCCTCGCGCAACCGCCTTTGCAGTTCCTCCCCGCAGACCAGTCGAATCACCAAATCCTGCGCATCTTCCGCACTGTTCACCCAACTCCCCTTCGCCATCCGCACCTCATACTCCGGCATCTGAAACCGCGCATCCTCCCGCACCAAAAGCCGGTTCTCACTGAACGCCATCTTCAACACCGCCGCCTCCAGCAACTCACCCCCCATCGGCAGGTCACTCAGATCCAAACCAAAATCCTTCATCTTCTTCGCCGCATCCGCACTCGCCTGCCCCATCGTCATGTAGCCCGCTAAAACACTCCCCTTCGCCAAACTCAACTCCCACTCACTCACCGGACTCCAAACGCCTGTCTTCTCCTCAAACGGCTGCATCTTCCCGTTCCCACTGACATCCAGCTTCGCAAACGTCACATCCGTCATCTCCCCCGCCACCTTCCCGCGACCCTCCAGCGTCAGCTTCATCTCCAAGGCCATCTTCACCGTGTTGTGTGCCGCCAGATTCGCCGGATCCACATCAATGTCGTTCAGCGCAAACTGCAACCCCTCCAGCCTTGTCTTCGTCTTGTTCACCCGATTGTGAATAAACAACTGCCCGTTCGAAACCCGCGCCTCCCGCACCCTCAACGTGAACCCCAACAGCTCCGCCTTAAACTCAGCCGCTCCCGCTTTTTGAACCTTCTCCACCTTCGGCTCAGCCTCCTTCACCACCTCAACCTTCGGCTCCGCCACCCCCTTCGGCTTCGCCATCACCAGCTTCAAATCACTCACTCCCTCCGGACTCACATACTCCTCCACCGACAACCCATCCAAATTCAACCGCTGCACATCCAGCGTCCCGCTCATCAAACTCCCCAACGACACCTCCAACACAGCCTCCCGCAAACTCAGCACCGGCTCCGTCGGCACCTCCGCCTTCCCATCCCGACCCACCGTCGCAAACACCTTCAAATCCCGCAGCCGCCACCGCGTCGGACTGCCCCACACCTCCAACTCTGACGCCCCCAAACTCACCCGCCCCCCGCACACCGCCTGCAACTGCCGCTCCACCGCCTCCCGACTCAACTGCCCCTTCACCCACCACACCCCGCCCCCCAGCGCCGCCCCTGCGACACCAGCCATGATCAACCCAACTCGCACCAGCTTCTTCATCCCAAAAGCATAGCCAGCCCCCTCCAAAAGCAACCCCTCTCCTTACTTCGCCTTCTCCTTTTCCTTCTCTTTCGCCTTCGGCTTCGGCGGTGGCGAAGCCACATAAGGCGGATTCGTGAACGCCCCTGGCGCCACCTCCTTCAAATTCGGCGGCACCTCCGCCTTCACCTCTCCCAACGCCCATCGAATCCCACCCACCAAGATGTCCTGAAACATCGGATTCGTCCAAATGTCCTCCCGATGCCCCATCGCCGTGTACCACACCCGCCCCTCCCCTTCCTTCCGCGCCCAAGTCGTCGGAAACGCCGGCCGCTGATACTCCGTCCCCTTCATCGACGGCGCATCCATCACACTCAACACATGAATGTCCGGCGTGAAGTCCTTCAGCGAATACCACTCCTCCATCAAAGTGTAATCCGAACCCACCTTTTCAAACCCCGGAAACGCCGGATTCACCACCGTGTTCCTCGCCTCCTGCTGCGCCCCATGCTTGATGAACTCCGCCCCCAAAAACCGCACATACGGATCCGCCTTGTCCCCATGATTCAAAAACCGTTCCGGCCCCTTCACCGCCTCGTTGTCCGTGTGAAACGTGTCGCTCGCCGAATGCGTCCCGATGAACCCCTTCCCGCTCTTCACCAAGTCAAACAGCGCCTGCTTCCCCTCCGCCGTCATCGGCGGATTCCCATCCGTGCCCGCCTCCAGCAAATTCCCCGTCGTGTAGAAAAACACCGCGTCAAACCCCGCCAAATAATCCTTCCCAAACTTCGATCCATCCTTCGAAAACTCAAACTCCCACCCATGCTTGTCCCCCAACTCCTTCAGCACCTTCTCCGCATGACTCGGCTGCCCGTTCTTCCATGAAATCACGCTGTGCTCAAACCCGCTCGACTTCGAGAAAAACAAAATGCGCGCCTTCTTCGCCGATGGTGCGGCAAACACCCAACTCAGCGCGAGACCCAAACAAACCAACGGAGCAAAGAGACGAACAGACTTCATAAAACAGACCCGCCTTCTATCCCGTCCTACCGCCCATGTAAAGTCCTCACATGAAAATCCCCGAGTGCACCTCCCCAGCCACATCCGTCAGCCTGAAATCCCGACCTGCATACCGATACGTCAGTTCCTCATGATCCAACCCCATCAAGTGCAAAATCGTCGCATGCAAGTCGTGCGTCGGCATCGCCTGCTCCACCGCCTTCACCCCCAACTCATCCGTCGCCCCATACCTCAGCCCGCCCTTCACTCCCCCACCCGCCATCCACACCGTGAACCCGCTCGCCTGATGCCCCCGCCCCCCGCCA
>JARXAL010000029.1 GCA_029865835.1 Verrucomicrobiaceae bacterium
TCACCCCACAAAGTCCGTCCCCGCCGCCTCCGCCTCCACCGCCTCCACCTCCCGCAGCACACTCGCCGCGCGGTCCTTCACCTTCTTGACCGCATACTTGCCCAGCGGCACACGCATGCCTGTGTGCCCCCGCTCCACCAAGTCCACGATCAACTTCGCCGCCCGCGCCGGATCACCCACCTGCTTACCATCCATCCGCTCTAGCATCTGCCTGAAACGCCCCGCCGAGCCCGCATAAGCCTCCAGCGATCGCTCCGCAATCTCCATACACCGCCCGATGAACCCCGTCCGAAATGGCCCCGGTTCAATCAGCATCACCTTCACTCCAAACGACGCCGCCTCTGCCTTCACCGCCTCACTCGCAAACTCCAGCGCCGCCTTCGCCGCCCCATAAATGCTGAACCCCGGGTAGTTCGAAATCGCCGCCGCCGCGCTGATATTGACAATATGCCCCCCGGCCTGCTCCCGCATCACCGGCAGCAGCGCCCGCATCAGCCTCAACGGCCCAAAAAAATTCGTCTCCACATTCCGCCGCACCTGATCCATCGAGCACTCCTCCAGCGCCCCGATCAAACCAAACCCCGCATTGTTCACCAGCACGTCCACCCGTCCAAACATCGCCACCGCCTCCGCAGCCTTCGCCTCCAAATCCGCCTCCCCAACATCCAACGCCATCACCCGACAGCGCCCCTCAAACTCCTCCTCCCACGCCTTCAAAGCCTCCACATTCCGGCTCGTCACCACCACCCGATTCCCCCGCTCCAAAGCCTCCCGCGCAATCGCATGCCCGAACCCGCTGCTACATCCTGTAATCAACCAAACTTTGCCTTCAGAGTCATTCATCCCAACTCATACGACACAGCCCCACCTCAAGGCAGCACACCCCTCACATCCGCCACCAAAAAAACAGGGCATCCCCCTCTCGGAGAATGCCCTGTCATCAAAACGCCTCGCGTTCTCAGCCCACGTTGCGACCCACGCAATTCAAATCCTCGAACGACGTCACCAAACGCTTCGTGAAGGTCGCCTCACCCGCCCCCAGCCACACCCGCGGATCATAGTACTTCTTGTTCGGTGCGTCCGGCCCGGACGGGTTCCCAATCTGACCTTGCAAATAGTCATGGTTCTTCGCCTCATACGCACGCACCCCATCCCAGAACGCCCACTGCAAATCGGTGTCCAGATTCATCTTGATCGCCCCGTAACTCAGAGCCTCACGAATCTCCTCCCGAGTCGACCCCGACCCGCCATGAAACACAAAATTCACCGGTTTCTCTCCCGTGCCAAACTTCGCCTGAATGTGGTCCTGCGATTGCTTCAGAATCGCCGGCTTCAGCTTCACATTGCCCGGCTTGTAAACGCCATGCACGTTCCCAAAAGCGGCTGCGATCGTGAAATTCGGGCTGATTTTGAGCAGCGTCTCATAAGCATACGCCACTTCATCCGGCTGAGTGTAAAGGCGGGACTCATCCACATCGGAATTGTCCACCCCGTCTTCCTCACCACCCGTCACACCCAACTCAATCTCCAGCGTCATCCCCATCTTCGCCATCCGCTCCAAATACCTCGCGCAGGTCTCGATGTTCTCCTCCAGAGGCTCCTCTGAAAGATCCAGCATGTGCGAACTGAACAGCGGCCGTCCTGTCTTCGCAAATTGCTCCTCACTCGCCGCAAGCATGCCATCCACCCAGGGCAGCAACTTCTTCGCACAATGGTCCGTGTTCAACACCACCGGCACCCCGTAAGCCTTCGCCGCCGCATCCACGTAATGCGCCCCCGCAATCGCTCCCAAAATCGGGCCCAACTGGTTGTCCTTGCTCACCGTCTTCCCAATGAAAAACTGCGCTCCCCCGTTCGAAAACTGAATCATCATCGGCGAGTTCACCTCGCGCCCGGCCGCCAAAGACGCATTCACCGAGTTCGTATTGATGCAATTGACCGCTGGCAGGGCAAACTCGTTCGCCTTCGCATAGTCGAGGACCTCTTTGACTTCATCGCCGAAAAGAACTCCGGCCCGGAATTTGGTGTTTTGACTCATAGTGTTTGTTTGTTGTCCATTCAGTCGACACCCTGCCCTACCACAATTTCAGGGTTTGACCATCAAGAATGTTCCCGCTGCAGGACCTCCCTCCCGAAGCCGCACAAAACAGACCAACCCTCGCTAAAACCACCCCCCGCATCTCCTCTTTCGCAACTATCCGCCCACACCCGGGTTTCATTTCCCATCACCCCTCGGAATCCCATGAAGGCCCTCCCCTATCTCTGCTTCGCGCTCTTCGCCGCCTGCGCTTCCGCCCAAACCGAAAGCCAGCCTCCGCACGCCGCCATCACCCCTGACCAACTCGCCTTCTTCGAAAAAAACATCCGCCCTGTCCTCGTCGAGCACTGCTACAAATGCCACGCCGCCAATGCCACCAAAGTTCGCGGCGGCCTGCTCCTCGACAACAAACAAAACACCCTCCTCGGTGGCGAGTCCGGCCATCCCGCCATCACCCCCGGCGACCCCGCCGCCAGCACCCTCTACACCGCCATGACCTGGGAAGACCCGGACATGGAAATGCCTCCCAAACAAAAACTCCCCGACGACGTCATCGCCAACTTCAAACGCTGGATCGAAATGGGCGCCCCCGATCCCCGCGAATCCAAAATCGCCAACCCCGAAGGCGGCCGTCGCCAGATCGACATGACCGAAGGCCGCAAACACTGGTCCTTCCAAAAACCCGTCGCCACCCCTCCTCCCGCCGTCAAAACCCCCGACTGGGCCAAAACCCCCATCGACCACTTCATCCTCGCCAGCATGGAAACCGCCGGCCTCCACCCCGTCCGCGATGCCGACCGCCCCACCCTCATCCGCCGCATCGCCTTCGACCTCACCGGCCTCCCGCCTACCCCGGATCAAGTCAAAGCCTTCACCGAAGACAAATCCCCCGACGCCGTCGCATCCGTCATTGACCTATTCCTCGACTCCGCCCGATTCGGCGAACGCTGGGCCCGCCACTGGCTCGACGTCGCCCGCTACGCCGAATCCAACGGCAAAGAATCGAACGTCCCCTACCCCCACGCCTGGCGCTACCGCGACTACGTCATCGAATCCTTCAACAAAGACAAATCCTACGACCAGTTCCTCAAAGAGCAGCTCGCTGGCGACCTCCTCCTCTCCGACGGCAAAAAAGATCAGGCCGAAAAAATCATCGCCACCAGCTTCCTCGCCCTCGGCCCCAAAGGCCTCAACAACCGCGACCGTCGCCAGTTCCAGGCCGACCTCGTCGACGAGCAAATCGATGTCGTCTCCCAGTCCATGCTCGGCCTCACCCTCGCCTGCGCCCGCTGTCACGACCACAAATTCGACCCCGTCACCCAGCGCGACTACTACGCCCTCGCCGGCATCTTCCAAAGCAGCGAAACCCTCTACGGCACCCCCAGCCAGCAGCAAAACAACTTCCCCTCCACCCTCATCGAGCTCGACCCCGCTTCCGGTCAACCCGCCGCCATCGCCAAACTCGCCCCCACCGAAGTCACCCGCCTCAAACAGGAAGTCGCCTCCCTCACCAAAGCCTCCGAAGAAGCCACCCGCGAAGCCATGGCCATGCGCCAGCAGGGACGCGACAACGGCAATGTCGCCACCTTCCTCCGCATCCGCCAGGCCCGCGACCGCACCGCCTCCGCCCAGGCCGACCTCGACCTCTTCACCTCCGACGGCACCCCCCGCACCCTCACCATGGGTGTCCTCGACCGCCCGTCTCCCATCAACAGCCCTCTCCTCGTCCGTGGCGACATCAATCAACAATCCGACATCATCCCCCGCGGCCTCGTCGAAGTCCTCTGCGCCCCCGACGAACCCCGGAACATCGCCCAGGGCTCCGGCCGCCTCGACCTCGCCTACTTCATCGCCTCCAAGGACAACCCCCTCACCGCCCGCGTCATGGCCAACCGCATCTGGCTCCATCTCATGGGCCAGGCCATCGTCCCCACGCCCGACAACTTCGGCCTCATGGGCATGAAACCCACCCACCCCGAACTCCTCGACCACCTCGCCCTCGCCTTCATGGAAAACGGCTGGTCCGTCAAAAAACTCATCAAACAAATCATGCTCAGCCGCACCTACCAGATGAGCTCCACCTACGACGCCGCCAACCACGCCACCGACCCCGACAACAAACACCGCTGGCGCATGGACCAGCGCCGCCTCGACGCCGAAGCCGTCCGCGACGCCATGCTCGCCGTGTCCGGCACCCTCGACCTCTACCCCATCGACGGCTCCCCCGTCGCCCGCGTCAGCGAAGGCCGTCAGGGCCTCATCCAGCTCCTCACCCAGGTCAACAGCCAGCCCTCCCCTCACCGCTCCATCTACCTCCCCATCATCCGCGACCAAATCCCCGAGTTCCTCTCTGTCTTCGACTTCCCCGACGCCTCCCTCGTTAACGGCCAGCGCGACAACACCAACGTCCCCTCCCAGAGCCTCTTCCTCATGAACAACCCCCAGGCCATCGCCCTCGCCGACGCCTTCGCCACCCGCCTGAACGAATTCGAAGGCACCCCCCTCGACCGCCTCACCCACGCCTACCACCTCGCCTTCTCCCGCGCCCCCACCCCAGAAGAACTCACCGCCATCCGCACCTTCTGGATGACCTTCCCCACCAAAGTCGAAACCGGCTCCTCCAAAAACTCCCAACAACACAAAGACAAAGCCCAAAAACTCGCCCTCACCACCTTCTGCCAAGCCCTCCTAGCCTCCGCCGAATTCCGCTTCCTCAACTAAGCCAAAATCACCTCCATCCTGCCCAAGCCATGAACGCCACCCCGCTCACCCGCCGCAAAGTCCTCCAAACCACCGCCAACGGCTTCGGCTACCTCGCCTTCTCCGCCCTCGCCGCAAGCGCCTCAGCCCAATCCGCAATCCGCAATCCGCAATCCGCAATCGCCCCCGGCCCTCTCTCCCCCAAGCCCCCCCACTTCCCCGCCAAAGCCAAACACATCATCTTCCTCTGCATGCAGGGAGCCCCCTCCCACGTCGACACCTTCGACTACAAACCCAAACTCATCGCCGACGCCGGCAAATCCGCCCCCTCCGCCGCAGGCCGCTACGGCCGCGCCGACCTCATGGCCCCCAAATGGGAATTCAAACAACACGGCAAAAGCGGCCTCTACATCTCCAGCCTCTTCCCCAACGTCGCCAAACACGCCGATGACCTCTGCATCATCAACTCCATGGCCACCGACCTCCCCGCCCACCCCCAGGCCTTCACCCAACTCCACACCGGCACCACTCAATTCATCCGCCCCTCCCTCGGCGCCTGGACCCTCTACGGCCTCGGCACCGAAAACGAAAACCTCCCCGGCTTCATCACCATCAATCCCCCCGGCAACGCCACCCGCACCTACGGCAGCGCCTTCCTGCCCGCCATCTATCAAGGCACCAAACTAGGTGGCAATCGCCTCCCCATCCCCCAGCAATTCGCCCGTCGCTTCGGCGGCCAAGAAGCCGGCATGGCCGACATCAAAAACACCCGGCTCAACCCCGAAGCCCAACGTTCCCAACTCGACCTCATTCAAAAACTCAACCAATCCCGCAAACAACTCGACGGCGGCGTCAGCCCCGAAATCGACGGCGTCATCGAGTCCTACGAACTCGCCTTCCGCATGCAGTCTGAAGTCCCCAACGTCATGGACCTCAGCAAAGAAAGCGCCGCCACCCAAAAACTCTACGGCATCGGCGAAGGCCCCTCAGACACCTTCGGCAAACAATGCCTCATGGCCCGCAAATTCGTCGAAGCCGGTGTCCGCTTCATTGAAATCACCCACGGCAACTGGGATCACCACACCAACCTCACCGCCGCCCTCGAAAACAACTGCGGGCAAGTCGACCAAGCCATCGCCGGCCTCCTTCAAGACCTCAAGCAACGCGACCTCCTCAAAGACACCCTCGTCGTCTGGGGCGGCGAGTTCGGCCGCACCCCTCACAGCCAGGGCACCGACGGACGCGACCACAACAACAAAGGCTTCACCCTCTGGATGGCCGGAGGCGGCGTCAAAGGCGGCATGAACTACGGCCTCACCGACGACTACGGCTACGAAGCTGTGCACAACAAAATGCACATCCACGACTGGCACGCCACCCTCCTCCACCTCATGGGCCTCGACCACGAACGCCTCACCTACCGCTACGCCGGCCGCGACTTCCGCCTCACCGACGTCCACGGCATCGTCGCCAAAGAAATCCTCGCCTAGAGCATTTTAAGAAAAAATGTGGCCGTTGATTTGGGAGCGCCGGAGGTGGAGATGGGCCGTTGGTAGCGCAGGGGCGTATAAATACATACGCCTCAAGCTGCCGATGGCCCAAATCCTCCTCCGCCGCCTCAAAGAAGCGGTTACAGGTTTTCTTAAACTGCTCTAAACCATGCGCACCATCATCATCCCACCCGATTTTGACGCATGGCGTAACACCGCCCGCCAACTGCTCGCCCAAAGCACCCACCCTGACGAAAT
>JARXAL010000285.1 GCA_029865835.1 Verrucomicrobiaceae bacterium
CCCCCTGGGAAGGCGGCAAATTCGGCTTCGTCCGCGACCCCCGCCGCGTCGGCGGCCAAATCGGCTACGCCCGCTTTCACGAAGGCCTCGATATCAAACCGATCAACCGAGACCCGAAAGGCGAACCCCTTGACGACGTCCTCGCCATCTGCCCGGGCCGCGTCGTCCATGTCTCCAAAATCCCCTCCCACAGCAACTACGGCCGCTACATCGTCCTCGAACACAACTGGGGTGAGGGCCCCTTCTACTCCCTCTACGCCCACCTCAACAGCACCACCGTCGAAGTCGGCGATCCCATCAAATCCGGCCACCCCCTCGGTCGCCTCGGTTACACCGGCGCCGGCATCGACAAACGCCGCGCCCACCTCCACATCGAACTGAACCTCCTCTGGTCCACCACCTACCAAACCTGGTACGATCAAGGTTTCTCCAGCCCCAACAAACACGGCAACTACAACGGCCAAAACCTCATCGGCCTCGACCTCGCCGCCCTCTACCTCGCCCGCCTCAAAGACCCCACCCTCACCCCGGCCAAATTCATCCGAAATTCCGATCCCTACTTCGAAGTCGCCGTCCCCGGCACCGCCGAAATGGACCTCGCCAAACGCTACCCCTGGCTCCACGACACCCCACCACCCGCCACCCCTCCCCCCAGCTGGCGCATCACCTTCAGCGCCTGGGGTCTCCCCCTCCGCATCCGCGCCACCACCGACTCCATCGCCGCCCCCCAACTCACCGGCATCCCCCCCAACCAAACCTTCCCCCACTCCCTCAACACCCGCGGCCTCGTCACCGGTTCCGGCGAAAGCGCCACCCTCACGCCCTCCGGCCTCAGCCTCATCCGCCTCGCCTGCGGCCTGCCTTAATCTCAATAATCCCGCGCCAGCAAATAATCCGCCAACTGCCTCAGATGCAGCCCCGCTTCCCCAAAGCACCCCAGCGCCGCGTGCGCCTCCTCCGTCAGCCGATGCGCCTCATCCCGTGACGCCTCCAGCCCGATCAACGCCGGATACGTCGACTTCTCCGACGCAAAATCCTTCCCCGCGCTCTTGCCCAGCTTCTCACTCGTCTGCGTGACATCCAAAATGTCATCGATGATCTGAAACGCCAACCCCGCCGCCATCCCAAAACGTCCCAACGCCGCCATCTTCTCCTCATCCGCATCCGCCGCCATCCCACCCAACCGGATCGAACTCGTCAAAAGCGCCGCCGTCTTGCTCTCATGCACAAACCGCAACTCCTCCAGCGGCAACCTCTTCCCCTCACCCTCCACATCCGCCACCTGCCCGCCTACCAGGTGCAAACTCCCCGAAGTCCTCGCCAACTCCGCCACCATGTCCCCCGTCGTATGCCGCACCGTCGCCCGCGTCCGCGTGATCAGCTCAAACGCCAGCGCCTGCAGCGCATCCCCCGCCAAAACCGCGATCCCCTCCCCGTAAACCTTGTGACACGTCGGCACCCCGCGCCGCAAATCATCATCATCCATGCACGGCAAATCATCATGGATCAGCGTGTAAGTATGCAGACACTCCACCGCGCACGCATTGAATCCCGCCGCCTCCTGACTGCTCCCGCACGCCTCCGCCGCCGCAATACAAAGCACCGGCCGCAACCGCTTCCCCCCCGCAAAAATACTGTGCCTCATCGCCTTGTGCAACGTCGCCGGCCTCGTCTCCCCCGTCGGAATCACCCGATCCAGCAAAGCATCGACAAACTGACAGCGGGATCCGAGGTAAGTGGAAAAATCAGGCAACATGGAAGCCGCCATTCAAAGCCGCTCCCCTCCCCCCGGTCAAGCGCAACCGTGTTCTTACTCCTCCGACCAAGTCCACCCCTTCCACTCCGGCAGCAGCTTCACACAGCTCGGGCGCAACCTCGACAACCCGTGAAACGCCCGGCACCAAGCCTGACTCGGACGCCCTGGAACTTCCTTCCAAACCACATCCTCCGAATCAAACAACTCCGCATTGCCCCGCAAAAACTGCTTCAAATTCCGAAAACGATAAACCACCCCGCTCGGTGCCTTCAGCGACCACTCCTTCGCCGCGATGTGCTCCACCGTCGCACGCAACTTCGGATTCTTCCGCGCCGACTTGTGCCACTCCGCCTTCTTCTCCCTGTGCAACCGCATCAAGTTCTCCCGCACCAAGTCCGACTTCTTCATCCCCTCAATCCGACGCTGCTCAAACAACTCCGGATGCGCCATCCTCCAGCGCTTCACCGGCTCCAATCGACTGGCCTCTTTCTGAACCGAAGGAAGCGTCAGCAGTTGCGTGGGCAACAACATCATGGCGGGATTCATGGCAGCAGGGGCGAGAGTAGATGTAATCATGGCGTTTTGGATGACGGTTATAATTTTCACACAAATGATACTCATCGCAAGTATAATTATCATATTCGATGTGAAAATAATGCTCCGCCTCATCCGAATCACCTCGAATTTGAGAATCTTCGCAATTAAAACACCAAATCACCTCTAAAACACCGCCCTCCAAAATGAGTCACTCCCCTGCAACGCCCTCCCTTCCCCAAACGTTAAATCACTGAATGCGCCTCACCCTCAAAGCCGTCGCCTACCTCGCCGCCCTCACGGCCCTGAGCGCCCCCACCCCCTCCTCCAGCGCCGAACGCCTCTTCAACTTCCGCGAAGCCCCACATTCCTACTTCGAACACAAGCCCAACGACCGCCTCGCCCGCCTCCAGGCCGACCTCGCCGCAGGCAAAGCCGAACTCGACACCTCCTCAGACAACGCCTTCCTCGTCTCAATATTGAAGGCCCTCGAAATCCCCGTCAGCTCCCAGATCCTCGTCTTCTCCGCCACCTCCCTCCAGAGCGAAATCATCAACCCCCGCAATCCCCGCGCGCTCTACTTCAACGATGACACCTACCTCGGCTGGGTCCCCGGCGGCCGCGTTGAAGTCTCCGCCATCGACCCCGAAATGGGCCCCATGTTCTACGTCTACGAACGCTTCACCCCCGGTCGCATCCCCGTTCCCGAACGCTCCACCCGCTGCTTCGCCTGCCACGCCGGCACCGCCACCAACTACGTCCCCGGCCTCATCGCCGACTCCGTCCTCGTCTCCATGGCCGGCTCCAGCCTGCAAACCTTCCGCCGCGACGAGCAAGGCCACCAAATCCCCCTCGAATCCCGCTTCGGCGGCTGGCTCCTCACCGGCAAACACAACCTCACCAAGCACGAAGCCAACGTCGCCGGCAAATCTGACGCCGGCAAAATCGAACGCTTTGACGCCTCCCCCGGCCGCTTCTCCGACCTCAGCCTCCACCTCCGTCCCACCAGCGACATCCTCCCCCACCTCGTTCACGAGCACCAACTCGGCTTCGAAAACCGCCTCTTCCAAATGAGCTACCTCCTCCGCCAGCGCAAACACGAAGGCAAAGGCCGCCTCACCCCCGAAGCCGAAAAAGAAATCGACGCCCTGGCCGCCGACCTCGCCCGCTACATCCTCTTCGCCAACGAAGCCCCCCTTCCCCCCAAAGGCATCGAAGGCGACCCCGACTTCATCCGCGACTTCCAATCCAAAAAAGTCACCACCCGCTCCGGTCACTCCCTCAAAGACTTCGACCTCAAAACTCGCCTCTTCAAATACCGCTGCACCTACATGCTCTACACCGACTCCTGGAAAGACGCCCCCAAAGACCTCAAAAACCGAGTCTACCTCCACATGGCCCAGGGCCTCAAAGAATCCGGCACCCCGCGCGACCTCTCCCACCTCCCCGTCTCCGAACGCCTCGCCATCCGCACCATCCTCAAAGAAACCCTCCCCGACCTCCCCCCTGGTGGCGCTAAAAGCCCCCAAAAAGTAGTCCAGGTTTTGCCTCCGGCTAACCTGGCCCCCTTCATCCCCGCCGCCAAACACTTTCGCCCCCGATTTCGACCCTTCCCACCACCATCCCATAAAATTTCACCCCCTCACACACCAAACCCGATCCACCAAACGTTATGCTCCTGCAAAGAAACCCGGAATAAAAACGTTCCAGTCACAGTCCAATGTCCGCAGTCTTCGTCCTCCCCTCCTGACAACCCTTTGCTCCCTCATCGGAGCAGCGCCCGCGCAGCGCGCCCTCAAAGGCAATCACGCACTCAAACAAAAATCAAACAAGCCAAACCACATACCAATCAAACACATGAAAAAATTGCTCGCACTCGCCCTCTCCCTCTTCGCCGCCACCTCCATCATGGCCGCCGAATACCCTGACATCTCCATCGACGACCTCAAAAAGGCCATCGCTGACGGCAAAGTCGCCGTGATCGACGTCAACGGTTCTTCCTCCTTCACCAAAGGCCACGTTCCCGGCGCCATCGACTTCGCCTCCTCACAAGCTGACCTCGCCAGCAAGCTCCCAGCCGACAAAAGCACCCTCGTGGTCGCTTACTGCGGCGGCCCTTCCTGCTCCGCTTACAAAGCCGGTGCCAAGAAGGCTGAAGAACTCGGCTACACCAACATCAAGCACCTCTCCGCCGGCATCAGTGGCTGGAAAGGCGCCGGTGAAAAATTGGAAGCTGCCAAGTAATTCACTTCGGTTCATTTGAACCTCCTTCAGCACCGGGCAGCGAGTCTTGCAAGACAGCGCACCCGGTGCTCTTTTATAGAAACCCAAAACAAAATCCCATGAAGAAACTCATCCTCCTCTCCGCCCTCGCCCTGCTCGCTACTCCAGCCCTCCGCGCCGGCGACGCCTCCACCTACGAAGGCACCATCACCGGCGTCGTCTGCGTCGCCTGCAAACAGCACGTCACCGAAGCCCTCACCGCCAAACTCGACGGCATCACCGAAGTCAAAATCACTCCCGGCGCCAAGGACGGCGAACAAAAAATCACCATCGTCTCCAAAAAGGACGACGTCACCAAAGACACCGCCTCCCAAGCCCTCAGCTCCATCGGCAACGACTACAAAATCCTCTCCCTGGAAAAGAAAGGCTGATCACACCCAGTTCCCATTTCATCTCAAAAAAGCCGGGCCACACCAAGCCCGGCTTTTTTGTGCTCAGACATCGGACCTCTGCCCGGATTCCGCGATTCGAAGTGGCTCAGGCGCTGCCTCGCTTGCGGTTCCAAGGCTCTGCGGCTCGCAGTCCCTGTATCTAAACGATACCGGGCAAGAGCTGCGGAGTCTTGGAACCGCAATGGAGGTGGCGGATGGGCTGCTTCCAATCGCGGAGTTCGGGCTCAGTTATCCTGAGGCACCGGATCATCCTTCCCAATCGGCTCCCCCTCCCAAACCGGCACCCCATCATACAACGTCAACACCCGCGCCGAACTCCCCACCGCTGGCCCGTTGTCGATCTTCGGCAGCCACTTCTTCATCTCTGCGATCACCCCCTTCTTCTTCGCCGCTAAATTGTAAAACTCCTGCGGATCATTCGCCATGTCATACAACTCCTCCGCTCCATCCATATAGCAAATGTAGCGCCATTGCTCCGTCCGGATCCCAAAATTCCCCTGGTTGTGCGACGTGATCGCTGGCCGCTCCCTCACCGCCATCGCATTCTCCAACTGCGGCCTCAAACTGATCCCCTCCAACTCATGCGGCGTCTTCGGCAGCCCGCACAAATCCACCAACGTCGGATACAAATCCAACAACTCCGCCGGC
The DNA here is from genome assembly GCA_029865835.1 of Verrucomicrobiaceae bacterium. Lineage (GTDB taxonomy): Bacteria > Verrucomicrobiota > Verrucomicrobiia > Verrucomicrobiales > Verrucomicrobiaceae > JAGRPD01. Next base: position 5,614 of record JARXAL010000285.1, read on the forward strand.
CGGTTGCACTTCTGCCCACTCTTGATCCCCGGCCCCGCCAAAATCAACGGCACCTTCGTCCCCCGATCCCACAACGTGTTCTTCCCCGTGATTCCCTTCTCCCCCAAATGCCAACCATGATCTCCCCACAACACCACAATCGTGTTCTCCTCCAACCCCGACTTCTTCAGCGCCTCCATGATCCGCCCCACCTGCGAATCCACAAAACTCGTGCACGCCAAATAAGACCTCACCAAATTCCGATGCTGATGATTCTCCTGCACCCACTTCAACCTCGGCTCCGGCAGCTTCCAGTGAATCCACCACGACGACTTCGGCGTGTCATCCCTGTCATCGTCTCGAAAGGCCGGTAACACCGTGTCATTATCCGGATACAAATCGAACCACTTCTGCGTCGCGTAACACGGCACATGCGGCAAAAAGAAACCCGCCGCCAAAAAGAACGGCTCATCCTTCTTCATCCCCTCCAACTTCTCCACCGCCCACGACGCCACCTGGTAGTCCCCCTTCTCCGTGTCATCGTTGTCCAAAGGCCACACTCCCCAGTCAAGCAACGCATGATTCCCAAACGGCGTCGGCGGCACCAACTTCGCCGGCGGCTTCGTCCCAAAGCCACCCGCCGGCCCCACTTCCTGAAACTCCATCACCTGCTTCTCATCACCCTTTCCTTTACCCTTCCCCTTCCCACCGCCACTCGGCCCGCGCCAACTGTGATAAATCTTCCCTGCACTCAGTGTCTTGTAGCCATTGTTCTCAAAATGCTGCGGCAACGCCACCAAATCCTCATATTGCCCCAGCGTCCTAAACCAAGGACTCAACCCATGAATCCCCGTCGTGCTCGGCCTCAATCCAATCATCAAACTCGTCCGCGACGGATTGCACAACGGCGCCTGACAGTGCGCATTCGTAAACAACGTCCCCCTCGCCGCCAGCGCATCGAGGTTCGGCGTCTTTACCAGCGGATGCCCCCCCATGCACCCGATCCAGTCATTCTGATCATCGATCGCAATGAAAACCACATTCGGCTTCTCCGCTCCCAGCACCACCCCACTCCCCAGCAGACCCATCAAAAACAAACAACGCAAATTCATCATCGCCACCCAGAACGTCCCCCCTCCCCCGTCCCTTTCATCCACCATCCCGCAATGCCACCTCACCCGCTTCCGTTTCATCCCCATGCCAACCCGCCCCCTGCTCCTTCTCACCCTTCTCCTCACAAACCTCTCCGCCGCCGACCCCTGGTCTCTCCTCGCCCCTCACTCCACCCCACCATCCTCCCTCAAACTCGACCCCTCACCCTGGCGCTCCCCTCTCCTCTTCGAAGACGGCTCCCCCGTTCAAACCCCCACCGACTGGCCAAAACGCCGCTCCGAAATCCTCTCCTCTTGGCACTCCCTCATGGGCCAGTGGCCGCCCATCATCACCGATCCCAAACCCGAAATCCTCCGCAGCGAACCTCAACCCGGCTACCGCCGCGACCGCATCCGCTTCCAATGGACCCCCCTTCTCCACACCGAAGCCTGGCTCATCATCCCCGACAACGCCAAAAACGCCCCCGGCATCATCACCACCTACTACGAACCCGATACCGCCGTCGGCCTCAGCGACAAACCTGACCGCGACTTCGCCCTCCAACTCGTCAAAAAAGGCTTCGTCTGCCTCTCCATCGGCACCACCGAATCCTCCACCGACAAAACCTACGCCATCCACCACCCCAATATCGATCACGCCACCGTCCAACCCCTCTCCATGCTCGCATACGCAGCCGCCAACGCCTTCCACGTCCTCGCCTCTCGCACCGAAGTCGACGCCACCCGCATCGGCATCACCGGCCACTCCTATGGCGGCAAATGGGCCATGTTCGCCTCCTGCCTCTATGACAAATTCGCCTGCGCCGCCTGGTCCGACGCCGGCATCGTCTTCGACGATACCCGCCCCAGCATCAACTACTGGGAACCCTGGTATCTCGGCTCCCACCCTCGCCCCTGGCGCCAACGCGGCCTCATCACTCCCGCCAATCCCGCCCGCGGCCTTTACCCCCAACTCCGCGCCCAAGGCCGCGACCTCCACGAACTCCACGCCCTCATGGCCCCCCGCCCCTTCCTCGTCTCTGGTGGCAGCGAAGACCCACCCGCCCGCTGGAGCCCCCTTCAACAAAGCATCGCCGTCAACCATCTCCTCGGCCACCCAAACCGCGTCTTCATGACCAACCGCCCAGACCACGCCCCCAACCCCGAATCCAACGCCGTCCTCGTCGCCTTCTTCGAACACTTCCTCAAACCCTCCCTATGACTTGCAATGCCGGGCGCCTCATTCAACCATGCAGCCTCCCGCTAATGCCCGTCACCTCCTTCACTCATCTCCACTTCACCGGAGCCTGCGGCCGCGCCCTCGGCCCCCTCGTCGTTGACCTCAAAAACTCAGGTCACAGTCTCTCCGCCACCGACGAAATGCAGTACGCTCCCATGGATCAGTTCCTCAAGGACGCCGGCCTCCGCCTCACCAAAAAATTCGCCGCCCGCAACGTCCCCAAAAACACCAGCCTCCTCGTCATGGGCGCCGCCATCACGCCCGATAACGTCGAAGTCCAAACCGCCCTCAAACGCGGCATCCCCGTCTGCAACATGGCCCAGTTCATCGGCCGCCACCTGCTCCCTCATTCCAAACGCTTCGTCATCGCCGGCACCAAAGGCAAAACCACCACCACCGCCATGCTCGCCTGGATCCTTGAGCACGCCGGCAAAAAACCCGACTTCCTCTTCGGCGGCCAATGCCCCCACTTCCCCTTGTCGGTCCGCATGCAAAACAGCCCCATCGCCATCCTCGAAGGCGATGAATACCCCTCCGCCAAAAACGACCGCACCGCCAAGTTCCACTACTACCAACCCCACACCCTCATCGTCACCAACATCCACCTCGATCACCCCGAAATCTACCCCACCCTCAAGCACGTCAAAACCGAATTCCGCTCCCTCTCCAAAGCCCTCCCCGCCACCGGTCGCCTCATCCTCAACGCCCATTGCCCGAACACCCTCGACCTGCAAAAAATCACCCCCGCCACGGTCGAAACCGTCGGCTGGACCCCTAAAGCCGACCATCGCATCACCCACCTCTCCCTCCACCCTAACGGCACGCGCTTCCACTTCTCCGGCCACCCCTTCTCCCTCCCTCAAACCGGCCGCACCTTCGCCCTCGACGCCGCCCTCGCTACCCGCGCTGCCCTCGCCGCTGGCGTCAGCATCAAAAAATCCGCCGCCGCCCTGGCCAAATTCGAAGGTGTCCTCGGTCGCATGCAATCCATCATCGACGACGACCGCCTCACCTTCATCCTCGACGAAGCCTACCACCCTTTCGCCATCGCCGAAAATCTCCAGGCACTCAAAACGCGTTACCCCGATCGCCGACTCGTCGTCGTCATCCAACCCCGCAACACCGGCGGTCGCGATGGCTTCCAAGAGCGCGATCTCCCCAAAGCCCTCACCGCCGCAGATCGCGTCATCCTCTTGCGCCCCTGGGACTTCTTCGACTTCCCCAACGGCCCCTTCTCCAACACACGCCTCACCGCAGCCATGCGCCAACTCGGCATCGTCGTCTCCGTCAAACCCAAAGACACCAAAACCATCGACTACCTCCCCTCCCGACTCCGCCAGGGCGATGTCTTCTATTGCAGTTTTCCTCCCGGCTGCGATTTCATCGTGTCACCTCTCGCCACCCTCCTTCGCGACACCTTCCTCACATGAAAATCTTGATGACCAATCACAGGCTCCAAAGCCTTGGCGGCACCGAGTTGTTCGTCGCCGAAATCGCCGAAGCCCTCGTCGCCCGAGGCCATCAAGTCTGCGTCTTCTCCACCGCCATCAGCAACCCCATCGCGGACCGTCTCACGAATCTCCAAATCCCCTTCGTCACCGATCCAAAGGCCTGCCCTTTCCAGCCCGACATCATCCACGGCCAGCACCACCTCGAAGCCATCACCGCCCTCTGCTGCTGGCCGAATTGCCCCGCCATCTACTTCGTCCACGGCGCCACCCCCTGGGAGGAAACCCCTCCCAAACACCCGCGCATCCTCAGCTACCTCGGCACCTCCCCGCGCTTCGCCTGGTTCGTCGCCGAAACCTGCGGCTTCCCCGAGTCCTCATTCATCGTCGCCCCCAATTTCTTCGACTCCCGGCGCTTCACCCAACCACGCCCACCCAACGCCACCACCGGCCGCGCCCTCGTCTTCCACAACACCATGACCCCGGACGGCCCCGCCATCAAAAGCCTCCGCTCCGCTTGCGAAACCGTCGGCCTCAAACTCGACGCCCTCGGCAACGCCTTCGGCCAAACCTCCCCTCACCCCGAACACCTCCTCCCCGACTACGACGTCGTCTTCGCCGCCGGCCGCTCCGCCATCGAAGCCATGGCCTCCGGTTGCGCCGTCATCCCCATCTCCGCCGAACAATCCGCCGACTGGATCTGCCCCGACAACTTCGCCGATCTCGCCATGCGCAACTTTACCGCCGAAGTCCACGCCCCCCCTATCGACCTCCAACACATCATCAGCGAACTCCGCCGCATCACCCCCGCCCAAACCCTCGCCATCACCCAGCGCATCCGTCAGGAAGCCACCATCGATCGCACCACCGACATCTTGATCTCCGCCTACACCAGCGCCATCTCCCAGCCCCTCCCAAACAATCCACAGGAAGAAATCACCTCCCTCTCCAGCTACCTCCTCACCATCGCCCAACGCGTCAAAGACTCCGACGATCGCCGCGCCCAACTCGTCGACCAAAAAGACCGCGCCTCCGCCCGCGCCGCCAAATGGAAACAACGCGCCAACGACCTCACCGTTCATATCAAGTCCCTCGAACTCAAAGCCCGCACCCCCTGGTGGAAACGCCTCAAAAAACCCCGCTAACTCTGTTTCACCAGCGCTTTGGCAATCTCCTCACTGATCGGATACCCCGTCAACTGCTCCATCCAAAGCCACTGCCCATTCGGATTCATCTCCAGAAAAATCGGCACTCCCTCAGCCGTCACCGCAAAATCAAAGTAGCCCGCAGGGATGTCGATCAACTCCAAATACCGCCGCAGCTTCCCCTCAAAGGCCGCACTCACTTCAATGATCTGGTGAGTCAATTCCATCGTCCGCTTCCTCCAATCTGGCTCCCCTTTAGGCAATCTCGATGTGTCAATCCGACAACAAATCGTCCGTCCAGGCAGCACCGTAATCCGCCAGTCCGCCACCTTCTTCACCGCCTGTTGCACCAGCATCTGCACAGACTTCGCTCCCTTCAAATGCTCTAACAAAACCGCAGCCGGAAATTCCCGACACCAAAGCGAAGTCGCCACCTCAGACCGATTCGCCGCTTCGAAAACAACCCCGTGCTTCAAGGGCTTGACCACACAAAACTCATGCCGGGCCACAAACGCCGCCAACTCCCCAGGCTCATTCCCCACACGTGTCTCCGGCACCTCAAACCCTGCCTCACGCGCCAACCTCAACTGCTTCAACTTGTTGTCCGCTTCCCGAATCGCATCAGGATGCCCCAAAGGAAACTTTGATCGCTCAAAACACGCCATCGCCTGCCTAAAAGCCGCCATCCCCTCCGCACAGGACAACTCCTCCGCACAAGGATGACTCTCCATCAATGCCTCCCCACTCCGAATCGGCCGCCTCCAATAAATCGACTCAATCTCCTCGACCCCAATCTCCACCGCCCCCGCTTCCCCAGCCACCGCCACACACCACCGCGACATCCCAAAATCCGCCGCCAGCGGGTCAATCGCATAGCCCAAACCACTCCCCACTTCCATGGCCGACACCCGCCCCCACCTCCGCCCCATCGCGCTCAACCGCTCCCCCACAGCCCTCCCATGCTCGTCATCTTCAGTGCTAACCAAAAGAACCATAAACAAACCTCAATAGTCGCACCCACTCACAACACAACCACCGTGAGAACCAGGCGACGCACATAACGCCGCTCTCACTTCCGACATGGAACCCATGTCAGGTACACCGTTCCGTCGCCAAGCAGATCCCACCATCGAGACCCGCAAGAGACGCCCTAGACGTCTCCGTTGTCTTGCTGCCCACCAGACGTGACAGAATTAAGCTCCACTTGGGCGCCGCAAAGTTGAAGAAGGAGTGAATGATTTTGCATCGTGATACGAGAGTGAGTGGTTTTTGAGTGTCTGAAGGCTCAATAGGGACTACTGGAGCGTGCTATCTTGCTGACCACCAGACGTGACAGAATTAAGCTCCACTTGGGCGCCGCAAAGTTGAAGAAGAAGTGATTGGTTTTTCATCGTGCTATTCGATTAATTGATTATTCGAGGCTTCGAGGGCTGAATCGAAACTACTCGATCTGGCCATCAGCTTGACCACCAGACGTGACAGAATTGAGCTCCACTTGAGCACCGCAAAGTTGAAGAAGAAGTGATTGGTTTTTCATCGTGCTATTAGACTGATTGATTGTTCGAGGCTTCGAGGGCTGAATTGGAATCAGCCCAATCCGCTGTCTTGCTGCCCACCAGAAGTGACTGAATTAAGCTCCACTTGAGCTGCACAAAGTTGCATGAGAAGGGATTCGTTATTCATAGTTTTTCAGGTTCAGGTTGACGCCAAATCGAGATCACCCCGCTAGGCGCTTCCCTTAAGACTACCCATTACCCGTCAGCCGTCAAACTCAATAGAGCCACAACGTCCATCGCGCCCCCCACCTACCCAACCTCCAGCCGATACCCAATCCCAGGCTCATTCACAATCCGGGGTCCCGTCACACCCAACTTCTTCCGCAAGTGATTGATGTGCACCCGCAGCCCCTCGCTCGGATCGCTCGACTGTCCCGCCCATACTCGCTTGATGATCTGATTCTGCGTCACAATCCTCCCTGAAAATTCCAACAACACCCTCAGCAAGGCAAACTCAATAGGAGTCAATTTCATCACCTCGTCATGCAACCTCGCCTCATGATGCAGCAAGTTAATCGTCACCCCTCCTGCGCCAATCTCCACACTTTGTCTCGTGAACCGGCGTCGCTGAATGACCGTCAATCGCGCCAATAACTCCGCTGTCCCAAACGGCTTCGTCACATAGTCATCCGCCCCCGCCTCCAACGCCTCCACCTTCACCGCCTCCCGGTCACGCACACTCAAAATCAACACCGGCACATCGCTCCATTCCCGCAGCCGCTTCAAAACATCCATCCCCCCATTCCCCGGCAGCCCCAGATCCAGCAGCACCACATCCGGTCGCTGAAACGCCGCCTCTTGCAGCCCAAGCTGTCCCTCTGCCGCTTCGCACACCTCATACCCCCGTGACTCCAGCACCATCCGCAGCAACCGCCGCATCTGCTGCTCGTCATCGATGATCAGGGCTTTGCTCATGGCTCAGGCTTGGCGCGTCTTCACCGGCAGACTCAGCGTGAATTCCGCGCCTCCTTCCGGGTGATTCCGCGCCTCAATATCACCCTTCATCGCCCACATCAACCCCCGTGCAATCGCCAACCCCAGTCCCGTCCCGCCTGCCGGAGAATCCGGCGCCCGATAAAACTTATCAAATAAGTGATCCTCAACCCCAAGCGCCAATCCCTGCCCATGATCACGCACCCGCATCTCCAATATCCCGTTTTCCAAAACCATATGAATTTCAATCTCGCTGCCTCCCGGCGCATACAGCGTCGCATTGTGCAGCACATTCCCCAGCACCTGCGCCAGCAAACGACTGTCAAGCATCAGCAGCGGCAACTCCTCCGCACCGCTCACTCGCAACCGGCGCTCCCCCAACTCCCTCTTCAAAGGCGCAGTCGCGCCATGCAACACATCGCTGATCTCACACCAATCCGGCCTCGGCACCAGCGCCTCAGACTCTACCCGAGTCATCTCCAAGAAGTTCTCCACAATGCGCTGGAGCCGCAGATTTGCCGTCTCAATTTCGCCCGCATAGGCATTGCCCTGCCCCAAGCCATCCAATGCCGTGCGAATGATCGCAATCGGCGTCTTCAATTCGTGCGACACACTATCCAACAGCGTGCGATGCAACCTCTCAGACTCCGCCAGCAGTTCCGCCCTGTGCTTCGCTTCCAATAACTGCTCTCTCTCCGCATGATACTGCTCCACCGCCGCCTCACGCTCCCGCAATCGCGTGATCAGATGCCCCATGCTCAGCGCCACAACAAAGAACAGCGCAAACATGATCATGTCCTGCGGCTTATCAATATGCAGGGTGAACTGCGGCGGAATGAAAAAGAAATTCCACACCAACGCGCTCACCACCGCCATCGCCAGCACCGGCCCCCGGTTCCACCGCGTTCCCGCAAGAACAATGACCATCAAAAACACCATCGCGGTGAACTGATAGCCAGTATAGGGCAGCAGCACCCAGCAGGCCGAGACCAGCACAAACAGAATCATCAGCCCCCAGCTAAACTGCCCTACCACGGCTTCCGAAACGGCTTTGCGGGATTTGGCTGTCTCGGACTCCGTGTTCATATGGGATTTAGATCTCTACCTGCTGCCCTAGCTCGATCACTCGGCCAACAGGAATCTGAAAATAGGTGGCTGGCTGCTGCGCGATCTTGCTGGAAAACGAGAACAAAGACTCACGCCATCTTGCCATGCCTGGGTTGGCGCTGGGAATGATGATTTCGCGACCAAGGAAGAAGGTGGCTCTCTCAGCTTCGACTTCAAGTCCCTGGGTCGCACATTGGCGGAGGAGGCGCGGGACGTTGGGCTTTTGCATGAAACCGAAATGACCCGTCACACGCCAGAAACCTTCGCCAAGGCTCTCGACCTCGACCCGACGACTCGGCGGCACCCAGGGTTCGTCCTCGGTGATGAGCGTCATAAAAATGACCCGCTTATGGATGGCCTGGTAGTGCTTCAAACTGTGCAGCAGGGCGATGGGCGCACGTCCGCTGGTGCTGGTCATGAAAATCGCGGTACCGGGCACGCTAATGGGCGGGCGGCGTTTGAGGCTCTCACACAACGTTTCCTGAGTTAGCGCACTTTTTTCCATGGAGGCGCGCACCAGGCGGCGGCCCGTAGCCCAGGTGGTCATAAGGATAAAGATGACAGCACCGACGGCGAGCGGGAACCAGCCACCATCGAAGAACTTCACGAGATTCGCGCTGAGGAAGGCAACTTCGATCGCACCGAAAACAAGGCACAGCGGCAGGGTTTTCAACACGCTCCACTTCCACAGATGCCGTGCAGCAAAGTAGAACAACACAGTAGTGATGAGCATGGTCATCGTCACCGCCACACCATACGCAGCGGCGAGATTCGATGAGCTGCGGAAGGCGAGCACAAGCACCAGGCAGGCGAGCATGAGCACCCAGTTCACGAGGGGGATGTAAATCTGGCCGCGAGCATGCTCGGAGGTGTGGCGGATGCTCAGACGCGGCAGATAGCCGAGTTGCACGGCGCTGAGCGTGAGTGAGTAAGTGCCGGTGATGAGCGCCTGTGAGGCAATAACCGTTGCAGCCGTGGCGAGCAACACCAGCGGCAACGTAGCCCAGCCGGGTGCCATTTGGAAAAACGGCGCATGAGCAAGATCGGGCTGTTTCATCAAAAGAGCACCCTGACCGAGGTAGTTGAGCGCGAGAGCCGGAAACACAAGCGAAAACCAGCCACGACGGATCGGTCCGGCGCCAAAGTGCCCCATGTCGGCGTACAAGGCCTCACCACCGGTCACAGCAAGGAAGACGCTGCCAAGGATAACAAAAGCCGCGTGACCGCCTGTGGTCAAAAAATGCCAGCCATGCCACGGATTGAACGCGGCTAGGATTTCCGGCCCGCGCAGGAGTTGCGAAAATCCGAGCACCGCCAGACTCACAAACCACAAACCAGTGATCGGGCCAAAAAAGCGCCCCATTCTGGCCGTGCCGAGGAACTGCACGGAGAACAGCGCGACAAGGATCACCATGGTGATGCCCATGATGAGCCACTGCATCTGATGATTCCACGCCTCAGCCTCCAGAGCATCCACCGGAGCCGAGCCGAGCAATCCGCCATCTTTAAGCCCCTCAACAGCGCTCAACACCGAAATGGCCGGCGTGATGATGCCATCGCCGAACAGCAGCGCCGCACCGAAGAGACCCAGTAGCACAATCACCGTGCGTCGTTTCGAGCTTTCGCTCATACCATGCGAGGCCAGCGCCATGAGCGAGAGCACACCGCCCTCGCCCTTGTTGTCCGCCCGCAGAATGAAGACAAGGTATTTGACGCAAATCAGCAGAATGAGCGCCCAGAGCACCAGCGAGACCACACCGAGGATGTGCTCATGCGTGGCAGCGATATGATGTGGGCTGTGCGGGCTGAAACACTCCTTCAGCGTATAAATCGGCGAGGTACCAATGTCCCCAAACACCACCCCGAGCGCGGCGATGACGAGAGTGGCCGTGGAGAGCTTGTGGAGGCCGTGATTGTCTGTCTGCTCCTTCATAGCGACGACCCTTGCCCCTCCAAAGCACTCCGCCAGTGAATCAGAACGCCACAACTGTTAAAAAAGTGTGAAGAGCCCGAAGCCACAAGCCATAGACACAGCTCCCAGGAAGGTTCAACGCAAAAAAAGGACAGCCCAGCGCTAATGCTATCCAGCAAAACTCGCCCACAAGCGAAATTTTCCAACCTGTGCATTCAACCGCAATCTTTCAGCTAGATCGCGCCCAAAAGCCGTCAACCCAGCACTTGCCCCCGCCCCCTCCTCAGCTAGCATAGCGGAGCTCATGTCCGACTCCTTCGTCCATCTCCACCTCCACACCGAATACTCGCTACTGGATGGCGCTGTGCGAATTGGAAAACTCATGGACCGTGTCGCCGAACTCGGCATGCCCGCCGTCGCCATGACCGATCACGGCAACCTCTTTGGTGCCATCGAATTCTACCAAAAAGCCAAGGCCAAAGCTGAGGACAAAAAAAAGCCCGCCATCATCAACCCCATCATCGGCTGTGAGGCCTACCTCGCCCCGCTCTCGATGAACCACAAAGAGGAAATCCCGGGCCGCAAACGCTCCTCTCACCTCACCCTTCTCGCCGCCAACAACACCGGCTTCGAAAACCTCTCCAAACTCATCACCAAAGGCCACCTCGATGGCATGTGGTACAAACCCCGCATCGATAAAGAAGCCCTCGCCGCCCATAGCGAAGGCCTCATCTGCCTCAGCGGCTGCATCAATGGCGAAATCAACGAACTTCTCCTCTCCGATCGCAAAGACGAGGCCGAAAAAAGCATCGGCGAATTCACCGACATCTTCGGCAAAGAAAACTTCTACCTCGAAATCCATGACCATAGCATGGAAGCCCAAAAACGTTCTGCTCGACAAATGATCGAGTGGTCCAAGCAGTTCGGACTCAAAACCGTCGCCGCTAACGACGTCCACTTCCTCAATCGCTCCGATCATGAAAGCCACGATGTCATGATCTGCATCGGCACCAACAGCCAACTCCTCCAGACCAACCGCCTCACTTATTCTCCCGAAGTCTATTTCAAAACCGCCGAAGAAATGCGCGCCCTCTTCGCCGAAATCCCCGAGGCCTGTGACGCCACCCTCGAGATCGCTGAGAAATGCAACATCAGCATCAAACTCGACTCCACCAGTATCGATCGCTATCCCCAGTTCAAACCCGACGACGGCACCCCCCGCGACGACTACCTCCGCCGCGTCTGCCTCGAAGGCCTCGAATTCCGCTACGGCCGCGACGCCGCACTCAACAGCGACGAACTCCGCACCCGTCTCGACTACGAACTGGGCATCATCAACAAGATGAACTTCACCAGCTACTTCTTGATCGTCTGGGACTTCATCAAATGGGCCAAAGATCACGGCATCCCCGTCGGACCAGGCCGTGGCTCCGCCGCAGGCTCCCTCGTTGCCTACGTCATGGGCATCACCGACATCGATCCCCTCCGCTTCAACCTCATCTTCGAACGCTTCCTCAATCCCGAACGCGTTAGCCCTCCCGACGTCGATATCGACTTCTGCCAAAGCCGCCGCGGTGAGGTCATCGAATACGTCCGCCAAAAATACGGCGAACGCGCCGTCAGTCACATCATCACCTACGGCACCATGGGCGCCAAAAGCGTCATCCGTGACGTCGCCCGCGTCCTCGGCTGGAGTTACGGCGACGCCGACAAACTCGCCAAAATGATTCCCACAGAGCTCAACATCGACCTCAAGGAATCCGTCGAAAAAAATCCCGAACTCAAGCAAGTCCTCGACACCGACACCAATACCCAGGAACTCTGGAAACACGCCACCTTCCTCGAAGGCCTCACCCGCGGCACCGGCATCCACGCCGCCGGCATCGTCATCGGTGATCGCCCCCTCGATAACTTCATCGCCCTCACCCGCGGCAACGAAGGGGAAATCGTTTCCCAGTTCGCCATGGGCCCCTTGACCGACCTTGGCATGTTGAAGATGGACTTCCTCGGTCTCAAAACCCTCTCCGTCATCCACGAAGCCGAAGGCCAGATCCACAAACGCTTCCCCGACTTCCAAGTCGCCGCCGTCCCCCTCGACGACCTCAAAACCTTCGAACTTCTCAAACGTGCCGAAACCGTCGCCGTCTTCCAAATGGAATCCGGCGGCATGATGAACACCTGCAAACAACTCGGCCCCGACAAGATCGAGGAGGTCATCGCTATCTTGGCTCTCTATCGCCCCGGCCCCATGCAGTTCATCCCCAACTACATCGAACGCAAATGGGGCCGCGAATCCGTCGAATACGCCCACCCGCTCCTCGAAAAGATCTCCGCCGAAACCTACGGCATTCTCGTCTATCAAGAACAGGTCCAGCAAGCCGCTAACCTTCTCGCCGGCTACTCCCTCGGCCAGGCCGACCTCCTCCGCCGCGCCATGGGCAAAAAGGACGCGGAGAAAATGGCCAAACAACGCATCAGCTTCGTCAAAGGCTGCGAAGACTCCAACGCCATCCCCCCAAAACAAGCCAACGAGATCTTCGACTTGTTGGAAAAATTTGCCCAATACGGCTTCAACAAATCCCACTCCGCCGCCTACGGAATCGTCACCTACTACACCGCCTATCTGAAAGCCAACTTCCCCGTGGAGTTCATGGCGGGCGTCCTCAGCTACGAAGTCAATAACACCGACAAAATCGCCAACTTCGTCAGCGAATGCCAGCGCATGGGCATCCAAATCCTCCCTCCTGATATCAATCGTTCCTGGCTCAAATTCACCCCCGAAGAAAGCCCCGAACCCGATCCCGATTTCCGCGCCCTCACCCCGGACGGCCCCGACGCGATCCGCTACGGCCTTTCCGCTATCAAAAACGTCGGCGAATCCGCCATGGAAGGCGCAATCGCCGAACGCGAAAAAAACGGCCCCTTCACCAGCCTCGAAGATTTCGCCGCCCGCATGGACTCTCGCTCCGTCAACAAACGCATGCTCGAAGCCCTCGTCAAAGCCGGTGCCTTCGGTTTCACCAACGAAACCCGCGCAAGCATGTTTGAGCGCCTCGACCAAGTCCTCTCTTCTGCCGCTTCCATGCAGAAAGACAAAAAGGCCGGACAAGGTGGCCTCTTTGACGACTTCGCGTTTACCCAACCCGCCACCTCCAGCAAAACCGCCGCTCCCGCCCGCCCCGAATGGCCCCACGATGAACTCCTCGGCTTTGAAAAGGAGCTCCTCGGCTTCTACGTCAGCGGCCACCCTCTCGATAGTTACCGCGGCCACTTCGACTCTACCAAACTCACCAAACTAGGTCTTCTGGAAGAAGTCGACACCTCAGGCAAACCCGTCACCGTCTGGGTCGCCGGCATCGTCAACAAGGCCGAGGTCCGCTACTCCAAAAAAGACAACCGCCCCTTCGCCACCCTCGTCCTCGAAGACTTCACCGGTTCGACTGAATTGATGGTCTGGAGTGACGACTACGAGAAACACAAACCCCTCCTCGTCGCAGGCAACGTCCTCGGCCTCCGCTGCCGCTGCACCAAAGACCAGCGCACCGAACAAAACAAACTCACCCTCTACGACGCCAAACTGCTCCCCCCCAAGAAAGCCCGCCGCCGCCTCGACGAAAACGGCGATGAAATCCCAACCGATACCCCTTCCGAACCCAAACCCCCAAAGCCCGTCGAAATCAAACCCGTCGTCATCCGCCTCAACACCGCCAAACACAGCCCCATCGACGTCGAGCGCATCTACGAAGTCGTCAGCCAACACCCGGGCGATCTCCCCCTCATCATCGAATTCTCCACTCCCCAGGGCGAAAACATCCGCATGCAGGCCGCCAACGAGTTCCGCGTCGCCAATACCCGCGAACTCCACAACGCCCTCGTCATCTGGCGTTAACCACCCCCGTCAATACCAGCCGACCATGGCCTTCGACCCAACCGGCTCCCAATCCCTGATCCTCCGTCACGGCCTGCCCGCGATCCTTCGCCCGCTCACCGCCGACGATCGCGAACGCGTTCGTGAAGCCTTCCATCGCCTCTCACCCGAATCCGCTTACCTTCGTTTCTGGACCCGCTTTCGCGAACTGAACCCGCGCTTCATCAAGCAACTGCTTTCCCCAGGAGACAACACCCATGCCACCTGGGTCATCATCCTCAAAGAGAACGAAGACATCCCCGGCGTCGGAGGCGGCTCATTCTGGCGCCTTCATGACCAGCCTCTCAATGCAGAAGTCTCCTTCACCATCGCCGATGAGTTCCAAAATCAGGGCAATGGCACCATCCTCCTCGCCGCCCTCTGGCTGCACGCCTCCTCTCTTGGAATCACCCATTTCATCGCCCATGTGCTCGATGAAAACTTCGTCATGCGCGCTTGGTGGGATGCTCTCGGAGCCTCAGCCTCACGTCACGACCGCGAATGGCTGCTCTCCCTCCCCCTTGATCCATCCCTCCTCTCTTCCGGCCCTGTCGCCAACTCCCTTCGTCGCTGGCTAATCCAACTCGGCTCATAGCCCAAACGCCCCCTATTTCACCTTGAACCGTCCTGATTCCTCATCTTTCCTCCACCTTATGCTTGCCCCGAATTTCATCCGCACTCTCGCCCCGCTCGTCCTCCTTCTCAGCGCTTGCAACACTGCGATCCAAACCAATGTCAAAGTCGCTCAAACCCTCCTCACCGAAGACGAGAAAAACAACCTCCGCGATAACGACCTCTCCAAGGCTCTAGATGACGCCGCGCTCGCTTCCGACCGTCAACAACCCCAAAAAGGCCGCTACAACGTCGCTGTCGAAAAATTCATCCTCGCGCTCCAAAAACGCGCCCCTCTCTCAAACTGGTCCGAACCCCTCCGTGTTGAACGCCCCGGCCGCGACTGGATCGTCACCTTCGAACCTCCCACGGACAAACTTCAATCCGGCCGCGAACTCGCACCCGCCCTCTACACCCGCATCTTTCCCGCCTACCACTACAAGGTCACAGACTGCGAAAACCTCGTCGCCAACTCCGGTTACGGCACCCCCCTCATCCTCGCTCGCGAAGACATCGACCAGATCGTCAAAGAGCGCCCCTTCCGCCCCCGCGTCGGCATCTATCTCCCAGGAACCGCCATCCTCGATTTTGGCCGCGCCGCCACCCCGGACGATCCCATCCCCGTTCGCCTCCGCATCATCAATACCTTCGACGTACGCGAAGCCCCCGTCGCTGGTCGCACCCGCCCTCTCGCCTACAACATCAGCGCCGCCATCCAAATCGCCTTGGATAACAAATACATCCGCAAAAATGCCCTCGAAGGCCTCCTCCGTCCTGACAAACGCGACGACGACATCGGCCTCTTCGCCATCACTCCTTACAACCCCAAAAAAATCCCCGTCATCTTCACCCACGGCCTCAAGTCCGACGCCCACATCTGGAAACCCGCCATCAACGAAATCTTCTTCGACCCCGCCCTCGCCGCTCGCTTCCAACCCGTCCTCTTCCTCTACCCCTCCGGCCTCAGCGTTCCCGCCTCCGCCGCCAGACTTCGTGAAAGCCTCAATACCTACCGCAAACTATGGGACCCCGACCAAAACGACCCGGGCATGAATCAAATGATCGTCGTCGGCCACTCCATTGGCGGCATCCTCTCCCGACTTCAAGTCATCGACTCCGGTGAAGACCTCCGCAAAGCCTTCTTCTCCCAACCCATCGACAGCATTCCCTGGCTCACCAAAGCAACCGCTGCCTCCGTCAAAGAGGGCCTCATCTTCGATCACCAACCCTTCATCAAACGCGCCATCTTCGTCGCCGTCCCCCACCGCGGCAGTGAAGTCGCCGACCTCAAAATCGTCCAATTCGCCATCCGCATCATCAAACTCCCAGGCGATGCCATCTCCCTCGCCACCGAAGCCCTCACCGACGACTTCAGCGCCCTCAACCCCGCCCTCCTCGGCTACAACCTCCTCGGCCTCCGCAGCGTCGACATGCTCTCCCCCGGCCACCCCTACTTCAAAGCCATCGATAAACGCCCCATCCTCGTTCCCCATCACTCCATCATCGGCGATCGCGGCAAAAACAATTCCCCCGACTCCTCCGACGGCATCGTCCCCTACTCCAGTGCCCATCTCGACTCCGCTCAATCCGAACTCATCGTCCCCCATCCCCATAGCTGCACCGAAAAATCCGAAACCGTAGCCGAAATCCTCCGCATCCTCCGCCTCCACATCGGCATCAAAAAATAACCACCCCATGTCCAATCCGCCCGACACTTCAGCCCCTCTCCGTATTGGTATTGTCGGTGCCGGTGATATCGTGCGCCAACGTCACCTCCCCAATCTCCGCTCCCTCCCCGGCATCCATATCCAAGCCGTCGCCAACGCCTCCCTCGGAAGCGCCCGCTCCTTCTGTCAGCAACACGCCCCCGAAGCCACCCCCACCGAACGCTGGGAAGACGTCGTCGACAATGACGACGTCGACATCGTCTGGATCGGCGCCCCTCCCTGGCTCCATCATGACGCCACCGACTTCGCTCTCTCCTGCGGCAAGCACGTCTTCTGCCAGGCCCGCATGGCAGCCACCCGAGCCGAAGCCGAACGCATGTGGGAAGCCTCCCTCCGTTACCCCGAACTCGTCACCGCTCTCTGCCCGCCCCCACATGGCATGAAACACGGTCTCCTCGTCCAAAAACTCCTTGCCGAAGGCGCCATCGGCACCCCCCATCAAGCCCTCCTCCACAGCCTCTCCGCCGCTTGGCTCGACCCCGATGCCCCCATGCACTGGCGTCAAAACGACTCCATCAGTGGCATCCAGATCCTGACCCTCGGCATCTACACCGAAGTCCTCCAACGCTGGCTCGGTCCCATCTCCGAAGTCTCCGCCCGCGGCCGCGTTGTCATCCCCCAGCGCTCCCAAGACACCGTCCACATCCCGGACTTCGTCCACGTCCAGGCCGCCTTCGCCAACGGACTCGAAGCCTCACTCACCTTCAGCGGCGTCGCCGCCCACGCTCCCACCGACCGCCTCTGGATCTTCGGCAGCGAAGGCACCCTCACCTACGACTTCACCACCGACGAAGTCGCCCTCGGCCTCCGCAACGGCCCCCTGGAAGTCCAACCTATCCCCCAAAACCTCGTCCGCGAGTGGACCGTCGAAGCCGACTTCATCCAAGCCGTCCGCCACCCCGCCGCCCCGCGCCCCAAACCCGACTTCACCGAAGGCACCCTCTACATGCGCGTCGTCGACGCCGTCAATCGCTCCCTAGCCACCCAAACGACGCAGTCTTGCATTTGACTTCCCTTCATTTTCCAATCCACAACGACACCTCCAAGTCGGTGTTAACCCTGATCCCTTTCTCGGCATGAACATCGACGAAATCCTCACCGCCGCCAACGAGCACCAAGCCAGCGACATTTTCCTACAGGAAGGCCAACCCCCCCGCCTCAAGATAAACGAACAAATCATGTTCTTCGGTGAGGAACCCGTCTCCCTCGCAAACATGGTCGCCCTCTGGACCGCCTGTGGTGCCGACGCCTCCCTCGACCTCGACAAAGACTCCGGCCTCATCTCCCAGGAGGGCATCCGCTTCCGCGTCAACCTCCACCGCGTCCTCGGCCGCATAGGTGCCGTCCTCCGCCGCATCCGCACCGACATCCCACCCCTCGTCGACCTTGGCGCACCCGATTGGCTCCTCACCCGCTGGGCTCTCAAACCCTACGGCATCATCCTCGTCACCGGCCCCACCGGCACCGGCAAATCCACCACCCTCGCCTCTCTCCTCCAGTGGCTGAACGAAAACGCCGCCCGCCACATCGTCACCATCGAAGACCCCGTCGAATACATCTTCACCAACCAAAACTGCCTCTTCACCCAGCGCGAAGTCGGTCGTGATACCCCCACCTTCGCCCGCGGCCTCCGCGGCGCCATGCGCCAAGCTCCCGATGTCATCTTCGTCGGAGAAATTCGCGACCACGACACCGCCCTCACCGCCCTCCAAGCCTCAGAGACCGGCCACCTCGTCCTCGCCTCCCTCCACTCCGAACGCGTCTCCGATACCATGGAGCGCTTCCTCAACCTCTTCCCCTCGGATCAGGTCAACCTCGGCCTCCACCTCCTCGCCCACCAACTCATCGGTGTCCTCTGCCAAAAACTCGTCCCCCGCACCGACGGCAAACTCATGCTCCTCACCGAATACCTCGAAAATGGAGGCGCCGTGCGCGACTGGATCGCCCGCCGCGATGTCGATCACATCCACGAATACATGCAGCGCGGCAGCGACCCCAATTCCCAAACCTTCCTCAACGCCATCCTTAACGCCTACAAATCCGGCCTGATCGACGAATCCACCGCCATTGTCGCCACCGGCAACGAAACCGAATTCCGCCGCGCCTCCCGTGGCATCACCTCCTAGCCTTCCACATCATGCGCCAATTCGACCTCATTGAATACCTCGCCATGGTCGTCGAACGCGGCGGCTCTGACCTCCACCTCAGCGTCAACGCCCCTCCCTGCATGCGCCTCCACGGCGTCCTCGAAGCCCTCACTGACGAAATCCTCGACCAACACGACACCCGCGAGCTCGTCCTCAACTCCCTTAAAGAAAGCCAGCGCGCCAAACTCGAACACGAATGGCAGCTCGACTTCGCCATCCAAATCGAAAACCTCGGCCGCTTCCGGGGCAATGCCTGCTACGTCATGGGCCACATCGAAGCCAACTTCCGTTATGTCCCCGACACCATCCCCACCCTTGTCGAACTCGGCCATGGCGAAACCCTCGAACGCCTAAGCCAAATCCGTGACGGCCTCATCCTTGTCACCGGCGTCTCCGGCTCAGGCAAAACCACCACCCTCTGCGCCCTCACCCAAAAAATCGCCGCCGAGCGCTCTGCCAACATCGTCTCCATCGAGGACCCTATCGAATTCGTCTTCGCCCACAGCCGCAGCCTCATCCGCCAACGCCAGGTCGGCTCCGACACCTCCGACTTCCCCAGCGCCCTGAAAAGCGCTCTCCGCCAGGATGCCGACGTCATCGTCATCAGCGAATTGCGTGACATCGACACCATGCGCACCGCCATCACCGCCGCCGAAACCGGCCACCTCGTCATCACCACCCTCCACACCACCGACGCCACCTCCACCATGACCCGCATCTTCGATGCGTTTCCCAACGAGCAGCAAGACTACATCGCCGCCCAGCTCTCCAATTGTCTCCGAGGCGTCATCTGCCAGCACCTCCTCCCCCGGGCCGATCAAACCGGACGCGTCCTCGCCACCGAGATCCTTACCCTCAACAGCGCCATGGGCCGCTGCATCCGCGACCGCCGCTTCGCCCAAATGCCAGGCCTCATCCAAATCGGCGCCCAGGACGGCATGCACACCATCGACGACAGCCTCCTCCACCTCCTCACTAACGACTTCATCCTCCTCGATGACGCCCTCGCCCACTGCCGCGACAAACACTTCATCCGGGAAAATTTCCACAAGGCAATGAAGGAAAGAATGCAGGCCCAAAAAGCCAAAAAGTGACAGCCTCAGGTTGCATCCGAGGCAACTATAGCCTATCCATCCCTAAGTTATTCACATTGTTATGGGTAAAATCCTTATCATTTTGCTTTTCCTAGGCGCTGGCTACGGCACTTATCAGATATTTCTCGAATACAAGGCCAAACAAAAAGAGGAACGCAATTTGTGGCCCAGCAAACTTTCAGGCCTCATGTCGCTTCACTCCTCCAAGAAACTCTTGGCAGGCGAACTCTACGGAACGGAATCCTCCTTCCTCCAACTCCTTTATATCTGCTACCAAATCGACCAGGACGGCTACCCCCTCCTCGATACCCTCAAGCGCGGCGCTTCTCTAGGTGGCGCCGATGGCACCGAGGCCCCGCTCATGGCCGCCGCCGTCCTCGATAACTACAACCGTGCCCGCAGCACCTTCGGCATCTTCCAAGACCCCGCCAACCTGCTCAAAATGGAGCGCGGCGACCCTCCCGTCGCCATCTCTCCCGGCTGGGAAGATGAAATCCTCGTCGTGGGATACAAAATCTCCCCCCTCCTTGGCGCCGAACTCAGCGCCACGCTCCCCAACATGGTCATCATGCCGGAATCCGTCCGCAACATGCAGACCGACCTCACCCCACCCGAAGCCCATGCCCTCAACGCAACCTGGCTCGGCGCTCGCATGATCAGCCCTGAATGCTCAACAGCCATCACCGAGAAAATCAAACTCGACTCCGACCTCCGTTAGCCCCTCACTTCTTCAGCGTCTCCTCAAACGTCGGATAAAAAATCCGCTCTCCAAACGCCACATACCGATCCTCCCCCGCCTTCAAATAATACCGCGGCCCATCCTGTTCTTCCGCCGCCCCATCGGTGTAAACGTAAAACCGCCCGCTCTCCTCACGCGCCACCTTCCTCATACTCACATCCCGGCGCCGAGTCGGCTGATGCAGTCGCCTAAACAGCGCCACCTCATTCCCGTCCATTTCGAACTTCAAATTGGCCTCGAAAAAATCGTTCGCCCCCAGCCCCCCTCCTCCTCCCGTCCCATAGTAAGAGCGATCTCCGAGCGCCGTCGGATACTCCAGCCAATCATACTCCGCGCGGTGCACATGCACTCTCCATGACAGCAGCACCAAAGAGGAAAACAACAGCGCCCACGCCATCAGCAAACGCCCGGGTGTGTCGCGGATCACATTAGCCCCCGCTTCCCCACCTCGCCCTTCAGTCACCGCCTTCATCCCGGTGGCCACCCCAACTCCCGCCCCGCCAGCAAATGCACATGCAAATGCGGCACGCTCTCTCCTCCATCACGCCCGTGATTGATCACCAATCGAAACCCCTTGTCCGTACTCCTCACTCCCAACTTCTCCGCCACCACACCCGCCGCCAGCAACAACGCCCCCAGCGTCTCCCCGTCATCCGCCATCGCCTCACCCACCCGGGGAATCAACTTCTTCGGCACAATCAAAACATGCACCGGTGCCTGCGGCTGAATATCCCGAAACGCCACACAAAACGCATCCTCATGCAGCAGCTCCGCTGGGATCTCACGATCAATGATCTTCTGAAAAATCGTCTTCTCACTCATAATCAAAATCCCTTCCCTCCTCCAATCTACCCAAACAATTCCTGCTGTGCCGCATCCCGCGGCCTTCGTTCATCCAAACCCTTGATCTCATTGAGAAACTCTCCCACATCCTCAAACTGACGATAAACCGACGCATATCGCACATACGCCACATGGTCGATCCCCTCCAACCGCCTCATAATCTTCGCCCCGATCACGCTCGACGGGATCTCCCGATACCCCTCCTCCTCCAACTCATTCGCAATATCATCCGCCACCTGCTCCAACTGCTCCAACTTCACCGGCCGCTTCTCACACGCCTTGGTCAGCCCGCTCATCACCTTATCCCGACTAAACGGCTGCCTCGCCCCATTCCGCTTCACCACCCTCAACTCCTCGCGCTCCACTATCTCATACGTCGTGAACCGAAACGAGCACTTCATGCACTCACGCCGCCGCCGTATCGCCTGACCATCCCGTGCTTCACGAGAGTCAATCACACGATCTTGAGAGCTTCCACATTTCGGACAGCGCATGGTTAGTGAACGTTCAAGCCTAACCTGTGCCTCACAACCCGCTCACCGCAACCATTTACAGCACCCCCAATCACGACAAAAAAGAATCTGAAATATTCCCATATTCAGAAACGTTTCCAAATCTGGAAATGTTACAGCACGCCCTCACACCCCTCCGCGAAAGCTCCCAGTCCCCCGGGACCGAGCGCACCCTCGCCATCCTCGAACTCCTCGGCCAGCACCGCCTCGGCCTCAATCTCTCCGAAATCGCCCGCGACCTCGACCTCCCCATCAACACCGTCTCCCGCATCGCCACCACCCTCCAGCAGTGCGGCTACCTCCAACGCCGCGAAGACGACAAACGCTTCGTCCTCACCCACAAACTCTTCGACCTCACCCGCCCCCACGTCCGCGAAAAAAGCCTCGTCCTCTGCGCCCTCGACGCCCTCAAATGGCTCCGCGATTCCACCGGCGAAACCACTCAACTCCTCGCCCACGCGAATCATAAAGTCACCATCCTCGAGCAGTGCGTCTCCAGCCAGCCCATCAAAGTCAGCAGCACCATCGGTCTCCAAGTCCCCATGTTCTCCTGCGCCCCCGGCAAAGCCATCCTCTCCGCCCTGCCCCAACCCGAACTCGATACCTACTTCGCCTCGGTCACACTCAAATCCTACACCCCCAACACCCTCGCCACCCGCCCCGCGCTCGAGTCCGACCTCCTCAAATCCCGCCAGCGCGGCTACGCCATCGAACTCGCCGAAGGCCTCGAAGGCATCCACTGCATCGCCGCTCCCATCCTCGATGACTACGCCTGGCCCGTCGCCGCCATCACCGTCATGGCCCCCGCCTTCCGCCTCAAACGCGACCGCCACAGCGAACTCGGCCAAGCCTGCGCCCACGCCGCCCAAACCATCACTCAAAGGCTCCTGGCATGAACCGCTTCCTCTCTCTTTGCCTCTTCGCTTTCGGCCACTTGCCCGCCGCCACCCCGCAGCAACTCGAATTCTTCGAGTCCCGCATCCGCCCCATCCTCGCCCAGGAATGCTACGAATGCCATAGCACCGCCACCAAGCAAAAAGGCGGCCTCCTCCTCGACTCTCGCCCCGGCTGGCAGGCCGGTGGCGACTCCGGCCCCACCCTCATCCCCGGCAACCCCTCCGCCTCACTCCTCCTCCAATCCATCCGCCACGAACACTCCGATCTCAAAATGCCCAAAAACGGCGCCAAACTCGACGCCAACATCCTCGCCGACTTCGAACAATGGATCGCCAACGGTGCCTCCGACCCCCGCGATCACCCGCCCTCCAAAGAACAACTCGCCAAAGAAACCGACTGGTCCGCCATCCTCCAACGCCGCAAACAATGGTGGGCCTTCCAACCCCTCGCCCCGTTCAGCCCCGCTCAGTCAATCGACGACTTCATCAACACCGCCCTCACCCGCCAAAACATCCCCCCAGCCCCGCCCGCAGACCCCGCCACCCTCACCCGCCGCATCAGCTACATCCTCACCGGCCTCCCCCC
>JARXAL010000290.1 GCA_029865835.1 Verrucomicrobiaceae bacterium
CCCCAGCCCTCCTACGCCCCGCCCCAATACAGCCGCCCCGCCTCTTCAGGCCGCAGCCTCGACGCCCCCCCTTCAGCCTCGCGTTCCACTCCAGCGGTCGCTTCCACCCCTCCTCCACCTAACAAGACCAAGCCCGCACCCGTGGCCTCGTCCAAACCCAAGGCCCCCGCAAAACCTGCGCCAACCACCTCAAAGCCCTCCAGCAAATACACCCCGCCTCGCATCAAACCCGAATCGGCCGCTCCCTCCATTCAATCGAAGCCAGCCCCTCAAAAGCCCCAGGAAGCCCCCCCAGCTCCCCGCACCGAACCCACTCCTCCCCCAACCCCAACTTACACGCCTCCGGCCCCCACCCCGGATGCACCTCCCGCGCTCGACAACAAGCCCACCCCATCCCCCAACACTGTCGCCAGCCTGAACAACACGCTCCCAGGCACCAACACCACCGAATTGACCCCCGCGCCCGAGCCAACCGCTCCACCGCAAAAGACCCCCGCACCCAGCACCCCTAGCTCGGACGGCCAGTTCCTCGTCGGCAAAAAAACCACCTCCCCCGGTCGTGTCGTCAGCCCTTACCCTCCTTATCAAGAACTCGACGTCACCGGCCTCTCCAGCGGCTCCCTCGCCCTCGATCCCACCACCGACAAGGTCTTCCAAATCCCTTGAGTTGAGCGCCAGCACCTGACGGAATGCAAGCCCACGCTTGCCTTCCCGCATCAGGTCGCCAAAATGCGCCGCTCATGCCCGCGCCCTCTCAAACCCATCTGGTTCTCATCCCCAGCTACAACTCGGGACCCAAACTAGAGTCAACGGTGCACCAAGCCCTCGCCGCTTGGTCCCCCGTCTGGGTCGTCATCGACGGCAGCACAGACGGCAGCGACCACTTCCTCGACACCCTCGCCAATCAGTCCCCCGCCGACCTGCGAGTCCTCCGCCAAACCCCCAATAGCGGCAAAGGCAGCGCCGTTCTCCATGGCCTCCGCCACGCCGTCGCCGAAAACTTCACCCACATCCTCACCATGGATGCCGATGGCCAGCATGACCCGCAAAGCATCGCTGCCTTCATGACCACCTCCGCCCAAAATCCCACCGCCCTCATCCTCGGTGCCCCCCAGTTCGACCACTCCGCCCCCAGCGAACGCCTCTTCGGCCATCACATCGCCAACTTCTTCGCCCGACTCGAAACCCTCGGCAGCAATCTCGGCGACTGCCTCTTCGGCTTCCGCGTCTATCCCGCCCACGCTCTCCTCAGCGTCCTCGACTCCACCCGCTACGCCCGCCACTACGACTTCGACCCCGAATCCGCCATCCGCCTCGTCTGGCGCGGCCATCCCGTCATCAACCTTCCCACCCCCTGTCGCTACTTTACCCCCTCCGAAGGCGGCGTCTCCCATTTCAGATACCTCCGCGATAACCTCCTCCTCATTGGAATGTACGCCCGACTCCTCATCGGATTTTTCCTTCGACTTCCCCTGTTGATTCTCCGCCGACTGAACACTAAATAGTCCACAACCATGAAAAGAGCTCACCGCCTCCTTTACCTCCTCCCCTGCATCGCCGCAGCCACGCTGCTCAGCAGTTGCGTCTCGTCCCAGGTGAGCTTGGACTACCAGCCACGCCCAGGGCAAATGATGCGCGGCACCCCTGACTTCGGCGTCGGCCAGTTCGTCAACCTTCGCCGCGAAGGCCCCTACTTCCTCGGCACCGTCCGCATGCCCATCGGCACCCCCGTCGAAAACGTCACCACCCGCACTCCCGTCGAAGCCATCGTCCCCAACGCCTTCGCCCACGCCCTCGAAGCCCGCGGCATGCTCAATGGCAACGACCGCGCCAAATACATCATCACCGGTGAAGTCCTCGACCTCTACTGCCAGCAAATCGTCCACCCCTACGGCTACGCCCGCCTCCGCATCAACATCATCCGCGCCGGCAGCGGCCAGATTGTCTTCTCACGCATCTACACCGGCGAACGCCAAAGCACCGCCTACCGCCCCGGTTCCGGCTCCCCCGTTCCCCTCCTCCGCGAGCTCACCTCACGCGCCCTCCAAGACGCCGTCGACGCCGCCCTGGATGACCGTGAAATGCGCGCCCGCATTGGCAACCGCCCCCCCACCTACACCCCGGGCATGCTGTAAACTCCCGCTCGGCACCGGCCCCACTCACTCGCTGAATGCATCGGCCCGCCGCCTCATCGCCCGTCGAACTCCCCGACTCGCCTGATCGAGTACGCCGTCTGGCCAAGTCCCTCTCCGGCCTCTACCCGGGCCGCTTCCTGCGTTCCTACGTCTACTGGAAAATCCGCACCGACCCCCTCTACCCCGCCGTCACTCGCGCCCTGGCAGACGCGCAAAATCAACCCCTCGTCGACCTCGGATGCGGCGCTGGCCTGTTCCCCTTCTACCTCAAATCCCAACACTACCTCGGCCCCATCCACGGACTCGATATCGACGCGCAAAAAATCACTGCCGCACGCACCATCGCCACCCACCACTGGCCCGACATCAATTTCCAAACCAGCGACTTCGCCACCTGGAACCCCGCCCCTCATCAAGGCCACGTCACCCTCCTCGACGTCCTCCAATACCTCCCTCCAGAGCTCCAACACGACCTCCTCTCCCGCGCCGCCACCTGCATCACCGCACCCAACCACCGCCTCATCATCCGCAACGGCCTCAACGACCCCTCCTGGCGCGCCCGCATCACCCACTCCACCGACCACTTCGCCCGCTGGATTCGCTGGATGCCCAACAGCCCCCTCTCACACCCCACTCGAGAGTCCCTCGAAGCCCCCCTCCGCGCCGCCGGCCTCCACCTCACCTTCACCCCCCTCTGGGGCAAAACCCCCTTCAACAACTACCTCATCACCGCCCACCGCCCCAACTAACAAAGATCCGCAATCCATTCACTACTCATTACTGACTACTCACTACTGACCACTGATTACTGACTACTGATTACTGATCACTCCGCCTCCCCCGCCGGCGTCATCACCTTCGCCAGCACCTTGTCGATCAAATCGTCCACCTTCACCTGCTGCGCTTCCCCCTCGAAATTCAAAATGATCCGGTGCCTCAGCGCCACATGCACCAGCGCCCGCACATCCTCCGTCGAAACACTCGTCGCCGCATGCAGCGCCGCCCACACCCGCGCCCCCTTGATTAACGCCTGCAATCCCCGCGGACTCGCCCCATAAGCCACATACCGCTTCACCTCAGGCAGCACATCCGGCTGCTCCGGATGCGTCGCTAGGATCAATCGCGACGCATAATGCGCCACCGGATCCGGCACCGGAATCAGCGAAAGCTGCTTCTGCCACTTGATCAGATTCTTCCCCGTCAGCACCGCCTTCAACTTCGGCTCCTCAAACCCCGTCGTCCGCCTCGAAATCTCCACCAAACTCTCAATGTCCGGAAACGGCACCTTCACCTTGAACAAAAAGCGATCCAACTGTGCCTCAGGCAGCGGATAAGTCCCCTCCATCTCCATCGGATTCTGAGTCGCCAAAACAAAAAACGGCTCCGGCAGCGGATGCCTCTCCCCGCCTGTCGTCACATTCCGCTCCTGCATCACCTCCAGCAGCGCCGCCTGCGTCTTCGGCGTCGCCCGATTGATCTCATCCACCAGCAGCAAATTGCGAAACACCGGCCCCTCCTCAAAACGCAGCACCCGCCTGCCATTCTCATCCTCCCCCACAATGTGCGTCCCCAGAATGTCCGCCGGCATCAAATCCGGCGTGCACTGCACCCGCCCCGGATCCAGCCCGATCACCTGCGACAGCACCCGCACCAAATACGTCTTCCCCAGCCCCGGCACCCCTTCCAAAAGCACATGCCCCCCCGCAAAAATCGCCACCAGCACATGCGTCAGCATCTCATCATACCCCACCACCGCCTTCTGCGTCTCCGCTCGTAAGCCCTTAAAGATTTCAGGAAAAGAATCAGCCATGATCAAAAAACAACACCCCCATTAACGCAGACCCCACCCAAATCACCAGCCCCATTTTCTCTCCCCATCTCCCCATCTCCCAGTCACCCCCTCCGCCCTCCGCCCTCCGCCCTCCGCCCTCCGCAATCCGCAATCCGCAATCGGCAATCCTCATTCCCTCCCCCCCTCCAACCGCTTCCTCAACGCATTAAAATACCGCCTCACCTGCTCCCTCCGCGCCATCGGCAGCGCCGCCTCATCCATCGCCGCCTCCTGCGCCTCCATGAACTCCACACTCAAAGCCGCACTCCCCTGACTCACCCCCTCCTCTCGCGGAGCCCCACCCTCCACCTGCCGCACCGACGACGCCCCCTCGCCCGTCTTCTCCGCCTTCGCCATCGCCGACTTCACACTCTCCGGCACCGCCGTCTCCTCCCCCTTCATCTCACTCTTCGCCGACCCCGGCGGCAACCCCGACCCCGCACCCACAATGGACCCATTGCTTGGCGAACTCCCCGGCATCATCACCATCATCTCCGGCGGCTTGTCACCCGCATCCTGCCCCGGCACCGGCGCCATCAACATCGGAGTCCCCTCCTCCGGCTTCTCCCCACCTTTCCCCGCGTTCGGATTGCCCTCCCCCAAACTCAACTGCGGCCCCTGTTGCCCCGCCTGCCCTTCCTGACCCTGACCACTCGCCCCCGACTCCGGAGCCTCACTCACCTGCGCCATCTGCACTTCCTGACCACCTTGCCCCTGCGCAGACTCAGCCTTTCCCGACTGCCCCCCTCCCTTCGTCGACTGACCTTGCGATCCCTCATTCAAAGCCTGCATCGCCTCCCCCTCCGCGCCCGCATTCGCCATCTGCCCCCCCGCCTCCCGCAACTGCTGCGCCAACCGCTCCAACTCCTCCTGCGTCTGCTGCTGCCCCTGCATCTCCCTCAAACGCTGCGCCATCTGTCGCATCGCCTCACTCGCCTTCGCC
This sequence comes from Verrucomicrobiaceae bacterium, assembly GCA_029865835.1. Taxonomy (GTDB): domain Bacteria; phylum Verrucomicrobiota; class Verrucomicrobiia; order Verrucomicrobiales; family Verrucomicrobiaceae; genus JAGRPD01. Next base: position 4,910 of record JARXAL010000290.1, read on the forward strand.
CTCTCTCCACCCTTCAAATTTTTCGCCACCTCGCTCACCCCGCTCCCTACCAAACGCTCCCCATCCTCCGGCACCGCCGCCGCATTCACCTCATTGAACACCCCCTCCAATCGCTCCGTCTGCTCCTCACCCCCAGCCTCAATCTTCCCCGCCAACGCCTCCGCCTCATCCGCCGCCTCGCCTCCCTTCCGATCCGCCACCGCATCGCCCAAATCCGCCGTATCCGCCTGCTTCCTCAGCGCCTCCGTCAACGCCTCAGATGCCCAAGCCTCCTCTCCCGCCCCCACCCCCACCGCCACTTTCTCCGCCTCCCTCGCCCCCTGCTCCAGCGCATCCAGCACCTCCCGCGCCGTCTTGCCCGCACTCTGCGACAGCGCCTCCGCCGCCCCCTTGATCTGTCCCTCCAAACCCTTCCGCTCCTCCTCCGTCAGCCCCGCCAACTTCTCCGCTTTCACCTCCATCCCCGCCAACTTCTCCGCCGCCACACGCGCCGCCGCCACCATCTCCGCACTCAACTCCGGCCCCCGCCTCACCGCATCCATCCACCACCCCGCCACACCCGTCATCACCAACCCCAAAATCACCCACCCCAACCGACCCACTCTCACCACCGGCATCTCCACCCCCAGCCTCCCCAGCGCCCCCGGCAACTCAGCCGCCTGCACCTTCAAATGCCTCTCCTCAGCCTCCGTCCGCACCTCCCTCGACTCATACCACCACGCCGCCGCAAACGCCTCCCGCCGCCCCGCTTCCCGATCCCACAACGCCCACACCGCATACACCGACGGCCGCTTCCACCACGCCCACCCTAGCATCCCCAACCCCAACAGCATCACCCCAACCAAGCCCACCCAAAACGCCACCATCCCCCCTC
>JARXAL010000038.1 GCA_029865835.1 Verrucomicrobiaceae bacterium
TGCTCAACCCCGTCTGCCCCGCACCGTCGTTCGCTGTGAGCGCCACGCTCGTGGCAAAGTCATTGATCGTCACATTGCCCGTCCACACACCGGCGGTGAAGGCCGTCGTCGCCGTAGGTGTCATCGAAACCGCGCCGCCCGTGCCAGCACCGCTCAAATTTACGGTGCCGGTGAAGCCCGTCACGGTACTATTGCTCTGGTTCTGCGCCGTGATAGTCACGCTGAAGGCCGCGCCGCGCGTCTTCGGGCTTGTGATCGTGCCCCAGCCAAAGTGATGAAGGTCATTGTCGATCACCGTCGTATTGGCCGTACCATTGGTGAAGCCCGACGTGCTCGCGGTGATCGTCACCGTCGCATTGGTCTCCACCAAAGCGTCATTCGGAGTGGTGAGCGAGAACGTCGCCGAGGTCGTCCCCGACGCGATGGTGGCCGTGGCCGGCACGGTGAGGCGCGGGTTGTTGGAGGAAAGCGACACCACCAGCGGCGCGGTCAGCGTGCCGGAGATCGTCACCGTGCCCGTGCCCGCCGCTCCCTCGGTCACATTAGCTGGCAGTGTGAGGGCGAGGTTCGTGTTCTCATTGTCCGTCACGGCCAGCGGCGCCGTCGCTCCCGTCCAGCCGGAGACCGACGCGCTGATCACGAGGTTCTGCGTGCCGTCGATGCGGTTGTCGTCGATGGCCGTGACGAGAAAATCCACGCTCGCGCTGCCGCCGGGGATCACGACCGAGGCTGGCACGGATGCGTTCGAGGCATCACTCGATGCGAGCGTCACCGTGACCGGGCTGGCATTCACCACGCTGCGCGTCACCGATGCGAGCACCGCGCCCGCGCCCTCCGCCGTCGTCGGCGGCACACTCAGCGTGAGCACCGCGCTCTCATTGTCATCCACCGTGAAGCCCTTCGTGCCAGGGCCGATCCCCGCCGCCGTCGCCGTGATCGTGGTGACCTGCGGCCCGTCCGCCACCGCATCATCCACTGGCGTCACATCGAAAGTCTTCGTCAACTCACCCGCCGCCAGCGACACGCTCGCCGGCACCGTGGCCGCGCTCGTGTCGCTCGACGCCAGCGCCACCGTCGTCGTGCCCACCTGCGCCTGCGTCAGTGTCACGGTGAGCGTCGCCGCCGCGCCGCCCTCGGTCGCGCTGGATGGCCCGGTGAGGATGATCGCATTGGTCGGCTCGCCGAGGAACTCCACGTCATCGATGTTCCAGCCGGAATAGGGCGACGCGGTGCTCAGCGTCTGATAGCCCCAGCGCACCCACACCTGCGACTGGTTGTCGGCCACCGAGGAGATGTCGCACTCGATCGTCTGCCACGCGCTGTCCGCCGTGACCGTGCCTTCATTGACGAAGACCTCGCGCCACGTCGTGCCGTCCGTGGACAGTTCCACCGTGTTGCGGCTGGCAGTGACGGCGGCGGCGTTCAGCCAGCGCTTGAAGCGCAGCCGTGTCTGCACGCGGTTCGACAGGCTCACGGGCGCTGATGTAAGATAATGCGGTCCTGTAACTGTCGCCGAGTGATTGCCGGACAAATTGACACCGAAAACCGAGCTGCCCGTCGCGCCAGAGGTCGGGTCCGCATTGCCCGTGCCGCCACCGCCACCCGTCGGAGTGCCAAACGCCCACTCAGCCGCGCGCGTCCAGCCCGGATCACTGGCCAGATCGAAGAGCTGCACCAGTGGCGGCGTCACCTCGAGCCTCACACTGATGCGCTGGCTCAGGCCGCTGGTCGTGTTGGTGAAAACCAAATCCGTCCCGTGATAACCCGGAGCCACCGCCGCCGCCTGCGTGGTGAAGGTGAGCGGCGCGGATGCACCCGCAGCCAGAGTGCCCGAGACAGGACTCACCGCCAGCCACGCGGCACCCGTCGCGGCGGTCCAGTTGATCGCGGCGCCGCTTGTGTTGCTGATCACCAAGACCTTGCTCGTCGGCGCGAAGGGGCCGCCTTTGTCGCCCAAGATGTTCCAGCCGTTCCGGTCATCGATCTGGAGCGCATCGGGCACCGAGTAGGACTCCACGACGCCCGTGGTCGTGCTGTTCGCCGGACCGGACGCGCCAAAGCCAATGCCACGTTTCGCAAAGCCCGACCACACCTCGCCCATGTCCGCCGGAAAGGCCACGAGCGCCGCCTGGATGATGCCATCGCGCGCCTGGATGAAGGTCGGGTTCGCCGGCGCGAGCTTCATGCCGTCGATCACGATCTGAAGCGCGCGCTGATTGCCCACCGCATGACCGTGTTTGCTCACCAGATTGTGGCGCACCTCCCAGAGCATGTTGCACCACACCTCGCCCTGCGCATGAAATTGATCCGGCGATCCATTCGCGCTCGAGTAGCGCGGACAGAGCGGCACGCCTATGTGCGGCAGCGCCTGCGTCGGGTCGATGTCCCGGTAGGTGAGCGGACTCTTCGTGCGGTCCGGTCCATATGGGAAGCGGCGGATGCCGAAGTAATAGTTCGTGCTGATGTTGCTCAGCAGCAGCGTCGAGTAGCCGCCCATCGCGTAATTGCCGTGTAGATCATCGCCCTCTTGAGACAGCATCGTGACGGCCAGAAAGTCAGACCAGCCCTCACCCATGCCGCGGGGTTGCAGCGCACTGATGCCCACGCCACCGCCAACCAGGCGATTACTCACCCCGTGACCGTATTCGTGGATGATGATGTCATTGTCGAAATCACTGTCACGGTCCGGGTTCGGACCCGTCCAGATGTACATCTGCATGCGCCCAGGGCTGCCGTCAGCCGGTGTCGAGAAATTCGCGTTGTTCGTGCCGCTGCCGTCTTGCGCGTCTGCCAGCACCGCGTCGTTACCCAGTCCACCGCGACCAAAGTTATCCGTCTGGAAATTCCCCGCGCTCTCCGTGAAACCCAACGCGTAGGTCTTGTCGTGAATCCAGTTGTTCATGTAGAACAACTGCGTCACCAGCGCCGATTTGTAGGTCGTGGGCGACTGCGTGGAATCGACGGGGAAATCGAACACGCGCAGCGCTCCGCCGTTCGGCCGCGGCAGGTCGGCGATGTTGTTCGCGTCCGTGTCCGTGTGCGCATCGACGTTGTTGCCCAGCGTCTCCATGTTCCCGTCGTTGATCCAACCGTTCGGCGATGCCGTCGTATTCTCCGCCTGCAAGGTCAGCACCTGACGCGAAGCCTCCAACGGCTGGAGGCTCGATTTTACACGAGGCCCCGGCGTCATCGAGAACGGGCTGTCGAACGGCTGCTTACTCACCGCGTCCGCATACACACGATAAGTCGCATCGCTGATATCCGCCGTCAGGCTCGTACGATAGAGCACCTCGCCGCTCTCCGCATCCACCACGGAGCGGAACATCTCATTCCGCGCTAGGCTATACACCGTCACATCCCACGCCAGCCTCAATTCATCCGAGCTCATCGGCATCCACGTCATCTTCGCCGTAGTATCACTCAGACCAGGAGCAGTAAAACGCTGCATCCTCTCTGCACCATCTGCCGAGCCCTGTGGGACGACTCGATCCGCAGGCACTGCGTCATTCAATGAAGCCGCAACCAGCGATACGGCTCTTGTCGCATCAACCATCGGCTGCGTGATTAGCGCCGCGCGCTGCTGCGCAGGAATCTGCGCGGCGGCTGCGGGATCGCTGAGAAAATGCGAACTGAGCGTCACCACATCTCCGTGCTTCGTGAGGTTTGCCTTGAAGATCGTATTGAAGAGGGGGATGCCATCTAGCTCCTGGTTCCACACCAGCGTCCGCATCCCGCTGTGCGCCGTCACGTCATCGCGCGTGACGCGGGAGTTTCCTTTCGCAAGGGCAATGGATTGATGGCCAAACAATGCCGAATTTGCATCGACAAAACGTCGCACAGCATTCAGCGGATCGGTCCCGGCAGCGTCTGAACCATCCGGCTTGCTCAAGAATTTTCCAACGGCTGTGATGTTAGCGGGTGCACCGGTGACGGCATCGAAGTCGATCTGCACACCGGGAATTTTTTGGCGCAAGCTGGCGGCAGCGGTCTCGCGCTCGGCTGATGACTTGAGCGCCGATAACGTCTTCTGCCGCAGATCGATCTCCGGCAATCCACCAGGCCTGAGCCTGCTCATGATATCGCGCGACCCGGATGCTTCAGTTCTCTTCTCAGTCGTCTCAGCAATCGTCACACTCGTAACATTTTCTTTGGCATCAGACTTCTTTGGCTTCGCCAACCACAACAATCCAAGCGCAAGTGTAGTAACCAAGACTACAAATATTCCGATCCATGCAGAGTTTCGTAATTTCACCATGCTGCGCTTTTATCAGATCAAAAGAACCGTAGGAAGAACAATATTTAGATTTTTCCCGCAGCAACTCACACGGGCCTAAAGTTCTACGAGTGACTTGCCCTCAATGAATACAGCAGCCATTACCACCCTCTAATTCACATTGTTAGGCCCTCAACGCACCATCTCACCAACGAGCGTTTCAAACAGAATCGCCAGCAGATCCACGATCAACCGATTCTAGACCTCCGTGAAAGACTTCATCTCGTTCCCCCTCTCCTCTTCGGCAGGGCACCGCAGCACTTCCACCACCGACCTCCTCTCACTGGTATTAGCCAGCGAACAGGCGGAAGCCCGACCACACGTTCGCTCGGATCGCATTCTCGAATACTCCCCCGCAAACCCACCACGACTGTGCAATCCCATCGCGTTCGAAGGCAAATCCATCTACTTGAATCCCAGCCCCATCTTGACACACATTCCACCGAGGTTTCCGCCAGCAGGTGGGTCCACACTCGCTCCCAGCCTTTCGCATACTTCGTGTGGACCGCCGAAGTGTGCCGTCTTCGCCCCCTTGCTCTCCACCCCCGTCACCGACTGATAGTCGATATCGAGAATGCGCGCATAGCGAAAAGAAAAGTCCTCAGTATTCACCTCCACAGGCGCGCCACAGGCACCCAACCCGACGCCTTCAGATCGTCAAATTGCCGCTCCGACGCGCAACCATTCGGATCTGGATGATGATTGAAGGCAAAATACAAACCCTTGGGTGTCGCCGACTCATTTCCATAACACGCCGCCTGTGCCTGAAGTCTCTTACCGCTATCCTTGGGCGCGACAAAACACATTACCCACGCCTCCCCGTTTAGGGTCCCGATCAACGCCGTATGATCGCCACCTTGAAATAGGCCCGCCACCGCGATGGATTCCCATTCGGGCGTTCCATCCGCCTTGAGAAACTGTCCTGACACCTCCGCAGGCCACCGGCGTTGCAAAAACTGCAGCAGTTTGATCGGTCGATTTTCGATGCAAACAACCCGGGTAATAATCAACTCTTGGCATTCATCTTGATAACTCGCCTTCCCACCCTCAATGATATTCCGGGGCAGTTGATCAAAGGCCTTCGGGTTCCTATCGGCTGCGCACGCCGTCGCCGACAGGTCATTCGGAAACATCAGCGTGACCACATGATCCCGCAATTCCGCCGCTAGATCGAAAACCCCTGCACATTATTTCGCTTACTCCCGATTCCATTCAGCCTCAGCAAAAGCTCCCTCCGATCCGACACCCGCTCCTTTTGGCATTCCACAACCATCCCGCGATTCACATAAATCCATTCGCGGCTATCAAACTTCTAAATCGAAGGATGAGTCATCGACGGCATCACCGGAAAAGTCCTCACCTCACTCCTCTACACACTCATGAGCAACAACGCTGCCGCAAGGATCATTCTCATCCCCCCTAAACCGACCCACCAGATCCAATCTTTCTGTTCCCTCTACTACATCACCACCCTTGATTCAATTTTCTTTAAACAAAAAGGGTGGAGCATAGCGGATTCGAACCGCTGACCTTCTCATTGCGAACGAGACGCTCTACCAACTGAGCTAATGCCCCAAGTCTCCCTCGGGTCGACAAACGTATCCGCCCCCCACATCCTGTCGAGCAGGAAATGCGTTCCATTTGGCAAGAAGTGGATTCTCGCATCGACTTTGTTTCTTCCACACGCTTCTATCATTTCAATCTCATGAAAGCCGCTCTCCTCAGCCTTCTCCTTCTGCCCTTCCTATCTGTCACCTACGCCAACTGGCCCTCCTGGCGCGGCGACCTTTCAGGCTCCGGCCACACCTCCGAAACCAACCTCCCCACCACCTGGTCCCATGACAAAAATGTCGTCTGGCGTGTCGAACTCCCCGAACCTGGCAACTCCACCCCCATCATCCATGGTGACCGCATCTTCGTCACCCAACCCGTCTCCGAAACCCACTGGCGCGGCGTCATGTGCTTCAATCGTCTCGACGGCAAGCTCCTCTGGAAAAACGGCCTCACCTATGACAAACCCGAAACCACCCACCGCACCAACCCCTACTGCTCCGCCTCCCCCGCCACCGACGGCCAAATCGTCATCGCCTCCTTCGGTTCCGCCGGACTCGTCGCCTACGACCTCGACGGCAAACAACTCTGGCACCGCGACTTCGGCCCCATCTCCCACGAATGGGGCAACTCCACCTCCCCCATCCTCCACGGCGACCTCTGCATCCACTACCATGGCCCCGGCAAAGGCGCCTTCCTCACCGCCCTCAACAAAACCACCGGCGAAACCGTCTGGACCTGGAACGAACCCGACTGGGCACCCGGCGAACGCACCGACGGCTTCAAAGGCCAGGGCAAAGGCATCATCGGCTCCTTCAGCACCCCCATCATCACTTCCGCCAACGGTCGCTCCGAACTCATCATGAGCTTCCCCATGGAACTCAAAGCTTTCGACCCTGCCACCGGCAAGGTCCTCTGGACCTGCTCCGGACTCAACCCCCTCGTCTACACCTCCCCCATGGTCGATCAAAGCATCGTCGTCGCCCTCGGCGGCTACTACGGCAACTCCATCGCCGTCAAAACCGGCGGCTCCGGCGATGTCACCCCATCCCGCCTCTGGCAGGAAATCCGCCACAACGGCGGCATCGGCACCGGTGTCATCAAAGACGGCTTCTACTATTACCACGACTCCGGCGGCGTCGCCTTCTGCCTCGACATCCAATCCGGCAAAACCCTCTGGAAAGACCGCCTCCCCGGCTCCTCCAAATCCTGGGGCTCCTTCGTCCTCGCTGGCGACACCATCTACTCCCTTAGCCAAACAGGCCAGACCGTCGTCTTCAAAGCCAACCCCCAGAAACTCGAAATCCTCTCCCAAGCCGATGTCGGCGAACCCACCAACTCCTCCCTCGTTCCCTCCAACAACCAGTTCATCATCCGCACCCAAAAAGCCCTCTGGTGCATCGGCTCAAAGTAGCCCCCCCGACTTTTCCCACTATCCCCACAACTTTCGCCCTCCCCCTGCGTTCACTCTCCACGCATCTCCCCTCTCCACATGCCCTCCCCCAGCCTCGTCGATCTCCTCACCCAAACCGCCACCGAAGCCGGTTGCACCGATTCCCCACGTCTCCGCGTCGCTCTCGATGACGCCATGGAACGCCGTCAGGCCCTCGTCCCCGCCGTCCTCGAGGCCGGTGTCGTCGATGAAGAACGCTTCTTCGAATCCCTCGCGGGCCATGTTCACCTCCCCTTCTACAGCGAAGCCTCCATCGAACCCCAGGAAGGCCTCCACAATCGCTTCCCCCCACGCCTCGCCCTCCGCCATCGCATCTACCCCCTCCACGTCTCCAGCATCGAAGCCACCCTCCTCACTTACGACCCCTTCGACCTCGACGCCCGCCAGGCCGTCGGCCACGAACTCCGCAAACGCGTCCACTGGCAGGTCGCCAGCCGCCATCGCATCCTCGAAGCCCTCCACCAGGGTTACGGCGTCGGCGCCGAAAACTTCGAGCAACTCCTCGAAGGTCGCGGCGACATCGACGACGACGACCTCAAACAGGAGGTCAACGTCCTCGACGAAGCCGACGAAGAAGCCACCGTGCTCAACTTCGTGAACCAAATCTTCCGCGAGGGCCTCAAAGAGCGCGCCACCGACATCCACGTCGAACCCCTCGAGCGCGACCTCCGCATCCGCTACCGCGTCGACGGCAAACTCCTCGAAGTCCCTGTCCCCCCCAACATGCGCGTCCTCCAGGCCTCGCTCATCTCCCGCCTCAAAATCATGGCGAACCTCGACATCGCCGAGCGCCGCCTCCCCCAGGATGGCCGCATCAACCTCGAACTCGATGGCGAACCCATCGACGTCCGGGTCGCCACCATCCCCAGCGTCAATGGCGAATCCGTCGCCCTCCGCCTCCTCACCCGCAAAAAGTTCGACATGAACGCCCTCGGCCTCGACCCCGGCACCGAGGCCACCATCCGTGATCTCCTCGCCAAACCGAACGGCATCATCCTCGTCACCGGCCCCACCGGGTCCGGCAAGTCGTCCACCCTCTATACCTTCCTCAAAGAGCTCAACACCAAGGAACGCCGCATCGTCACCATCGAGGACCCCGTCGAAAACAAACTCGACGGCATCATCCAAATCGCCGTCAAACCCGAGATCGACCTCACCTTCGCCGCCGGCCTCCGCTCCATCCTCCGTGGCGACCCCAACGTCATCATGGTCGGGGAAATGCGCGACCACGAAACCGTCGAAATCGCCATCCGCGGCGCCCTCACCGGCCACCTCGTCTTCTCCACCCTCCACACCAACGACGCCGTCGGCGGCATCTCCCGTCTCCTCGACATGGGCATCGAGCCCTTCATGATCTCCTCCTCCGTCCGCGCCTTCCAGGCCCAGCGCCTCGTTCGCACCCTCTGCCCCTTCTGCAAACAACCCAACCATTACGAGGACAGCCACCTCTCCGCCATCGGCTTCCCCCTGGAGTGGCGGGACAAACTCTGTCGCCCTGTCGGCTGCCGTTCCTGTCGCGGCACCGGCTTCTCCGGACGACTCGCCATCATGGAAATCTGCCTCATGTCCGAGAAACTCCAGGAGAAAATCAACAGCCGTGCTACCGCCATGGAGTTCAAAGCCCAAGCGCTTGCCGACGGCATGATCCCCATGCGCTACTACGGCTTCCGCAAAGCCTCCGAAGGCATCACCACCCTCGAAGAAGTCCTCACCGTCACCGCCGCCAGCGAATAAACCTCTATCTTTCGCTACCTACGGCAAAAACATCAAACGTCTCTCTATCAGCGAGTTAGCCGCTTATTTCCGATCCATAACGGAATAATCTCAGCCGAATCAGACTTGTGATTTGAGCGTCGCGTGCTAACTTTTGGCGACGTCTCTCCCAAACAAAAATGTTCGAATCATCACGCAGGGCCAAACTGCAGCGCGAGGGACTCTCGTGTGGGCGCGTTCGTCGCAAACATCAGGAAGGCGGTTGGACTGACAATCTCCGCACCCATCCCGCAGCCACCGTCGTCCTCTTCGGCCTCTTCGTCGCTGCCATCGCGGTCCTCATGGTCCTCGGCTCAAAGGTCACCGACGGTCTCACCCAACCCGGCCTCCTCATCTACTCCTGCGCCGCCGCCCTGGTCACCGGCCTCATCATCCACATCCGCGTCACCATGCGGGATGTCATCACGGACAACCGCTCCCTCGCCCTGGTTCTTGGCACCATCGCCGTTCACCTCTCCGTCGTTGTCGCCCTCCTCGACTTTGGCTACAAACAAGGCTGGACGGGCATCCTCCTCGTCCTCTCCCTGCCTCACGCCACCGCCCCCCTCTTTCTCTCGGTCCTCCTAGGCCGCAAAGCCGGGCTTTTCGCCGCCATTTACGTCACCCTCCTCGGCGTCCTCATCGCCGTCTCCGTCAGCCCCGTCACCTACCTCGCAGCCTCCACTCTCGTCGGTTTCCTCAGCGTCGCCTTCACCCGCAAAGTCCGCCGCCGCAGCCACCTCTTCAAAGCCGGCCTCTATCTCGGACTCGTCGCCGCCGGCTTCTCCCTCATCCTCCAAATCGCCTCCAACAGCGACACCGAAATCACCTTCTCCACCCTCCTCGGTCTCCCCTTCTTCTCCGGTTTCCTCACTGGCATCATCGTCAGCGGCCTCCTCCCCGTCCTCGAAACCCTCTCAGGCGTCACCACCGACATCTCCTGGCTCGAACTCTCCGACCTAAACCACCCCCTCATGCGCCGCCTCAGCATCGAGGCCCCCGGCACCTACCACCACAGCCTCATGGTCGCCAGCCTCTCCGAAGCCGCCGCCGAAACCATCGGCGCCGGTGCCACCATGTGCCGCGTCTGCTCTTACTTCCACGACATCGGCAAACTCTCCAAACCCGAATACTTCATCGAAAACATGCCCCCCGGGGAGAACCCCCACGACGATCTCACCGCCCGCATGAGCGCCCTTGTCCTCATCGCCCACGTCAAAGACGGCGTCGACCTCGGCATCAAACACAATCTCAATTGCCAAATCCTCGATGTCATCGAGCAGCACCACGGCACCACCCTCGCCTACTACTTCTACAAACGCGCCCTCGACCAACGCGCTGAAATGCTCAAACAAGCCGGCGAAACCAAAGCCAACGAGGACGACATCCCCCAAGTCTCCGAAGACGTCTTCCGTTACCCCGGCCCCCGCCCCCAATTCAAAGAAGCCGCCATCATCTCCCTCGCCGATGCCGTCGAAAGCGCCTCCCGCAGCCTCGACAAACCCAACGCCTCCCGCATCGAATCCCTCATCAACTCCATCATCCAACACCGCGTCTCCGATGGCCAACTCGACGAGTGTGACCTCACCATCGCCGAACTCGCTCGCGTCAAAGCCAGCTTCGCCAAAAGCCTCCTCAGCATGATGCACGGCCGCATCAAATACGGCCACCCCGGCACCGACGCCGCCACCGACCTCCCCCCAGGCGGCCGCTCCCCGCAAAATCCGCCCGACGCCATCATCGAAGCCTCCTTTCCCATCCACAGCGAAGGCAATCGCCGTCGACCCACTCAAGGCGCTCAACCACCCACCGGCAAGTCCGCCTCCGCCGCCTGACTCGGGTCATCAAACCCAACCCCGTCATGCTCTCCCCGGCATCCCCCGCGTTCCCAGTCATCGAGATCCACATCACCCCTGACGCAGAAAAACTCTCCCCGCCCTGCCTCACTCGCCTCGAACAAATCGGCCACCACGCCCTCCCCGCCTGCCTCGCCGCCGCTCGCCCCACCGAAAACGTCCTCGCTGATCTCTCCGAAATCGAAGTCACCCTCATGACCGACCCCGAGATCGCTACCATCCACGGCGAATTCCTCGATGACCCCACCCCCACCGACGTCATCACCTTCCACCACGGCGAAATCCTCATCTCCCTAGACACCGCCGCCCGCCAATCCCTCTCCCACGGCCTCAGCGTCCCCGACGAAACCGCCCTCTACCTCATCCACGGCCTCCTCCACCTCGGCGGCTGGGACGACCACGACCCCGACTCCGCCGCCGCCATGGCCACCCTCCAGCAATCCATCCTCCAACAAACGCTGACAGAACTCGCCGTTTGAGGCCAATTTAATCCCGCCCTAGTCCGAAGGACGGCACTTGCACCCCCCAAAACCCACTGATACACTCGAAACAATCTGGACGGCGTTACCATTCAGAGATCTTTCGAATGAAAAACACCCCGGACCTCATGCTCATCCCTGGCCAAACCGGCCCGGAGTCCTGGCGTGCCCGCGGCTCAGACCCCGCCATTCAAGAGTCCAATCTCAAAGGCACCCCCACCTGGGTCGCCCTTCCCACCGCCCACACCCTCAGCATCCCCGTCCGCGTTCTCTCTTCGGATCCCACCCAGCGCAACGCCACCGTCCACCTCGAACTCGAAGCCGCTGGCCTCTCCCCCGACGACCTCTCCGCCCACCGCCTCCAGGTCTCTCCCCTCGACACCACCGGCCGGGATCCCGCCGCCTCCGTCTTCCTCACCGACGGCTCCCAACCCGACGAAGCCGACCTCTCCCGCACCCTCGATTCCTCATTCGCACCCGCCGCCTGCTTCCACCCTCTCCTCCCAGGCACCCTTTCCCTCTGGCAGGAAGCGCAGCATTGGATCATCGGTATCCCCCACGAAAACGGCCAACTCCTCCACGCTCAAGCCCTCTGCTCCCGCGACCTGGACGCCGACGCCGCCTCCGAAATCGGCTGCATCCTCGCCTCCCTCGAACTCAGCGACGTCCTGCCTCGCCTCGACCACATCGAGATCGAACAATCCGACACCACCCTTCCTGTCTCCCCCGAGTTCGCTGAACAAGTCGGACTCCCCATCAAAATCACCACACCCCGCGCCCCCCGCCTCCCCCAGAGCACCTACCACCTCCTCCCCGACGCCATCGTCCAGGGCCGCGAAGACCGCAGTCGCCAGCGCATGCTCTTCATGACCGTCAGCGCCGTCGTCCTCGTCCTCGTCGCCGCCCTCAGCGCCTTCGGTGCCCGCCTCTACATGCGCGAACAAGTCGTCCTCGCCGAACGCGCCCTCCTCGACGAACAAGCCCCCGAAGTCCAGGCCATCCGCGATGCCCAACAGCAATTCACCACCCTCGATCCCACCCTCAACCGGGACCAATTCGTCGTCGAGATGTTCTACCAGCTCGTCAACCTCCTCCCACCCGAAGGCATCCGCATCACCCGCTTCGAAGTCCGCTCCGACAGCCTCATCATCGACGGTGAAGCCTCCTCTCCCCAGCACGCCATCGACTTCCGCGGCCAACTCACCGGCTCCGACTACTTCAAGGAATGGGGCTTCGATCAAGGCTTCTCTCAAAACCCCAGCATGCAGGACGGTCGCGCCACCTTCCGCGCCGAAGGTCGCCTCAACGCCCCCACCGACGAGGATAGCGAACTCGTCTCCGCCCAATAACCCACAGCCATGAACTCCCGCGAACGCACTCTGGCACTCGGTTTTGTTTCCATCCTCGTCGCAGGTGGTGCCCTCCTCGCCGTCCTCAAACTCAAAGCCTGGAAACAAAGTGTCGACGACGCGGAATACGAACTCGGCCTCCTCCGCACCGAGACCGAGGAACTCATGAGCCAAAAGGACCTCTGGATCAAACGCGCCGACTGGATCAGCGGCAAACAACCAGCGTTCACCACCCGGCGCGACGCCGATACCGAACTCAACAAAATCATCCAGGACAGCATGACCACCCGCAATGTCGAGGTCATCCAAAACCAGCCTTCCGACCCCACCGAACTCCCTGGCCTCTTCGCCGCCACCACCATGGTCCAGGGCCGCGCCGACTTCACCAGCACCATGGGATGGATCTACGACCTCCAACAACCCGGCTCCTTCATCAGCATCCCCAGCATCGCCATCACCCCCAACGACGAAGACACCGCCAAAGTGAATGTCTCCCTCGTCCTGCAAAAATGGTATCGCAAGACCGACTCCTAGCCATGCCCCTCCGCCTCCTCACCACCAGCCTGCTTCTCTCCGCCCTCCTCGGCGCGTGCAGCATCGCCATGGCCCAGGACGAGACCCCCCCACCCGCTGAAGTCCCCACCGAAGAAACCCCTCTCCCTTCCCCTGAGACTCAAACCGAAACCCCTCCAGAGTCCCCAACCGAAACCCCTCCCACCGAAGAAGCCGAAGCCGTCCCCCAAGCCTACCCCGAGGACCGCTACCTCACCATGTGGGACAAAAACCCCTTCCTCCTCAAAACCGCCGTCATCGAACAAAAAACCGAGTCCTTCGCCAAAGACTGGGCACTCTCCGGCATCAGCGCCAGCAGCGGCATCTACTCCGTCCGCATCTTCAACAAACAAACCGGCAAGTTCGAACGCCTCAAACAAGGCAGCGTCAGCGCCGGCGAATTCCAACTCGTCAGCGTCACCTACGACAAAGATCGCAGCAAATCCTCCGTCAAAGT
>JARXAL010000045.1 GCA_029865835.1 Verrucomicrobiaceae bacterium
CCCCCCCTCCCCATGCCCGCCACCGCCGCTCCCTCCCTCCAAAACGAAATCCTGCGCCTCAAAAAAGAGCGCAACGCCGTCATCCTCGCCCACAACTACCAAACCCGCGACATCCAGGAAATCGCCGATTTCGTCGGCGACTCCCTCGGCCTCGCCTACAAAGCCAAAGAAACCAACGCCGACGTCATCGCCTTCTGCGGCGTCCACTTCATGGCTGAAACCGCCAAAATCGTCAACCCCACCAAAACCGTCATCCTCCCGGACGCCAACGCCGGCTGCTCCCTCGAACAAAGCTGCCCCGGCCCCCAGTTGGAAGCCTTCCTCAAAGCCAACGCCGACAAAAACTACTACGTCATCGCCTACATCAACTGCTCCGGCCACGTCAAAGCCCTCAGCGACTGCATCTGCACTAGCGGCAACGCCGTCAAAATCGTCAACGCCGCCCCCCAGGACCGCCCCATCCTCTTCGTCCCCGACCAAAACCTCGGCGCCTGGGTCATGGAACAAACCGGCCGCCAAATGGAGCTCTGGAAAGGCTCCTGTTACGTCCACGTCGAGTTCACCCGCGACAGCATCGCCGCCATCCAGGAGCAATACCCAGACGCCACCGTCGTCGCCCACCCCGAATGCACCTACGCCGTCCGCATGCTCGCCGACGAAGTCTGCTCCACGGAAAAAATGGTCCACTATTGCCGCGACCATCCTTCAAATACCTTCATCATCGTCACCGAATCCGGCATGCTCCACCGCCTCGAGCGCGAAGTCCCCAACAAACGCTTCATCCCCGGCCCCACCGGCCACTGCGCCTGCGCCGACTGCCGCTACATGAAGATGAACACCCTCCAAAAACTCCACGACGCCCTGTTAAACTTGGCCCCCCAAGTCACCATGCCCGAAGACCTCCGCTCCCAAGCCGAAAAACCCCTCCTCCGCATGCTCGAACTCAGCCGCTAGCGTTCCGCTTCTCCATCTTCCCTAGGTGCCCAACAGCCTGCTGAATTTTACCCCAGGAGATAGCAAGCCAGGCCAATCAAACCTCGGCCCTTCAGACCCGTCCGAAATGTCCGACCCGTCAGATGCGCATACTTGCATGAGAGGCCACTAACCTCTTGGATCAAGGTTCAACCGATTTTCGCCGAAGCCCAGAACCCATCCCTTGATCCACCAAGGGCACAATTTCATCCGGCAAAAACCTCGCCGCAAAATGCAAAGCCTGACGAATATCCTCGTCTTCGAGTTCCGGATACTCCAAGGCACGCTCGGCCGAATCCGGGTAACTGGCAGCGATTTCGACCACCCTCCGCACACTAAGCCGCAGCCCACGCAAACACGGCTGCCCGTTCATCAACGCAGGGTCTGATACGATGCGATCAAGCCTAACCACTGCGCCTAACTTCCAACCAAAGGCCAAAAGCGCAACCATTCAAACTCAACCACTCGACATCGCTACAGTAGCTTCCATCGATGCCAGCTATGACTAACCCTCCTCTGCCCCCCGCCGAACGGCACTCCACGAAACTGAGCATATCTCCAAAAAGTTCACCGCAGCACTCTCCTGTATCTCACCCCAAAAGTCGCAACACCTCCAAATCAATGAAAAAACAGTCGTCACAGATCTACTTGATCCAATGACCCACCTGCTGTCCTCTGGCTCTCTATGAGCCAACCTGCCTGCCCCATGTGCGAGATGAATGACATCCTCACACACCCTGACCGTCTGGAATGCATCACCTGCGGTCACGAATGGCCCAAGGTCGAAGCGGTGGACGCACCTGATGCCGAACGTGTGGTGAAAGACGCCTATGGCAACGTGCTCATCGATGGCGACATCGTCGCCATGATCAAAGACATCAAACTCAAAGGCTCCTCCGACGTCCTCAAAGTCGGCACCAAGTCAAAACCCATCCGCCTGGTCGATGGCGACCACGAAATCTCCTGCAAAATGGATGGCATCGCGATTGCCCTAAAAGCCTGCTTCGTAAAAAAGGTCACCGCCTAGCTCCACAGCTAATCAGTTAGCTCCAAAACCTCCGCCTCCCACGTTTCCGTTGGGCGTGAAAGAGAGCGTAATTGCCAACACATTTTCAACTCCCTCTCCCTGAAGTGAGCACCCACTTGCTTGCGACGGTGCTTTTCAGCCCAAGCTGGGTGGAGTGACGCACTTCGCCAAGTTGGAGTTCGGTCGCGATGATGACGTGGTCTTTGTTTAATCCAGCGGCATCAAGGGCCTGGCGCCAAGTGGTACCTTCGACGGTGAGTCTGAAGCGCAGTGCCTCGCCTGGCAGCACGCCGTTTTCGCTGAGGTTGGTGAGTTCGATGCGCGTGTCTGCGGCGGTGGCGATGGACTTGTCCTGGAAGGTCAGGGCGACTTCATGCGAGCCGATGCGCAGTTTGAGTGCGTTGTTTTTCGGAACGAAGCCGGAGTAGCTGGAGACGAGGCCGTGCAGCTCGATGGCGATGCCTGCGTCGGCATCGGGGCCGGCGTTGATCTCGGCGCTGGTCCAGCGCAGAGAGGTAGCGGTGGTGCTGCCGAGAAAGGGATCGGCAGGTGCTTTGGCATCGGCGGGGTGCACGGTGTAGTTGGCAAACATGCCTTCCATCATGTGATCGGAGATGTGGCAGTGCAGCAGCCAGGTGCCGGGATGGTCGGCGAGGTGATCGGCCGTTTTGGTCTCGCCCGGCAGCAGCGAGATGACATCGACAACGCGGCGTCCTTCCTCGCGCACACGCGCGCCGTGCCAGTGCGCGGTGTGCAGGCCGGTTTCCTCGCCGAGTGCGCCTAGATACCAGCGCACGCGCTCGCCTTGACGCATGTCGAGGCCTTCAAGATTGCCAAAGAGACGGCCATTGATGCTGTGGCGCATGCTGGTGGCACTGAGATTGAGCGTCTCGGCGGCGGTGCGTGGCGTCATGCGCTTGCCGGCCTCGGTGCCTGCGTATTCGAGCGCTTCGTCCTCCGGTGTTTCATCGAAGATGACAAACATGGCGGGCATCTCGCGATCGACATCGGCTGGCGTGCCATCAGGCCGCGCACGGGCGGGATCGGTGACGACGATGAAGCCCATCAAGCCGAGATTGATCTCCTCGTCGTCTTTGCAATGCGAGTGGTAGAGCCAGCCTTTGGAGCTGGGTTCATCAGGTTGCGGGCCGCTCATGTCATCGAGCTGCCAGATATAGGTGAAGGTCGCTCCGGGGCCGATGGCGGAGCCTTTGCCAGGATCTGGCTCCGTGTAGGCGCCTTCGTTGTCTTTGTCGTAGCGCACGCCATGCGGATGGATGCTCAGCGGCCAAGGAGCGTGATTGAGAAAGGTGACGCTGAGGTATTCACCGGTCATGCCGCGCAGCACGGGGCCGAGGATGCCGAGACGCGGCGTGTCGAGCGCGCGTTTGGTGAACGTGGCGTCGGTGTATTGCACATAGCGCACTTTGGAGCTGCCGGGCTGCTCTTCCAGATACGGTGGCAGCGGCAGCGGCTTGCTGGTGTTCACGCCGAGCGGCGACCAGGTCCACATCACAGGCTCGGCGGCGAGGTAGTAATGACGTGTTTTGTCCGCAGGCGGTGCTTTGCCAAAAATTTTACCGCCTGGATCAGGCTGGCCGGCCGAGACGGTTTCTTTGATGCCGAAGCGCTTGCACCAAGGGCAGGCGTGCAGCGTCGTCTGGCAGAATAGAAAAACGGGGAGCAGGAGTAGATGAAGAACTCGATTCATTAGCGTGCGGTTCCCAAAGTTCTTGCGGTGAGATCACGCAGTCCGCCGTCGGCGATGGCATCGACCCACAGCGCGGCGAGGTCGGGATGCGTGGGGCCGAGGTGGCGGGCGAGCGTGGCAAAGCCCTCATCACGCGGGCGGCTGGGCGGCAAACTATTGAGCCAGGTGCCGAGAGCTTGCACATCGGAGTCCGCCCAGGCTTTGACGATGCTGTTGAGTGCCTGCGTGCCGCCGGACTTGAGCTGCTGCGTGGCCCAGATCGAGACCTCGGCGGGGTTTGATGAGGTCCAGCGATCCAGCAGCAGGCCGAGGCTTTGATCACGTGTGCTGCCAGAGGGAAGTGTGAGCGCGAGATTGGCGGCAGAGGAGACATTCGCCTCGCCAATGCTGGCGATCACACTGGTCGCGATGGCATCGCGATCTTCTGCGTCGCGCAGCTTGGAGGACCATTGCAACGCAGCCGCCGGGTCCTGTCCGGCCCATTGCGCGGCGACAGTGGTCAGCATGTGATTGCGGCCAAAACCACGCTCGCTGGCAAGCGCGAACTGCGCGGCCTCCTGCGGCGATTTGGCAGCCCATTTTTCCAGCACAAGGCCTAGCGCGGTGTTTTCAAAATCGACATCAGAGGCCACATCGTAAGTCATCGCGGCGCTGATCCACTTCATCGCCGCCGCAGGGTCATGCTCGGCCCATTGCGTGGCGACGTGCTGCTGCGCGCTGGCGCGGTCTGCGGGCGAATTCATGGCATTCGCTGCCGCAGCAGCCGCCTGAATGTCGTTCTCTGCCCACTCAGCGAACAAGGCGCTGATGGCGCGGTCGCGGTTCTCACCACGAAGCTCCAGCGTGAGTCGAAGCGCGTCGCCGGGGTGCTCCTGCACCATGCGCGAAATGACCGCAGGCAGCAGTTGGAAGCGCAGCTCGGCATCGCGCATCGTTTTCACCCACGCCATCGCAGCTTCAGGCCTGGCATCCATCCATCCGATAAACAACTCGGAGGCAAAGGAGTCGCTGCCATGAAGATCACGATGCGCGGCGGCGAACTGAATCGCACCGGCGGGATCGAGCCGCGCCCAGCGACGCAGTAAGTCCATGGCGATGTCATTCTCGATCTCACCGGGCAGGATGGGCTGCATGATGGCGAGTTCGCGGCGGATGCGTTCGATCTCTTCCAGAGCCGATGGCGAAAGCGGCAGGCTGGCCTCTTCCTTGATGGACGCATGACTGACATCCATGAGAAGCCCGGCCTTTTTAACGACAGTCAATTCAGGCAGTTCATGGTCGCTCGTTGGATCGGAGACTCTCCAGCCGAGCCATGAAGACAGCGCTACCAGCGCGGAGGCAGTGATGCCGAACCAGAGGTGATGGTTGCGTGGTGTGGGCTGGCGCATGAGCGGAGATCTTTTATCAGGGAGAACTGGATCAGAGTCAACATCACCGGGCCGGTGGCGATAAGCGAAAGGCAACGATAAAGTCACTTTACGAAGATTGCTCAAAGGCGGTGCTCTCGATGAACATGAGCGGTCCTTACGGTCTAAGACTTGCATGCGTTATCGTCCAGGCTCCCAACCAGATCATCACACACGCATCGCTGCGGCGGCCCTGCTGTTTGTCCTTGCCCTGGTTTCCAGCTTTACGAAAGCTCACGCGCACGGCGACGTGCATCTCCAGATCGAATTGATCACACCGAAGATCGAATCAGCTCCCACGGCGGAGCTGCATGTGAAACGCGCTGATCTGCATCGGCTGGATGAGAACTTCATGGCTGCGCTGGCCGATCTGGAGCGCGCGGAGAAGATCAATCCGGCGCTGGACACCATTTTCATGACGCGGGGCCGCACGCAATTTGAAGCGGGTCGCTTTGAACAGGCGATCCCGGCGCTTAACCGCCTTCTGGAGGCCAAACCCGATCATCCCGAGGGGCTGATCTTCCGCGCACGCTCGTATCGTGCGCTTGACGATCACGCGGCGGCCATGAAGGACTACGATCACCTCGTGGCGGTGATGCCGCTGCCCGCGCCGGATTGTTTCCTCGAACGCGCCGCCTCGCTCGTCGCCTTGAAGCGTCCGCAGGACGCGGTGCGTAGCCTGGATGAAGGCATCGACCGCCTCGGCAACCTCACCGTGCTGCAACAGGCGGCGATGCAGATCGAAGTGGATGTGCAGCACTACGACGCGGCCCTCGCACGCACCGAACGCATCATGGCCGTGCTGCAACGCAAGGAAGTCTGTCTGGAGCGGCGCGGCGACATCCTCGCCGCCGCAGGTCGGCAATCGGAAGCCTTGAAAGCCTATGCTGATGCCCTCAACGCGCTCGCCTTGCTGCCAGAATTCCACCGTCATGTCCAGCCGATGCGCGAGCTCGAAGCGCGGCTGAAAACCTATTTGGGAGCGCAGGCTTCCAACGTCACTCAGTTCCCCTCCACCAACCAAGCCAACACCACCTCCCCATGAAACACCATCTCCTTTGTGCAGCGCTCGCTTTCGCGGCGCTCGTGCCTTGTGTCCAGGCTCAGACCGTGACACGCGGCGCTTATCTGCAAAATGGCAGCACCACCGCTGTCACCGTCCGCTGGCGCACCGGCACCGCCGCTGATAGCGCCGTTCGTTACGGCACCAGCGCTGGCAGCCTCACCCAAACCGTGAGCGTCACCGGTACGCGCACTGAGCATGAAGTGCGCCTCACCGGCCTCTCGCCTGACACGACGTATTATTATTCCATCGGCACCACCACCGCCACGCTCGCGGGTGACTCCACGTATTTCTTCGTCACCGCTCCGACCTCCGCCAAGCCCACCCGCGTGTGGGTGCTCGGCGACTCCGGCATCGGCGGCACCGTGCAGACGAATGTGCGCAACGCTTACTACACCTTCACCGGCACGCGCCACACCGACCTGTGGATGATGCTGGGCGACAATGCCTACAACAGCGGCACTGACAGCGAATACACCAGCTACCTCTTCAACTACTACCCCACCATGCTGCGCAAGTCCGTGCTCTGGCCCACACTCGGCAATCACGATGCCGGCAGCGCCGATTCGCCCACGCAATCCGGCCCGTATTACGCGCAGCACACGCTGCCCAAGGCAGGTGAAGCAGGCGGCGTCGCCTCCGGCACCGAGGCCTACTACTCGTATGACTACGGCAACATCCACTTCGTCTGCCTTGACTCCGCTGACACCAGCGTCGCCGCCAATGGCGCGATGGCAAACTGGGTCACCAGCGATCTGCAAAACAACACCAAGGACTGGACCGTCGTGTTCTTCCATCATCCCCCGTATTCCAAAGGCTCGCACAACTCCGACACCGAGAGCCTTCTCGTGTCCATGCGCACGAACTTCAATCCCATCTTCGAAAACTACGGCGTCGATCTCGTGCTCTGCGGCCACAGCCACTCCTATGAGCGCTCCCGTTTGCTCGACGGCCACTACGGCCTCTCCAGCACCTTCAACAGCACCACCATGGTGAAGCAGGCCGGCAGCGGCGCTGGCGCGGGTGCTTACACCAAGACCGCCGTCGGTCCTGTCCCTCATCAGGGTACCATTTATGCCGTCCCCGGCGCATCAGGTCAAACCAGCGGCGGTACGCTCAATCACCCCGCCATGTGGATCTCGCTCAACGTCGCCGGCTCCATGGTCCTCGACTTCAACAACAACCGCCTCGACGCCATCTACCTCGACAGCACCGGTGCCCAGCGGGACAACTTCACCATGATCAAAGGCGGCACCGGCAACGCGCTGCCCAGCGTCAGCATCACCGCTCCTGCGAACGGAGCATCGTTCGTCGCACCTGCCTCCGTCACCATCGACGCCACCGCCTCCGACAGCGACGGCACCGTCAGCAGCGTCGCCTTTTATCAAGGCACCACGCTCCTCGGCACCGACACCACCAGCCCCTACAGCTTTGCTTGGACCAACGTCGCCGCTGGCAGCTACAGCCTCACCGCCGTCGCCACGGACAACGCCGGAGCCACCAAGACCTCCACCGCCGTCGCTATCACCGTGAACAATCCCGGCAACGTCGCCCCCACCGCCAGCATCACCAGCCCCACCGCTGGCGCGACCTTCTCCGCTCCCGCCTCCATCACCATCAATGCCAACGCCGCCGACACCGACGGCACCGTGAGCAGCGTCGCCTTTTATCAAGGCACCTCACTGCTCGGCACCGACACCACCAGCCCCTACAGCTTCACCTGGACCGGTGTCGCCGCAGGCACCTACAGCCTCACCGCACGCGCCACAGACAATGGCGGAGCCACCGGCACCTCGACGGCTGTCTCCGTCACCGTCAACGCCTCCGGCACACCGACCACCGTCTCGCTACAGAACGGCACCAACGGCTACTCCGGCATGGTGGACGCCGACATCCGCTTCGATGCCAAAACGACCAACACCGGCAACAACACCACCGTTTTGATCGACGGCAGCCCGGACTACTCCGCGCTCATGAAGTGGGACCTCACCTCCATCCCGGCCGGCAAGACCGTCACCAATGTCACGCTCACCTTCAACATCACGGACGTCAGTTCCAACGTGTATGAACTCTACGCCCTGCGCCGCGCCTGGACCGAAACCGTCGCCACCTGGAACAAAGCCACCAGCACCGTGAACTGGAGCACCGCCGGAGCCAGCAACACCACAAGCGACCGCGAAACCGCCATCCTTGGCACCCTCAGCGCCAGCGCCACCGGCAGCAAAACCATCACCCTGACCGCCGCTGGCATCGCCAAAGTGCAGGCATGGATCAACACCCCGTCCACCAACAACGGCTTCATCATCGAGGACTACGCCAACTCCGACGGCCTCGACCTCAGCTCCAGCGAAGCCACCACCATCACCCAACGCCCGATCATCACGATCACTTATCAGTAAGCACTGAGAAATCGACGATTCCTCACCTCCTCGAAGGGTCCGGCCGCAAAGCCGGGCCCTTTTTCGTGTGCCTTATGGAGGTGGTCACGAAATAAGAGTAGCTACCCACCAAGCTAAACGAACTTTTTTTCCACTCAAACAATGTAGCCGGAAGTGACCCAATCCAGCCCCGAATTCGACATGAAAAAACCCTCCTCCTAAGACGCGAACCCAACCGCTAAAACGTAGGAGTCAACATGTCAGCTTCCCGAGATTCCGTCTTCAATGAGTCGAACCGTCTATAAATCAGCCGCTGCCACTGGGTCACTGTTCTTCTCCAGCCACGCCGCATACGCACTCTCAGTCATCTCACCCGCAGCAAGAGCAAGCGTCCGCAATGCAGCGTCCGCCTCCTGAGCGAAAAAGTGGTAGCCGTTTAGTTCCAGCATCAGAACAGCGACGACAAATCCAGTGCGCTTGTTGCCATCGAGAAAGGGATGGTTCTTCACCAGCCCATGCGCGTAGCTGGCCGCCAGATCATGAAGGGTTGGCTGTCCGTAGGCAAAGAGGTTTTGCGGACGACCAAGCGCCGAATCGAGCAGCCCCTCATCGCGAATGCCCGCCGAACCTCCATGCTGAAACAAGGATTGCTCGTGCAAGCCGAGCACCGTTTCTTTAAGCACCCATTCAGGCTCGTTCATTTGGCCAACTCACGAAGGGTGTTGCGATAACGCTCCATGATGTCCTGGGCTATCTTCATCTGTTTGCTCACTTCCGGCTTAGCCATGTTTAGCCGGATACTACCGTCCGCAGCCTCAGTCACTTGCACACTGTCGCCCTCTTGAGCTTTAAGTACTGTGAGCACCTCCTTCGGTAACACGACGCCGACTGAGTTGCCAATTTTGCGAAGCTTGAGTTCGTGGATCATACAAGATGTTACCACCCATGCTATAACGCATCAAGAACCAACTCGCACCATCCAGTTCCTGGCACTCGCGTGGCTTGCACCCACCCTCGGCCCGCCATCATGCGCACCCAAGCCAGCCCATCACTCATCCATCCCCAAAGGCCGCTCCTCCCCCGCCTTCACCCCCGTCAACGCATCCCCTAACGCATTTCTCAAAGGCACCGCCAACCGCTTCAGCCTCTCAACCACCTCCTCATTCCCCGCCGCCACATCGCGACTCTCCCCGGGATCACTCTTCAAATCATACAACGCCAGCTTCTGCTGCTCCACTCGATACCCATGTCGCGACGCAATCCCCGCAATCCCGCTCTTCGTGATCGCCTGCGGCTTCATGTTCTCCCAGTTCGAAGGCTTACCTCCCTTCCCGGGTTCCCCATGCACCGTGATGTACGAGTGCTCAAAATGCAGCTTCCACTTCCCCGACCGCACCGCCTGCAACTCATCCCCCGCCCAAAACCCCAGCACCTCATGCGGCGACTTCGCCCCTTCTTCCCCCATCAAAACACCACTCACATCCATCCCATCGATCACCCGCTCCTTCGGCAATTCCGCCCCCAACAACCGCGCCATCGTCGGCAACAAATCAATCTCCATCACCGGCTCAGCACTCACCGACCCCGCCCGAATCTTCCCCGGCCAACGCGCAATAAACGGCACCCGCACGCCTCCCTCATAACTCGTCAACTTACCCTCTCTCAACGGCACTGCATGACCCGAATGCTCGCCATAAGACAAGAACGGCCCGTTGTCCGAGAAGAACATCACCAAGGTATTCTCGTCCAACCCCAGCCTCTTGATCGTGTCCAAAATCACCCCCATCGACCAGTCCAATTCCTCCACCACATCTCCATACAACCCCGCCTCCGATTTCCCCTTGAAGGCCTCACTCGCAAAGATCGGCACATGCGGCATCACATGCGGCAGATACACAAAAAACGGCTCCTCCCGGTGCTGCTCCATGAACGCCACCGCCCGCTCCGTAAACCGCTTCGTAAACTGACTCTGATCCGGATCCACCTCCGCCACCTTCTCTCCGTCATACAGCGGCAACGGCGGCATCTCAGCCGCCAATGACGGATGATACTTGCTGTTATCATTCGAATACGGCAGCCCCAAATAATCATCAAACCCATGCTTCATCGGATGAAACATCGCCGTCGTCCCCAGATGCCACTTCCCATAAATCCCCGTCGCATACCCCTCTCGCTTCAACAACTCCGGCAGCAAAAACTCATCCGGATGCAACCCCGCCTTGCTCGTGTGATTCAGCGCTCCCTGCATCCCCACCCGATTCGCATAACACCCTGTCATCAACGCCGCGCGCGACGCACTGCAAACCGCCTGCGCCACATAAAAATCCGTCAACCGAATCCCCTCCTTCGCCATCTGATCCAGCCTCGGCGTCTTGATCCCCTTCGCCCCAAAACACCCCACATCCGAATACCCCAAATCATCCACCAAAAACAAAACCACATTCGGCTTCCGCGCCTCCGCACTCAGCCCCAAACCCAACCCAAACATCAAAATCAAAACAAATCGCATCCCCCTACTACAGCCGACACTCCCCCATCCCGTCAATCCTGCAATCCAGTCGAAAAAGCTCCCCCTCCTCAAATCACCGGCAACTCATGCCCCTTCCGGTAACGCTCATCCAACAACCCATTCGCCTCCTCCGCAAACTCCCCTTCAAACCGCTCCGTCTCCGGATTCACCGTCAACCACGGCCCCAACACGGCCATCTCACTCGCCACATCAATTCCATTCGCCTTCAAGTTCCCATCAAAATCCGCCAGCGTCTCCTGGATCATCGCCTCCCCACCCATTCGCTCCTTCACCTCCCCCGGTGACATCATCTTGCCCACTCGATACGAGATGTTCGCCAGATGCGCCAACCCCGCCGACACATGGCCGTGCTCCACATCCAGATTCGCCGACACCGCCTTCCCCTCTCGAATCGATTGCAACCAGTTGTCCATGTGGCTCGCCCCACCGCTCGTGCTGAACTTCTTCACCGACTTCCCATCCTTGTCATATGCCCGCGCCTCCGCCAGCCAACCACCCTCACAATGCACCACATTCCCAATCCGGATGTCCTTATACACCGGCTCCAGCTTCCAGTTCATCTCCTTCAAAGGCAGCCCCCGATTATCAAACAACAACGGCACCGGATCATAATCAAACAACGCCAGCTGATTGTTCGGCGTCTGCCCATCATCCTGATAGCCCCATCTTCCTCCCACACTGATCACCCGCTTCGGCAGCTTCGGTTGCTCAATCGCCCACCGCGCCACATCCAGCTGATGCGGCCCCTGGTTCCCAATGTCTCCATTCCCGTAATCCCACTGCCAGTGCCAGTCATAATGCAGCTTCTCACGCATCAACGGCACCACCTCACGACACGCACTCCACAAATCATAATCAATGTACGTCGCCACCTTCTTCGGCCCCGTCACCTTCCCAATGCTCTCCCGACTCTTATAATTCAATCCGCGCGATAGCGTCACCTTCCCCAGGTGCCCCTCCCTCAACCACGCAAATGCCTCCGCCTTCCCCTCGTCAGAACGCAACTGCATCCCATGCGTCACGATCAAATTCGGACGCTTCCTCGCCGCCTCCACCAACTTGCGTCCTTCCACAATATTATGACTCACTGGCTTCTCCACATACACATGCTTGCCCGCCGCAATCGCATGCATCGCAATCAAAGTGTGACTGTGGTTCGGCGTCGCAATGATCACCCCATCCAACTCCTTGTCCTGCACAAACTCCCGATAATCCTTGTACACCACCGGCTTCACCTTCTCCCTCTCGAATTCCTTTAACCCAATGTCGATCGTCCGCTGATCCACATCACACAGCGCCACAATCCGCGCCCCCCTCTTCCCCACCAGATCCTTGATGTGATGCAACCCCTTCCCGTGAAACCCGCAAATCCCCACCCGCACATCCGTCATCGGCGACCCCGCCCAATCACATCCTCCCGCCAGTAATCCCGCACCCCCCAACGCAAAACTCCGCCCCAAAAACGCCCGCCGCCTCATTTCGCCTCACCTCCCGAGAACACCTCAAACACCGCCTTCAACTTCGCTTGATCCGGTTCCCCAGCCTCAATCAAAACACGATACGTCAGCGTCACACTCTCGCCAGCCTTCAGCGTGTAGTTCCCTGCCGTCTTGTCTTCCAACTTTTCAAAGTCATGCTTCCCAAATGGATTCGCCGCAAACAATCCGTAAGCCCGCGCATGCCACCACGTCGGATGACTCAAATTGCTCGGATGATCAAAAATCGTCACCGCCACTTTCTCTCCCTTGGCATCCGGTCCAAACGCTGAAACCCACTCCGCCTTCTTCCCCCACACCGCTCCATCCTTCTTCCCCTTACTGCTCACCAGGTGCCCCTGAGCACCCTCCCCCTCGATGCTCAAACTCGGACTCATCCGCAGCGCGAACGTCCCTTCTTTGGTGTCCCCGAACACCACCTCCCCCTGACTCGCTTTCAGCGTGATCGCGAAATCCACCTGCCGACTCCCCCCCTCAAGCGCCACCACCTCCACTCGCCTCGAATCCTCCAACATCTTCTCCCCCTTCGCCGAGATCCAAACCGTGTTCGCCACAAAAGACACCTTGCCCTCACCCATCTCCACCCCGCTCACCCCCAGGTGCACCTGCTTGCCATGCTCCTCCCCATCCGCCCAAAAATCCACCCCGTTCACCGCCCCATGCGCAAACCAAAACGACCGGTGATGCGGATGATCCTCCGCCCCACCCTTCTCCATCGGATACGGCCTCGTCAAATTCGCCCCTGATGGTCCCACCAAAGGATACAAATACGGCCGCTGCGCTCCCTTACCCACGTACTCCGTGAACACCTGCCCATCGATCTTCACCCGAATCCCCCCGTCCGTCAGATCCGCCGTCACCTCGCCAGCACTCGCACCCGTTTCAGCCAGCGCCAAAACGACTCCCATCATCATCCCCATCAATCGATTTCTCATCTCCCCGATATACTCCCTCCTCCCCCC
>JARXAL010000083.1 GCA_029865835.1 Verrucomicrobiaceae bacterium
GTGCAAGCCGCTGGCTTGCACATCCTCCAAGGGATGAAAAGCTCTGCGCGCTCAGCGCTCAACCGCACCAAGTGCCTCAAATGTCGGCGTTCGGGCTTGCACCCACCTCACATCTCCCCAAAAAACTTCTCCCTCACCTCCACAATCGCATCCAGCATCGTCTCCGACTCCGCCCTCATCTTTGCATCCAAGCTCGATGCCCCCCGATTGTATCGCCGGTAAAGCAGCTTCAGCCGCGCTCCCACCTCAGCCTTCCCCATCTTCGGCTGAATCCCGCAAAGCACCTCCGCCGAAACCTTCTTCTCAGTCTTGGCCACCACTTTCGGACTCTTGCCCGCATCCACCATCTTTTCCCCCTTGGCCACTTTCTCCAGCACACTCCCCTCCGAAATCCGCCGCGCAGGCTTCTCCGGCACGCTTTTAGAAGACATGAGCGACCGACTGATCGATTGAAGAACTTTGCGAAACATAATCAAAAAAGGATTCCAGGGACCACTTACTCAATCCGCATCGCCCGCAAATGCTGACTGCGACGCTGAAGCTCTTCCTCCGACAAAACACCCGCCCCGCGATACGTCACCGCCACCTCTTTCACACGCCCTGACGCCTTGTCCAAAACCCGCGCCTGCACCCGCTGGTTCTCATCGTAACTGAAAGTCACCTCCACCTCGCATCCCTTCGGCCGATTCGGCGGCACCTCCAAAGTCAGCCTCCCAATCACATCCACAAACCGCGGGTCCTCGTCCTCTCCCTGCGTGATGTCCACCTCAATCACCTTCTCATTGTCCTCCGAAGTCTGATACACCTGTGACCGCGAACAAGGAATCTCCGTGTTCTTCGGAATCACCACCGAATTCGCCACCTTCTCCTCCCCGGTCGCCGCATTGTAAATCATCGCCAGCGTCCCATAGCTCGCATTGCAAACCTCCTGAATCTTCGCCGACGACTTCGCAAACAACGCTGCCCCCAGCGCCACGCACTCGTCCACATTCCCGCAAGACTTCGGCGTCTTGCCAAAGAACTTCTCCAGCACCTTCTTCACCTTGGGAATCCGCGTTGACCCCCCCACCAAAACCACGTGATCCACTTCGGACACCTTCAGCCCTGCCGAATCCAGCGCCTGCTCCACCAGCAAAACCGTCCGCGTCAGCATCTTCCGAATCAACCCCTCAAACCCCTCCCGCGTCAGATCAATCCTCGCCAACCCCGAATTCTGATCGTTCGCCACCGTGTCATTCACCCGCTGCAGCTTCGACAGCATCTTCTTCGCATCTTCCGCCGACTGCAAAATCCGCCGCCGATGACGCTCATCCGTGTAAAGCCCCTGTCCCGTTTGCGCGCGATACTGCTCCTCGAAGGCCGTCACCAGCAAATCATCCAGATTGCTCCCCCCCAAATGCCGCGCCCCTTCGGACGTCAAAATCCGAATGCTCCCGCCCTTCACCTCCAAGATCGTCACATCCAGCGTCCCCCCACCCATATCAAACACCAGCACCCGCCCCTGAACGTTCTGAGTCTGCGCGTAATAAACCGCCGCCGCCGTCGGCTCATTCACCAACCGCTTCACCTTCATCCCCGCCATCTCCGCAGCCGCAATCGTGCTCTTCCGCGCCAACTCATTGAAATTCGCCGGCACCGTGATCACCACCTCCCGAATCTCCCCGATGATCTTCTCGCAATCCCGCTTCAGCTTCGAAAGAATCAACGCCGAAATCTCCGACGGCGTCCACTTCTTGCCATCGATCTCCAGCACATGATCCGGATCATCCATGTGCCGCTTGATCTGAAAAATCGTCCGCTCCGGATCCCCGCCATCCCGCGCCGCACTGCCCACCAATTTGACATCCTCATGCGCGTCAAAATACACCACCGATGGCGTCAACCGCTCCCCATCAGAGTTCGGAACAATCTCCGGAGTGCCATCTCCTTTGAGGTAAGCCAGTCCGGAAAGAGTCGTTCCGAGATCAATTCCAACGTGTTGAGCCATGCCCCGCCATCAAACAGGTTGCCAGCTCCAAAGTCAATCCCATAGCGAACCCTTCGCCCCTCCCTGGCCCAACACCTCACCCCACCCGCTTCCCCTCATCCAACCGCCCCGCTGCATACGCCTCAAACACCCGCCGAATCTCATCCCGCACCCGCCGAAACACCGCCATCTGCTCCTCCTCCATCCCCGTCGCATGCGCCGGATCATCAAACCCCCAGTGATACCGGTTCAACTGCCCCGGAAACATCGGACACGCCTGATCCGCATTGCCACACACCGTGATCACCGTCTCCACCTCCTGATTCAAAAACTCGTCCATGTGCTTGCTGGTGTGCCCGCTGATATCGATCCCGATCTCCGCCATCGCCTTCACCCCCAGCGGATGCACATAACCCGCCGGCTTCGAACCCGCGCTCGCCACCACATACGCATCGTTCAAAGCCGCCCGCAAAAGCCCCTCGGCAAGATGAGATCGGCAGGAATTGCCCGTGCAAAGAATCAGAATGGTTGGTCGGTTCATAATTTCATCGGTTTAGGTTGAAGGGCGTGGTCGCGTGGCAAAAAACAACGGCACCGCCAGCACCGCCCCCAGCGTCGTCGCCACCAGATACTCCCACAAATGCTGCGTCTGCCCTGACATCAACGCCGGCCCCAGAGACCGCGCCGGATTCATCGACGCCCCGCAGATCGGACCCGCAAACAACGCCTCCAATCCCACCACACCCCCAATCGCAATCGCCGCCGTCACCCCCTTCTCCTTCGCCCCGGTCGACACACTCAGCACCGTCATCATCAAGATCGCCGTCAAAATCACCTCCAGCCAAAAACTTTGCTCCACAGACCCCGAAGGCAGCGTCGCCCCCAGATTCGCCTGCTCAGGAAACAAAACCTTCAACATCCCGCTCGCCGCCAGCGCCCCCAGCACCTGCGCCAGCACATACCCCGGCACCTCCCGCCACCCAAACCGCCCCGCCACCGCAAAAGCCACCGTCACCGCCGGGTTCAAATGCGCCCCCGACACATCGCCATACGTGTAGATCAAAGCCATCACCACCAACCCAAACGTCAACGCAATCCCCACATGCGTCACCGCCCCCCCGCTCACACCATTCGCCACAATCGCCCCCGTGCCTGCAAACACGAGCGTGAACGTCCCCAAAACTTCTGCCAGCAGCTTTTTCATGTCTCAGCCTAGCAACATCCCGCCGGTCCGCAATCACAGCCCTCACCACTCCCTTTCTGACCCGCGCCTCCACTCGCTCCAAAAAACCCCCATCCCCCCAAAATCACCCGCCGAATCCCCACACCCGTCTCCGGATGCTTCGTTAACGGCAAATCATGCACACCCTGTTCGATCTCATAATGCTCCACCGCATCGCCTTCCCCAATCCCAACCGATTCATAAAGATAGATCATGCCACTTCTGTATTCAAAGATGACGAACTCGCCAAGTGCAAAAGCGCCTCCGGGCCGACAGGCTCCTCGGCTTGCCAAGGCAGCCAGGCAGTGCGCCTGGCCTGTTTCTCCACCACCTCGCGTAAGTAGCGATGTTCAGAGGCTTCGCGGCACTGCAACAAAGGATCGCATGAACCGCTGTTGAGCAGGCTTTGATTGATGACCCACGCAAACGGCTCGATGTGGGCGCGGCGCAAGTCTTCCTGCAAAGCCGCCGCTTCATGCACGGGCGTCGCCTCCGGAAGGGTGACGAGCAGGATGCGGGTGAAGTCAGGATCGCGCAGGCGTTCAAGCAGCTTCAGCACTTCCTCGGGCTGCGTGCTCCGCGCCTGACGCTCCAGTTCGCGCTGATAAGCCTCGCTGGCATCCAGCAACAAAAGCGTGTGCCCAGTCGGGGCGGTATCGAGCACGACAAAACGACCCGTGCCACGACCCACCTCACGCGCAAACGCCCGGAACACCGCAATCTCCTCCGTGCAGGGCGAGCGTAGGTCCTCTTCCAGCAACGCACGACCCGCTTCATCCATCGCAGCACCCTGGGCCAGCATGACCTCGCCTTGATAAGCCGCAGTTTCCGCAGCGGGATCGATCTTGCTAAGCGTAAGCCCCTCCACCTTGCCATGCAAAGTCTGCGCCACATGGGCGGCGGGATCGGTCGTGCTAAGATGCACAGAATGCCCTCGCTTTGCCAGCATCACCGCGATGGCCGCAGCGACCGTCGTCTTGCCCACGCCGCCTTTGCCCATGGTCATGATGACACCGTTGCCCTGCCGCTCGATGGTGGCCACCAAGTCTTCAAGACTTTCCATTTCAGGGGGTGTCCAGCCGCTCTCATCCGCTTTCACACACTTGCCTTGCCCATCACCGCTCAGCAGCACACGCAGGCCGCCGATGCCAAGGATGTTGATGGGGCGCAGTGGCACGATGAAGCTCGGCATGGATCTGATGAACTCGCCAGCTGCTGCCAAAGCCAACAATCCCCGCTGCTGCATCGCCTGCGCAGTCACATCTTCCGGGCAGTCCGTTTCAAAGGTTCCGTTCACCACGAGACATTGATTGCCCACACCGATGGCTCGCAGTTCTTTGGAGGTGCGCTCCGCTTCACGCAAAGCCGCACCTTGCGGACGACTCACAAGCACCAGCGTCGTCGCCGTGGCATCCGCCAGGGTGTTGACCGTGGCTTCATAAATCACTCGCTGCTTCTCCAAACCCGCCAGCGGTCCAAGACAAGACGTTCCGCTGGTGTTGTTATCCAAAAACTGATCCCACGCCTTCGCCAAACTCATCAACCGCAGCGTGTGCCCCGTCGGTGCTGTGTCGAAGATGACGTGATCATACGCCTTCGCCGCCTCCGGATTCCCAATCAATCCCGAGAACTCATCAAACGCCGCAATCTCCACCGTGCACGACCCCGAAAGCTGCTCCTCCATGCTCCTTAGCGCCGCCTCCGGCAGCAACCCCCGCATCGGCCCGATCAATCGCTCCCGATAAGCCGCCGCCGCCTCCACCGGATTGATGTTCATCGCATCCAAACCCGACGCACCCGCAATCGGGGTGGGCTCGTTCGTGAGCTTCGTTTCCAGCACTTCATCCAAGTTCGAAGCCGGATCCGTGCTCACCAGCAGCACGCGTTTGCCTGCCTCAACGAGTTTCAAGGCTGTGGCACAAGAAAGCGACGTCTTCCCCACTCCCCCCTTGCCCGTGAAAAACAGAAACCGTGTCGAGCTCGCCGCATCAGGTTGGTAAAGCGGCAGTTTCATGATGCCACCTCCGCTTTCTCACGCGCCATGCGGAACCACGCCGGACGCTCGTCTTGGGTCGGGTAGCGACCCTTCAGATGCACCTCCCCATCCCAAAAAATCACCGGCAACACCTCCACTCCCTCCCTGTCCAAAAGCGCCTTCACAGCCGCATTCTGCACAAACGCCATCGGCTGCTGCCCCAGATTGTATCGCTCGACCTTGATGCCGTGTCCACCGAGTTGCGACAGCATCGCCGCAAAATTCACCAACTCAGGATCAATGTCCGTTCCGCAAATACCAGTCGAACAACACATCGGCGGATCATAAAC
>JARXAL010000128.1 GCA_029865835.1 Verrucomicrobiaceae bacterium
GGTTGCACAGTTACCAGGACATTCCGGTGTTGTTGGGGATCATGGAGGAGACCGGGGCGGCGCTGAGCGAGGGGGGGAGTTTTGGGAATAATCCGCATGCGCTGCATGGGCGGCAGCTTTTTTACAGCAATGCGATCGGGACGGAACCGCTGCTGGCGGCGGTGATTTTGGATCAGGTGGCGGATTTCAATGCGAAGCATGGGATTGAAGCGCCGACAGGGGAGGTGAAGGGATCGGTGATGGAAGCGAAGTTGGCGGCGATGCTTGAGGCGGGGAGTGTGCAGGTGGGTGAGGCTTTGATTCAGGCGAATGGCGATGGGGGCTGGGTGATCACGCATGTGAAGGATGCGGCGGCGGTGAGTGGTGGCGAGGGAGATTGGGAGCGCTGGGGGCGGGCGGAGGATGCTCGGTTGATCGCGCGCAACTCGGCGGAGGGGAAGTTTCGGGCGATCCATTCGGCGCCGACGACGCGAGGGGGTTGGCGGTTGGATTTGGCGGATGTGGGGGCGGTGCGGCGGGCGCTGGATTATCTGTATCCGGCGGCGCTGGGGGTTTGGATGGGGATGGAGGCGGGTGAGGTGAAGGGGACGCCATTGAGGCAGTATTTGGGGAGGCAGACGGGGATGTATCGGTTCAGCAACGGAGTGACGGATGAGCAGATTCCGTTGATGGCGGTGAAGGAGTGCGGGGGTGGGAAGTGCCTGAGGCGGATTGTTTGGCCGTTGAATGAGGGAGTGCCGCTTTCGGAGGTGGCGGCGGAGAAGACGGGGGCTGAGGTGGGGTATGCGAGTGAGCGGGTGGGGGCGACGTGTGTGCCGTTGGTGTGCATTGAGCCGTGTCCGGTGATTGTGGGAGCGGCGAGGAAGCTGGCGCGGGGGAATTTTGAAGCGAAGGCGGCGGCGGAGGCAGCGGCGGCGGGATGAAATCTTGAAAAAACAGGCACGAAGGGGGTGCCGGTGGCGTTGGAGGTAGGATGAAACTGTTTTTTGTTGGGATGGTGCTGGCGATGTTGGGACTGGGCGATGTTTTTGCCCAGGGAGCGCCAGCGGCGGGAGGAGCGGTGACGCCGGAGCAGCGGGAGAAGCTGCAGCAGTTGTTCAATCCGGAGAACTCGGTGGAAGCGATGGGGAAGGCACTGGAGGAAGCGGCGAAAGCGGGGTTGGGGGAGCAGGTGATGCTGGAGGCGCAGTTGGTGTGGGGGTTGCGGCGGGGAGATGTGGGGATGCTTTCGACGTTGTTGCCGGAGTTGGAATCGTTGTCGAGGCGGTTTGATCCGAAGCTTTCGGCGGGGATACCGACGGTGGAGGAACTGCTGGGGCTGGTGAGTTATGTGAAGGCATTGATGGCGAGGGAGCAGGGGGATGAGGCGGCTTTTAAGAAGCACATCACGGAAGCGTTCTGGCAGAATCCGACCTCGGCGCAGATGTTTGCGCAGGCGGTGGAGTCGATGCGGCGGGAGAAGAAGATGGACTCGATAAAGCTGGACCTGGAGGTGGTGCTGACGAGTTCGCAGGGGGAGGCGACGACGTTGAAGGATCAGTTGGGTGGTGGTAAGGCGTTGTTGTTGGATTTTTGGGCGTCGTGGTGCGGGCCGTGCATGGCGTTGATGCCTGAGTTGCGCAAGAAAGGGGAGCAGTTGGGTAAGCAGGGAGTGGTGGTGGTGGCCATGAATACGGACAGCGAGAATGCGGAGTCGGTGGCCGACAAGGTGCGGCGGGAGAAGGACATGACGATCCCATGGCTGGTGGAGCCGGAGGATCGGCCGTATTCGACGGCCCTGGAGATCAAGTCGATCCCGGCGATGGTGCTGGTGACGCCGGATGGGAAGGTGCAGTTTTTCGGGCATCCCCAGAGTCCTGATCTGTGGAAGGCATTGAAAAAGATTGATCCGGGGATTGAGACGCCGGGGTCTTGAGGCGATAGGGCGAGATGGTATCGAACAATGAAGAGGTGAATGGTGGCGAGAAGAAGCGCACTCCGGCGCTACGGGTGCAGGGGTTGGTGTTTCGTCGGGGACGGGAGATTTTGAAGGGGGTGGACTGGACGGTGGGGCGGGGTGAGCACTGGTGTTTGCTGGGGCCGAACGGGTGCGGAAAGACGTCGCTCATCAATTTGATCACGGGGTATGATTCGGCGACGGCGGGTTCGATTGCGCTCGGGGATGCGGTTTTTGGGAGGACGGACTGGCGTGAGGTGCGGAAGCGGGTGGGGCTGGTGACGAACACGTTGACGACGTTTTTGGAAGAGGGAGAGCGGGTCATTGACGCAGTGGTGAGCGGACGGGAGGCGATGCTGAATCTGGGTGGGGCGGGCAATCCGGCGCTGGTTGCGGAGGCGGAGGCGTTGTTGGAGCGGGTGGGGTGCTTGTATTTGAGGGATGCGTTTTGGGGGCCGTTGTCGCAGGGGGAGAAGCAGAAGGTATTGATTTGTCGGGCGTTGATGTCGCGCTTTGAGATCTTGATTTTGGATGAGCCGTGTGCGGGGTTGGATCCGGTGGCGAGGGAGCGGTTTTTGCGGTGGTTGCAGGAGTTGATGGACGGGGAAGGATCACCGGCGTTGGTGCTGGTGACGCATCATGTGGAGGAGATTTTGGGTGGGGTGAGTCATGTGCTTTTGATGAAGGACGGGCTGCATTTTCGAGCGGGGCGTAAGGAGGAGGTGCTGACGAGTGAGGCGCTGAGTGCGGTGTATGGGGCGGCGGTGGTGGTGGATGAGGAGGGGGGGAGGTATCGGTTGCGGGTGGTGGATTAAACCCAAACTCCGAGATTGGAAGTGGCCCATCCGCTGCCACCATTGCGGTTCCAAGGCTCCGCGGATCTTGCCCAGTATCGCTTTGATACAGGGACTGCGAGCCGCAAAGCCTTGGAACCGCAAGCGAGGCAGCGCCTGAACCATTTCGAATCTCAGAATCCGGATTGAAGGAAAGTTTAGGTGAGCTGAGGGTGTTGTTTGAGGATGCGATTTTTGATTATAGCGAGTTGGGTTTGGGTGGGGCTCGGGGCGGTGGCGTTCGGTGAGAACTGGGGGATGTGGCGGGGGCCGAGGTTGGATGGTCGGTCGGAGGATGCGGGGTTTCCGGTGGCGGCGACGGGAGAGACAGTGGCTTGGAAGGTGGAGTTGCATGGGGAGGGGCATGCTTCTCCGATTGTGTGGGGGGACAAGGTGTATGTGGTGAGTTGTGATGCGGGGACGGAGGATCGGTTGTTGATTTGTTTGGACCGGAACTCGGGGCGGATGGTTTGGGAGTCAGTGGTGTTGAAGTCGCCGTTGGAGGGGAAGCATCGATTGAATAGTCATGCGTCGAGCACGCCGGCGACGGATGGGGAGCGGGTGTACACGGCGTTTTTGGATGGTGAAACGGTGGTGGTTTCGGCGTTTGATTTGGACGGGAAAAAGGTTTGGGAGGTGAAGCCGGGGATGTTTGCGTCCAAGCATGGGTTTAGCAGTTCGCCGATTCTGTTTGAGGACAAAGTGATCGTGAACTGTGATCACGACGGGGATGGATACATCGTGGCGTTGGGGGTGACGGATGGGGTGGAGAAGTGGCGGATTGCGAGGCCGAACAAGACGAGGAGTTACTGTGTGCCGTTGATTCGGGAGTTGGCGGGGCGGATGCAGATGGTGCTCAGTGGGACGAAGTGTGTGGCGAGTTATGATCCGCGGGATGGCAAGGAGATTTGGATGATCGATGGGCCGACCGAGCAGTTTGTGGCGTCGCTAGTGCATCATGAGGGGTCGGGTTTGTTGTTCATGACAGGTGGATTTCCGGAGCATCATTTTTTGGCGATTCGGCCGGATGGTGTGGGCAATGTGACGAACACGCATGTGGCCTGGAGGACGAATCAAGGGGTGGCGTATGTGCCGTCGCCGGTGGTGGCGGGGGATTACTTGTTGAGTGTGTCAGACTCAGGGGTGATGCATTGCTTTGATGTGCGGACCGGGGAGATTTTTTGGACGGAGCGTTTGAGGGAGCATCATGCGTCGCTGGCGGTGGCGGAGGGGAAGGTGTATTTGATCAATGATTTTGGGACGATGCGGGTGGTGAAGCCGGGGAAGAGTTATGAGTTGGTGGCGGAGAGTGAATTGGGAGAGAAGGTGTTTGCGTCGCCGGCATTCAGTGAGGGGCAGATCTTCGTGCGTGGGGAGCGGCATTTGATTTGTCTGGGGGAGCGAAAGGCTGTTGGTGCGGAGTGAGGAGGTGGCTGTGACTTGACAATTGGGGGGTCGGCTGGAATGAGGGGGGCTTCCCGATTTGATGATGACGTTTTATCCTTTGCTTGCCGCAGCCGCGGCTGATGCTGCGCAGCATGCTGAACACGCCTTACCCCCGATGTGGACGATGGCGCCGTTTGCGATTTTGCTGCTGTGCATTGCGTTGATGCCGTTGTTCGCGCCGCACTTTTGGGAGCATCATTATCCGAAGGTGGCGGTGGGGTTGGGGTTGGTGGCGGGGTTGTATTATTACTTTGTGAGAGGGGATGGCCATGCGCTGATGCATGCGGGGAATGAGTATGTGAGTTTCATGGCGCTGGTGGGGTCGTTGTTTGTGATTTCGGGCGGGATCAACATTCGGGTGAAGGGGGAGGCGACGCCGATGGTGAACACGATCTTTTTGGCGATCGGAGCGGTGCTGGCGAATGTGATTGGGACGACAGGGGCGTCGATGTTGATGATCCGGCCATGGATCCGGATGAACAAATATCGGATCACATCGCTGCATGTGGTGTTTTTCATTTTCCTGGTGAGCAATGTGGGTGGGAGTTTGACGCCGATTGGGGATCCGCCGTTGTTTTTGGGGTTCCTGAGAGGGGTGCCGTTTTGGTGGGTGATGGAGCACTGCTGGCAGGCGTGGGCGCTGGCGTGCGCGCTGCTGTTGGGGACGTTTTATGTGATGGATTCGATCAACTTCAGGAGGGCGCCGAAGGAGGTGCGGGATCGCGAGACGGCGCATGAGACCTGGTTGTTTCAGGGATTGGGCAACGTGGTGTTTTTGGGGATGGTGCTGGGGGCGGTGTTCTTGCCGAAGAGTGTGCAGGAGATGAAGATTGCGGGGCTGCTGACGGTGCCGGCCTTGGTGATGCTATTGGCGGCGGTGGGTTCCTACTTCACGACGAAGAAAGCGATTCACGAGGCGAATGATTTCAATTTTGGGCCGGTGAAGGAGGTGGGTTATTTGTTTGTGGGGATCTTTTTGACAATGATTCCGGCGCTGCAGCTCTTGCAGAGCGGGACGCTCGTGAAGATTGACTCGCCGATGCAGTATTACTTTTCGACGGGGGCGCTTTCGGCGTTTTTGGACAATGCGCCGACGTATTTGTCCTTCCTGGCGGCGGCGATGGGGGCTCAGGGGATGTCGGTGGATAGCGTGGCGGATGTGCTGAAGTTCACGATGGAACAGGGCGTCTATGTGATCGCGATTTCACTAGGAGCGGTGTTTTTTGGAGCGGGCAGTTACATTGGGAATGGTCCGAATTTCATGGTGAAGGCGATTGCGGATAAGTCGAAGGTGCGCACGCCTTCGTTCTTGGGTTATATCTTGCGGTTTTCGCTGCCAATTTTGGTGCCGATTCTGGTGGTGGTGGGGTTCTTTGTGTTGCGGGGGACGCATTAAGTGATTAGCGAATGCAATGATGCGTGGCTTGATGTTGACCTGGAGAGGTGATGTCTGCACTATGAATCGAATCCATCCATGAACCTCCGAGAACAACTGCGCCTGATTTTGCCGCAATGCCTGCCCAAAGATCCTGCTGAAGCAATCAAGGGGACGGAGTTGATCCGGATGGTGCGGTTGAAGTTGGAAGGGGAGTATAGCGATGCGACGCTGAGGTATCATTTTTCGATCTTGTCGTATGATCCGGGGAGTCCGATTGCGAAGGTGGATCAGGGGCAGGGGTATTATCAGCGGCAGACGCGGCGGCCGGGGGCGGTGAATGCGACGTTGCAGGGATGGTTCGAGCAGGTGGATGATGCTGAGGCGGCGGCGTGGTTGAGGCTGGACCGGGTGGTGGCGATTTATGAGCGGCTGT
Organism: Verrucomicrobiaceae bacterium; assembly: GCA_029865835.1. Taxonomy (GTDB): domain Bacteria; phylum Verrucomicrobiota; class Verrucomicrobiia; order Verrucomicrobiales; family Verrucomicrobiaceae; genus JAGRPD01. The sequence continues at coordinate 6,027 of JARXAL010000128.1, forward strand.
GTTTGACGCGGTCTTCGTTTCCCTTTGTGCTGAATGGTCGGACGGGAGGTGTGCCGGAGTTGGAGGGGAGCTGGGAGGTGCCGGATTTGGTGGTGGCGGATTGGGATTTGGATGAGGGGGATGGCGAGATGAGGAGGTTGGATCAGGGGATGCTGCGTTTGAGGCGGCATTTGGGGGTGCCTGAGGTGGGGGTGACGGGGGTGCAGTTGAAGTTGGGGACGAGTTTGGAGACGTATGCGGCGGATTTTTTCCAGGCGGTGAGTGCGACGCGCTGGACGACGCAGGGCGAGTTGGTGCTGGCGGAGGCGGTGACAGATGAGGCCTTAGTGGATGGGTTGAGGCAACTGGGGCACGAGTTTGGGTTGGGGGTGGTGTCGCTGGGAATGGATCAGTCGGGGTTGGATAGCTTGCCATTGCCGGATGAGATTCGGCTGATGGATGAGGCGCGTTTTGATGCGGTGCAGGGTCGGTTGCGGGTGCAGCGGTTGACGCCGCCGCATGTGAAGGGGACGTTGAATTGGACGCTGCTTTCGCGTTTGCGAGAGAAGTATGAGGGACTGCAGGAGATGACTCGCTGGCTGGGCGATTGCCTGGAGGAGGGGAGTCCGGAATGGCGGCGGGTGCCGCCGGGGTTTCGAGTGGAGGCTTGAGGTCGCTTTAGGCGTCGTCTCGGATTTGGTAGCGGGCGCGGCGGCTGTTGAGCCAGCGGATGCCGAGCATGTCGGTGGTGGCGCGGAGGGCGCGGTTGCCGAAGCCGTATTTGCTGACGCCGTGGATGCGGGGGCGGTGATTGACTGGGACTTCGGTGACGCGGAAGTCCATGCTGCGGATGAGGGCAGGGATGAAGCGGTGCATGCCGTTGAAGAGGAGGAGGGCTTCACGACAGGGTTGGCGCATGATTTTCAGGGTGCAGCCTGTGTCGCGGACGCCGTCGCCGACGAAGCGTGAGCGGACGGCATTGGCGATGCGGCTTTGGAGGCGCTTGAAGGGGGTGTCTTTGCGTTTGGCGCGGTAGCCGCAGACGAGGTCGTAGCCGGGGGCTTCGTCGAGTTTGGCGATCATGGCGGGGATGTCGGCGGGATCGTTTTGGAGGTCGCCGTCGAGGGTGGCGATGAGTTGGCCGCGGGAGTGATGGATGCCGGCGTGCATGGCGGCGCTTTGTCCGGCGTTTTGGGCGAAGGCGAGGACGCGGACGCGGTGGCCACGCTGGATGCGCTGGAGGGTGGCGTCGGTGGAGCCGTCGTCGACCAGGACGAGTTCGTAGTCGATGCCGGAGAGGGCGCGGTCGATCTCCTGCTGGAGTTCGGCGATGTTGTCCTGCTCATTGTAGAGGGGGACGACAATGGAGAGGGTGGGGCAGGAGGTGTCGGACACGGGCATGAGGCGGGTCGGTAAAAAGGGGCTAAAGCTGGGGCGGTTGGTAGCCGTAGCAAGCGAAGATTTTGATTTGGCGGACGGGTTGTCCAGCGTGGACGACATGGGCGGTGGTGAGGAGTTCGGTGCGGGTGAAGGCGGCGCGGATGGCGGGGGGAGGGGAGCCGCGCTGGGTGTCGTCGGTGACATAGAGGGCGTCTTTTTGAGCGAAATGGCTGGAGCCGTCGGGTTGACGGGCGTCGTAGCGGGGGAGGTGGGCGAAGGGGTGGGTCCAGTCGGAAGGGTTTTGGATGGGGTGGACGCGGGGGTGGGTGGGCGTGGGCCAGAGGCAGGGGGCGTCGGAGGGGAGGGATTGGTTGAGAGCGGCGGCGAGGCGCCAGTCGGAGGCGATGACGAAGTAGCGGCCTTCCTGGGGGGATTTCAATTGGGTGTCGATGAGGACATCGGAGACAAGGCGTCCGGTTTGGGTCCAGCCGCGCTGGGTGCCGGAGGGGTCGCGGGTGAAGAGGTGGAGGAAGGGCGAGTCGGAGCGGTCGAGACGGGATTCGAATGACCAGGGGAGGCCAGCGGCGCGGACGAAGTCGGTATTGACGAGGAAGACGCTTTGGAGGGCGGCGAGGACGAGGGTGATGGTGCGCCAACTGATGCGATCTTCGGTTTGGAGGAGGGGGCTGACGACGAATTGATGACCGGCGAGCATGGAGGCGAAGACGAGCCAGGCGGGCCAGCCTGTGTCGGGCCAAGGGGTTTGGGAGCGCCAGAAGAAATCGGCGAGGGCCAAGGGGAGGGCGTAGGCCAGGATGAGAGAGTGGGTGGCGGAGGCGGTGGGGCGGAGCCAGAGGCCGCGGACGGCCCAGAGAATGACGACAAAAAGGAGCGGGGAGGCGAAGACGACGGCTCGGAACCAGGAGGGGATGATGCGGAGGTCGGGCATCCAGAGAGAGTGATCCCAGAAAGGCCAGTGGTGGAGGGATTGCCAGCGGACCCAGAGAATGAGGGGGAGGATGGAGAGGGAGAGGAAGAGCCAGAAGCCGCGACCGCGCCAGAGAGCGCTGTGTCGGCTAGGGCGGTAGAGGAGGAAGGCGGAGAGGGCGAGGACAGGGGCGAGGCCGGGGGAGGTGAGGAGAAGGGCTGCGACGCAGAGGCCAGCGGCGGTCCATGCTTTGGAAACCTCTGGCCCAAAAGCGATGGCGCGAGGGAGAAGGAGAGGCAGCGCGGTGAGGCCGGTGAGGACGACGATGGCGGGGGTCCAGGAGACGGCGGCGAGGTTGAAGCCGGGGAGCAGGTTGAGCACGACAACGGTCCAGCCGGCGATGGTGCGGTCGTAATGGCGGGCGGCGAGGTGCCAGGCCATGAGGGAGGTGGCGAGGGCGAGCAGGGGGGCGAAGAGGCGGAGGCCGAACTCGCCGTGACCGCCGATGAGCATAGAGAGGCGTGAGAGCCAGGCGAGGAGGGGGCCCTGGAGGGTGAAATCGGCCGCGAGAGGTTGGCCGGTGCGCATGGCGGTGAAGGCTTCCTCGGGTGAGAGGCCGAGGGTGGGTAGCAGGGCCAGTCGCCACAGGGTCATGAGACCGAGGGAGGCGAGGAGGAGGTGCTGGCGGCGCATGGAAGGGGTTGAAACGAAGCAGTTACGCTGTTATTGAATAGAGCGCACATGCTTTGTGTCAAAGGAGTGCCGATCCCTGAACGGGAAGTTCGTGGGGCGTTTTGGATTTTGAATTATGAATGCTCGTCTTTTTGTTTTGTGTGCGTCGATGGTGGTGGTTGGAATTGGAGGTGGAGTT
>JARXAL010000163.1 GCA_029865835.1 Verrucomicrobiaceae bacterium
AACTCCACCACTTCGCCACCACCCTCGTCCCCGCCTCCGAATCCGAAATGGCCTGGGACATCGGCGACCACGGCTTCAACCTCGTCCTCTCCAGCTACGTCCCCGACATCCTCGGCACCCAAATCGCCCCCCTCCTCGCCACCGCCGCCGACCACGCCGGCTGGCCCCTCGATTCCCTCACCCACTGGGCCGTCCACCCCGGCGGCCGCGCCATCCTCGACCGCGTCTCCGCCGCCCTCCACCTCCCCCCGGACGCCCTCACCGCCAGCCGCCACATCCTCCGCCACTTCGGCAACATGAGCAGCCCCACCATCCTTTTCGTCCTCCAGGAAATGCTCCGCCACCCTGTCCCCCACGCCGACCCCCGCACCTGCGCCCTCGCCTTCGGCCCTGGCCTCACCGTCGAAACCGCCTTCCTCAAAAACCTCGCCGCATGACCCACCGCCGCGTCCAGCCCGAAATCCTCGACTCCCTACCCGCCCACCACCCCGACGCCATCCGCTCCCGGCGCGACCTCCGCCTCATCAACTTCCTCATGGGCAACCACCGCTGGATCCGCCGCCAGCTTCGAACCCACCTCCGCCCCACCGACCGCATCCTCGAACTCGGCGCAGGCGATGGCACCCTCTCCCGCAGCCTCATCACCCACCACCTCGCCCAGCCCCACCAAATCCTCGCCCTCGACCTCCAACCCGCCCCGCCCGAATGGCCCCCCAGCGCCACCTGGCTCCAGCAAGACCTCTTCGCCACCCCCCTCCCCCACGCCGAAATCGTCATCGCCAACCTGTTCCTCCACCACTTCGAAGCCCCCCAACTCGCCGCCCTCAGCACCCGCCTCTCCCCCACTACCCGCCTCCTCCTCGTCTCCGAACCCCACCGCCACCGCCTCCACATCGCCTCCGGCCAGCTCCTGCACCTCTTCGCCCGCCTCAACCCCGTCACCCGCCACGACATGCGCCTCAGCATCGAAGCCGGCTTCCGCCAAACCGAACTCATCGACTCCCTCCATCTTCAATCCTGGCAAACCCACGTCACCCAGACCCCCCTCGGAGCCCACCGCCTCATCGCCACTCGCTAGTGCCCCGCATCCTCCGCCTTCGGCTCCGGCAGCAGGAACCCCAGCACAAAACTGATCACCGCGATCCCCGTCCCCACACACCCCGCCGCCATCGCCACATGCGAAGGCAGCAACGGCCCCGTCCCCGCAAACATCGGCGCCACAAAACTCGTCGTCAAAAACGCCATGCTCGTCCCAATCATCCGCCCCCCCACATTCGTCGCAAAACTGCCGCCCGTGCCCCGCAAATGCATCGGAAACACCTTCGGCAGATACTCCCCGAAGTAACTGAACTGCGCCACCGTCAGCAACCCGCAAACCGCGTAAGCCCAAAGAAAAGCCTGCCCGCCCTGGTCGAACAGCTTGAAATACGTCAGCGGCAGAAACACCAGAGCCGGAATCTGAAACACCTTCAAAAGCGCCACCCGGCTCATCCCCACAATCAATAGCACCGCCAGCAAAACCCGCCCCACCAGCCCCCCCAACTCCTGGTGCAACTGCACCTTGTCCCCCATCTCCTTCACTTTGTCATTCAGCGGCTTCTGCTGCCCAAAGTTCGCCTTGATCTTGCCCACAATCGCCTGCCGCTCAGGATCCGTCGGCGCCAGCTTGTTCAACTCCAAATTCAACCCCTCAGCCTCTTTCCTCAGCGGCGCCAAAGCCTTCGCCTCCGCCTTCAACTCCGGCAACCCCGGCGTCACCCGCGCCACCGTCACCTGCAACGCCCCGAACGCAATCCCATACGCACACGCCGAAAGCGCCGCCGTCACCAGCGTCACCCGCCGCAACTCAGGCGAAAACAACGCCCCAAAACTCGGCCGCTTCAACGTCCCCGCTGCCCGCCGATCCTTCCACACCTGACTCTCCGGCACAAATGGCAGCAGCAGCGCGATCGGAATCGCAGGCAAAATCCCCGTCATTAGCAAGTACCGCCACGCCCCCGGATCCGTCGCCCCCAGCCCCAGCGGCAGCCCCAGGTGCGGCAGATCCGCCCCATGCCGGCTGATCCACACACTCACCCCCGTCACCGCAAGCCCTCCCAGCGACGCAAACGCCTGCGTGATCCCCAGCCACTTCTCCCTCTGCTTCTTGTCTGAAAACACCTCCGCCAGCCACGTGATCGCCGCCACAAACTCCACACACACCCCGATGAACGTCGTGCTCCGGAAAAACACAAACATCGGCAGCGACGTCGCAAACGCCGCGCAGAACGGCGACAGCGAATACAGAAAAATACTCGCCGCCATCACCGTCTTGCGCCCAAACCGGTCCACCAGCCAACCCCCCAGCAAACCAAACACCCCCCCACACAACGCCGCAATCCACAGCAACTTGCCCACCCAATCCGTCACCATCGGATTGTTCAACGGCACCTTCAACAGCTCCGCAATCGCCGGCGCCGCCACCAACGGCGTCATCAGCAGCTCATACGTGTCAAAAAGAAACCCAATGCTGGCAATCAGAATGATCAGCCAAGTCGTCGTCGTGAATTTGGGAGCAGCCATGGTCGTTAAAAAATAAAAAGAGCGGAATCAGCCGATGAGGCTACCCCGCCAACACCACAACGCAACTCAACGCCTAAAGTTAACGCCTTTTCTCCCTTCAACTCAACCGCACCGTCTCCCCGTCCGGCCGCAATGAATCCGGAATCTGCCCCACAAACCTCGGATTCAACCCAATGTCCGTGAACAAACAATGAATTTGCTTCAGCGACACCTCCTCCGGATCATCAATCTCAAAATACACCAAATCGTGCCGCACATCGATCTTGTACCGAACCTTCGGCAGCATGTCCATCTGCCCCCTCAGCTCCATCAAATAGTTCGTCGCCCGCAGGCCCTTCGCATAAACTTCGAGTTCAATCATCGTAACACACCTCCGAGATAAAAAGCCAAGCCTGGATTATTCATGAAAGTCGTAGCGAGACGTAGCGAAGGCCCACAGTGGCTAGGCGGGCGCGGTTTTGAAAGGCTGAGTGCATTTGTAAATGCTCGATGCCTTTCAAAACAAGCCCAACGCCGCCAATGGGGGCTTGCAGCAAGTCGCAGTAGAGTTTCATGAATAATTTAGGCTAGCAGGCCACACCTCCGCCCCGCAAGAAAAACCGCAGCCTTTTGCAAACCCACCCCTTCCCCAGCGTTGACACCAGTCTCCAAAACCGCTTCCCTCTCCCACCAACCTCATGAAAACCCACCTCCTCACCCTCGCCAGCCTGCTCACCCTCACTTCCCTCCACGCCGAAGACCTCTTCAACGGCAAAGACCTCACCGGCTGGGAAGGCAATCCCGCCCTCTGGAGCGTCGAAGACGGCGCCATCACCGGCAAAACCCCGCCCGACCCTGCCGACCCCAAAAAAGGCATCATCAAGCACAACACCTTCCTCGTCTACAAAGCCGCCCAGTTTTCCGACTTCGAACTCACCTTCCAATACCGCATCGTCGCCGGCAACTCCGGCGTCCAATACCGCAGCAAAGAACTCGCCCCAGGTGAGTTCGGCCCCATCATCACCGGCTACCAGGCCGACTTCGAAGCCGGCACCAAATACAGCGGCATCCTCTACGAAGAAAAAGGCCGCGGCATCCTCGCCCTCCGTGGCCAAAAAACCGTCATCAAACCAGCTGCCGAAAACGACGCCAAAGGCAAACCCAAGACCAAAGTCGAAGTCACCGGCTCCGTCGGCGACTCCGACGCCATCCAGGCCGCCATCAAAAACGAAGCCTGGAACGACTACAAAATCATCGCCAACGGCAATCACGTCCAGCACTTCATCAACGGAATGCAAACCATCGACGTCACCGACGAAGACGCCGCCAACGCCCCCAAAGAAGGCCTCCTCGCCCTCCAAATCCACCAGGGCCCACCCATGATCGTCCAGTTCAAAAACCTCAAACTGACCCCCATCGCCAAGTAAAAAATACCAATCCCTGTTCGCCATGGCCCCCTTCCCCACCCTCCCCTGGACGGTCGGGAAGAGCCATCGCCAGCTCGCCAGCCGAACCCTCGACCTCGTCATCCCCCGCCTCTGCTTCGGCTGCGACACCCCCCTCGACGGCCCGGAGCCCCCCACCCCCCGCCTCGACACCTGGCTCTGCCGCCCCTGCCAATCAGAACTCCCCCTCATCGAGCCCCCCTACTGCTCCTACTGCGGGGAACCCTATCCCGGCGACCTCACCCACGACTTCCGCTGCTGGAACTGCCAGGACCGCCACTTCGACTTCGACTTCGCCACCTCCGGCTACCGCGCTGAAGGCCTCGTACGCAACCTCATCCACGCCTTCAAATACGAAAGCCACTACGAACTGCGCGGCCTCCTCGCCATCCTCCTCCGCCAGTCACTCACCGACAAACGCCTCACCGACCTCCCCCTCCCCACCGACTGGCTCCTCGTCCCCGTCCCCCTCCACCCCTGGCGGGAAATGCTCCGCGGTTACAACCAAAGCCGCGAACTCGCCATCGAACTCGCCCGCACCACCGGCATCCCCACCCAAAACGCCCTCCGCCGCAGCCGCTACACCCTCGCCCAGGCCGGACTCGACCGCGACCGACGCCTGCGCAACCTCCGCAGCGCCTTCTCCATCCGCCCCGGCCACTCCGTTCGCGGACGCCGCATCCTCCTCATCGACGACGTCCTCACCACCGCCTCCACCGCGCAGGAATGCGCCCGCGTCCTCCAGCGCGACGGCGGCGCTGAAAAAGTGGTGGTGATCACCATCGCACGGGGCTAGTCTCCCCGTTCGAAACCACCACACACCATGGGATTTTTCAAAAAACGCACCCTAGCCGACCTCGGCGAAAAAAAGAAGGACATGCCAGAGGGCCTCTGGATCAAATGCCCCTCTTGCGGCGAAAGCCTCTTCCAGGAAGCCCTCTTGAAGAACCTTCGCGTCTGCACCCAGTGCGACTACCACTTCACCATCAGCGCCCCCGAGCGCCTCGCCAGCCTCGTTGACGACGGCAGCTTCCAGGAAATGGACACCCAACTCGACTCCGTCGACTCCCTGGGCTTCAAAGGCTACCTCGACAAAGTCAAAGCCTACCAGGCCAAAACCGGCCTCCAGGAAGCCGTCGTCACCGGCCGCGCCACCATCGAAGGCATCCCCGTCCTCCTCGCCATCATGGACTTCCGCTTCCTCGGCGCCAGCATGGGCTCCGTCGTCGGCGAAAAAATCACCCGCGCCATCGAAGCCGCCACCGCCGAACGCAAACCCGTCATCGTCTTCTCCGCCTCCGGCGGCGCCCGCATGCATGAAGGCATCCTCAGCCTCATGCAAATGGCCAAAACCAGTGGCGCCCTCGCCCGCCACAGCCAGGCCTGCCTCCCCTACTTCTCCGTCCTCACCCACCCCACCACCGGCGGCGTCACCGCCAGCTTCGCCACCCTCGGCGACATCATCATCGCCGAACCCAAGTGCATGATCGGCTTCGCCGGCCCCCGCGTCGTCAAAGAAACCACCCACGCCGATCTCCCCCCCGGCTTCCAAACCGCCGAATTCATGCTCCAACACGGCCTCGTCGACCAAATCGTCGCCCGCAAAGACATGCGCCCCACCCTCGGCAAACTCCTCCGCTACACCACCAACGCCCCCGTGTAGCACCAGGTTAGCCCGCGTCCCGCCTGCCAAAACGCCGGCTCACTTCTTCCAAATCTTCACATCATCCACCACCGCATCATGCGGCACGGACAGCCGCAGCACCTTCTTCGTCGGATGCGCAAAACCCTCGGAAGCAAAGGAACCCACGTCTTTTCCATCGATCGACACACCGACCGTGTCGCCCTGAATCCGCACCACCAAGTCATGCCATTTCTCGGCAGCCGTCTTCACCGGAAACACCTTCTTCTTTGAAGCAATCAGCGCCAGCTGCTCCTTCGTCAGCGTCTTCGCCTTCTTGGCCTCATAAAACGCTAGGTTCATGCTGCCCGACTTCATGTCGTCAATGTCCATCTTCGTCGTGCTAACCCCCACCTTGAACAGATGCCCGGCATGCACCTCCTTGAAACCCAAGTCAGCAAAGTCCAGCCCCAGAACGTCCTTCTCGCCCTCCAGCATGAACCGCAAACTCACCGCACCATCCGTGAACTCCGCCGCATGAGTCACTGAAACCGCGTGATCCGCCTCCGGCGACAGGTAAATGTACATCGCCCCATCCCGCAGATCCACCTGCTTGTTCCCCTTCGCCCGACTCTTGCTGTTCGTGCCCCAGCCATTGCCAGGTTCATCCGTCTTCTCCTGCGACTCGCTCCGCTCAAAGCTGTCCTCAAAAACAAGCTGTCCAAGCTCCTCAGCAGAAACAAAAGCAGTAAGACACAGTGCGGCAAAGAAAACAAAGATCGGTTTCATAACAACCCCAGAAACGCCAACCCACCCCCCAACTTCCAAAAAACCTCCCACTCACCACTCACCACTAATTACTGACCACTGACCACTGATTACTGATTACTGATTACTCACCACTCCACACCCCGCACCGCCCTCGGCTTCCCATTCTCCAACGTCGTCAAATCAAACACCGCAGCCGACTTCACCGGCACCTTCTCCCCCTCCACGTCCAGCACCAGCGCCCCCTTCAAATCCGCAGCCTCCAGCCAAAACCGCAGCGTCACCTCCGACGTCGTCTTCGCCGCCACCTCCGGCAACCGCTCCGCAGGCAGAAAAAACGTCGGCACCTCCCGCTCCCCCGCCATCAACCGCACCTTCGGCGCCTTCATCACCAGCGGATGCACCCCCTCATTCCGCACCCGCACCTCCAGATCCAGCCGCGCATTGCCATAGTCCCGCTCCACCGCCCCCCCCAGCATCGTCACCCGCCCCCCAGCCACCACCTCCCCACTCACCGACCCCGCCTCCCAGCCCCCCTCATCCCCCGTCGGACTCAGCGCCCAAAACAACACCGCCC
>JARXAL010000179.1 GCA_029865835.1 Verrucomicrobiaceae bacterium
GCAACACTCATCCAAACCATACGCCTCAAAACAGCTCCCGCCCTAACCCAACAAACTATTTGCTTGCCAAACCCCGCCTTCCTCGGTCCAATCCCCTCGCTATGAAGAAATACATCACCGAGCTGTTGGGGACCTTTTTCCTTGTTTTCGCCGTCGGCAACTCCGTCATCGGAGCCCACGCCCTTGCCCCCATCGCCATTGGCCTCACCCTCGCCGTCATGATCTTCGCCGGCGGCCACATCTCAGGCGCTCACTTCAACCCCGCCGTCACCCTCGCCGTCTGGATCCGTGGCAAGTGCGACACCAAAGACGTCGTCCCCTACATCGCCTTCCAAATGATCGGCGCTGTCCTCGCCGCCCTCCTCGTCACTTTCCTTCGTGGCAAAGGCACCGCCGGTGACATCGTCATCGCCAAAGCCCTCGTCGCCGAACTCTCCTTCACCTTCGCCCTCGCCTGGGTCGTCCTCAACGTCGCCACCGCCAAAGGCACCGCCAACAACAGCTTCTACGGCGCCGCCATCGGCCTCACCGTCACCGCCGGTGCCATCGCAGTCGGCGATATCTCCGGCGGCGCCTTCAACCCCGCCGTCGCTGTCGGCGCTGTCATGATGGGCCTCATTAAAGCCTCCAACCTCTGGCTCTACCTCGTCATCTGCTCCGCCGCCGGCCTCCTCGCTGGCATCGCCTTCAAAACCATCAATTCAGACGACAAGTAATCGTCGGCAAAAGCCCCTCCATCCCCCTTCACAAAACTGCGGCGATGGCCTCCGGTAAACCCCGGGAGCCATCGCCGCCCAGTTTCTCATCCAAAGCCTCCAGCCGCTGAATGAGATCCCCCACCAGCTTCCGCGGCACCACCCCGCCTGCTGCCCGACAAAAATGCGTCCGACACCCGAACGGCCTATCCCGGTAAATCGAACATCGGCCCTCCCTTCCCAGTAGCGGGCACGCCCCCTCCGCATGCGGCTTCAATTCCCGCCGCCCACTCGCCCGCACCCCGCGCGCCGCCACCAGCGCCTCCCCCAAAGTCAACACCGGCACCTCCCCCGTCAGTTGAAACCGGCAGCATCGCGTCACCACCCGGCAATCCCTCTCCAGCACCGCCAATCGCCCCTCCAACTCGGCATAGATACCTTCCACCTCCTCAAAAACCTCACGATCCACCTCCGGCCGCTTTTTACCGCTTCTCTTGCCCGACTTCATGTCCCACTCTTCCCGCATCCCCTCACCCAACTCAATCCCCTTTTCCTCCCCCATGCGCCGCATCGATCAAATCCTCTCCTCCCTCGGCTACGGCACCCGCCGCGAAGCCGCCGCTTGGGTCAGCGAAGGCCGCATCCACATCAACGGCGTCCCCGCCACCCGCGCCGATCAAAAAGCCGACCCCACCACGGTCACCGTCGACGGCAAACCCCTCGACCATCCCAACGGCCTCCTCGCCATGCTCCACAAACCCCTCGACTACAGCTGCACCCACAGCGAAGCCGAAGGCGCCAACATATACGAACTCCTCCCCGAGACCTGGCTCGACCGCAAACCCACGGTCACCTCCATCGGCCGCCTCGACAAAGACACCACCGGCCTCATTCTCATCACCGATCAGGGCTCCCTCGTCCACCGTTACACCTCCCCCAAATCCGACCTCGAAAAAACCTACCAAGTCACTGTCGACAAAGAACTCGACCCCACTGTCATCGAAACCTTCGCCCGCGGCGACCTCATCCTCCGCAGCGAAACCAAGCCCTGCCTCCCCGCCCACCTCGAAATCACCGGACCCCGCTCCGCCGCCCTCACCCTCACCGAAGGCCGTTACCACCAGGTCCGCCGCATGTTCGCCAGCCAGGGCTACCACGTCGAATCCCTCCACCGCACCCGCTTCGGCCCCTACACCCTCGACGACCTCCCCGAAGGCGAATGGAAATACCTCGATCTCTAAGCCAATTCCTAGACCTCGTTCCGGCTAACAAACCTACTTGGACCTGTAGGCGCATTCGCCAGAATGCGGAGCTTTCGGAATCGACTCCTCCCACCCCAAAAACGGAGAACCCCGTGCCTCACATACAGCACGGGGTCCTCACAGCCCTAACAATGATTTTTCGAAAGTCTCGGTTCCTGAAGCTGCCCAGCCGCTTCTCTCACCTGCTGTTACATTCATCCATAATTGAGAGCACGCAACATAGATTTGAGAATTTTCTCTCACCTTAGAAAAACCTTACAGTCTGACATCTTCCTCACAACTCCCCCACCCAAGGTGGGGTAAGCTTCCCAGCTTGCCCGTCTCAACCATCCCCCCCTCCACCTCCTTGGTGCTTTAGTGCCTTCGTGTGAGCACCTCCCCACGCCCCACGCCCCACGCCCCACTTCCCATACCTTACCATCCGTGATTTCCGTGGGCCCATCCCTCCTCCACCCCAGCCCGCATTCCAACCCAAAAACGGAGAACCCCGGGCCTCACATACAGCACGGGGTCCTCACAGCCCTAACAATGATTTTCGAGAGTCTCGGTTCCTGAAGCAGCCCAGCCTCTCCCCTCACCTGCTGCTACACTCGCCCATAATTATCATCGCGCAACATAAAAATGATAATATTCTCTCATCTGAGAAAACCCTTACAGCCTCACCATTTCCTGACACCTGAACAACCCCCATTTTCAACCTCACTCACCCCATCTTTCACTTGCTCCAACACCCTTTCACCCTCATTTTCCAAGCCTCCACGAAAAAGCATGGATAGCTCAGTGGTAGAGCGGCTCGTTTACACCGAGTTGGTCGGGGGTTCGAATCCCTCTCCGTGCACCATCCTTCATTCGAACTCGCCCAAAAATGGTTTGGGCTGAAATTCTGTCAAAGCAGAATAGAAATACTACAAGAGGCCAGGCGCGTTTGAGATGTCTCTGGAACACCCTTCAACGCCGCCTCGCCCACTGACTGAAGCCAGGCTACTTCCCGCTCACATCGTAGCTAAACAGCAACTCCTGGTCCCTCAAATACAACCGACCATTCGCCACCACCGGGTGGGTCCACACTTTGCCCTTCGGATTCCGCTGCGTCGTCTGCGGTTCAATCACAAACCGCCCCCTCTCACTCCATCCCTTTGGCGAGGCCTCGATCAGTGCCACTGTTCCCGTGTCCTCCTCGAGCAAATACAGCATCCCATCCGCACAGTGGATCGCCCCCTTCTTGAGCGCCTTCTTCTCCGCCCAAACAACCGTTCCCGTCTTCATCTCCATGCACGTCCATCCCGCCTTCCCTGAGTAGCCGTAAAGATGATCCCCCACCAGGATCACCCCCCCGTGGTGGTTCTCCATGTCCGTGTTGGAATACAAATTCTCCACCTTGTTCCCCGCTCCAATCTTGACCGACTTGCAGCCCACTCCGTATCCCGCCGAAACAAACACCTGCCCTTCCTTAAAAATCGGTGTCGGAATCACTGCCGTTTTGCCAGGGAACTCCGTCTTCCAAATCACTTTTCCGTCCTTCGGATCCACTCCCGCCAGCGTCTGCATCGTCAGCTGAATCAATTGCCTCCCCCCATTGTGATCCACCCCAATGATCGAGGAATACTGCGCATTGTCCGTCCAGTCACTCGTCTGCCACACCTGCTTCCCGCTCTTCTTATCAAAGGCCGCCACCGTCCCCTTCTCTCCCCCCGGGGTGCACACCACCAAATCACCCTCAATGATCGGACTCTCCGTATAACCCCACGACTGCAACTTGCCTCCCAGATCATCCACCAAACCCACCTCCCAAACCTTCTTACCATCTACCGCCGTCAGGCAGATCAAATTCCCACGCCCCCCAATCGCATACACATGCGCCCCATCCAACGTTGGCGTGCAGCGCGGACCATCTCCCCAGCCGTTCGTATAAACCGCACCCACTTCCGCAGACCACTTTTCTTTCCCCGTTGCCGTATCCACCGCAATCACATACTCCACCGCGTCTCGCGAACCCATGGTATAGAGCGTCCCTCCCACAACCGAAAACCCCGAATAACCCAACCCCGCATCGTCAAACATCCAAACCTTCTCAGGCCCCTTGCTCGGCCACTTCTTGAGCAGTCCCGTTTCGCTCGAAACATCATCGCGATTCACTCCCCTCCACTGCGGCCAATCGCCAGCCATCGACAAGGTGGCAGTCATCATCACAGCCGCTAGGCTGCCAACAGTAAGGGAGGATTTGATCATAAATGTCTTGGGTTTGGAGTCTGGGATTCAACAAAATAAACAGCACTACTTCAGTCGGGCACCCGCCACTCGCATCTCTTCAAGCAGCGCCTTGGAAGCCTCATTGATGGGATTCCCCGTCGTGAATATCTGACAATACGGCGACCACTTGCGCTCCCCTGCTTGGTCCTTTTTCCACATGCGATGCAAAGGCGAAAAATCAGCTATCTGATTGTCATCCAAAAACAGAAACTTCAACTCCGTCAAACCCTCCAGCGGCGCAAGGTCCACCACCTTGTTGCCCTTCAATGAAAGCATCGATAGCCATCGCATCCCGCCAATCCCGTCAATCTTCGCCACCTGATTCCCCTCCAAATAAAGAGTCCAAACCTTCGGCAACTTGAACAAGGGCGACGGGTCAACGATTTGATTGTTCGCCAAATACAGAGACGTCAGCGCCTGAATGCCCGCCAGCGGCTTCACATCCACCACCTTGTTTCCCGTCAGCTCCACGTATTGCAACGCCTTGCACTCCGCCAGGGGCGCAATGTCAGACACCTGATTCTGAGACAAATCCAAAAACTGCAAGCGCCCCAACCCCTTCAATGGCCCCAGATTGGCAATCTGATTGCCCGGCAATGTCAGCGACGCCAAAGCCGCACACTTCTCCAAACCGGACAGATCTTTGATCCCCATCCCCTTGCCATCCACCGTCGACAAATTCACCACATCCTCAGCCGTGATCGGTTCGTTATTGTCGCGCTTGGCAAAGACCTGCTTCCTCACCGCTTTTTCCAAGTTCGCATCCGCAAAAATCGGCTTCGCCGGCGCCGCGGGTTTTGCCGCCTCCTTCTTCTTTTCCGCCATCTCCTTCCCTTCCACCTTCCCAGGAGGTGCCGTGTCCTTCTTCGCCTCCGCTTTCACCGCAGGAACAGGCTTCGCTGCAGGCTTCTCCGCCGTTACACCTTCCTTTTTGACCTCAGGCTTCGCTGGGGCAGGCTTCACCTCCTGCGCCATTCCGGTCCACGAAACCACAAACATCATGGCAACGAGGCATCGAGTAGAAAGCATCAACTTCATAGTTCAATCAGACCAGGGTTTAACTTCAAACGGAATTAATACACTTGTACGCAGTCCCAACGTTGCCATTTCGTAATAATTCGTGTCTTTTCCCATTACCATGGTCAACGTCATTGTCATTCTGGAGATCGAACCCACCCGCGTCGATGAATTTCTCAGCGTTATCACGCTCAACGCCGTCGAGTCAGTGAAGGAGCCCGGCTGCCTGCGCTTCGAGGTCAACCGCCAATTCGAAAAACCCAACCTCTTCGCTCTCAGCGAGTCCTACGTCGACGAGGCCGCCATGCACGTCCACTACACCACCCCTCACTTCGCCAAATGGAAAGAGGCCGCCGCCACCGGTTTCATCCTCAACCGCTGGTCCGTCAAAGGCCCCGTCCTGTGATGCGCACTAGCGCACCCCCCATTTCTCGCCTATCCTGCTACCCCCATGGACCCCCTCATCCACCTCCTCCATAACAACTCCAAACTCACCCCTGCCGAACTCGCCCTCCGCCTCGGCATCTCCGAGTCCGAAATCGAGCTACGCACCGCCGATGCCGAAGCCGATGGCACCATCCTCGGCTACCAAGCCGTTATCGACCGCCAAAAAGCCGGCCAGCGCGGCGTCCGCGCCCTCATCGAAGTCCGCATCTCCCCTGAAGCCGGCGGCGGCTTCGACCGCATGGCCCGCCGCATCTCCCGCTTCGACCAGGTTCGCGACTGCTTCCTCATGAGCGGCGGTTACGACCTCGCCGTCATCGTCGAGGCCGAAGACCTCCTCGAAGTCGCCACCTTCGTGTCCGAAAAACTCAGCACCATCGGCGGCGTCCTCTCCACCGCCACCCGCTTCCAACTCAAAGCCTACAAAGAAGGCGGCTTCAATGTCGGAGCTACCATCGAAGAAGACCGCCTCCTCGTCTCTCCCTGATTTTCCGACCTCCGCAGCCAACCTCCATGGACTACGATAGCAAACTCTCCCGCCAGGTCCGCGA
>JARXAL010000189.1 GCA_029865835.1 Verrucomicrobiaceae bacterium
GCGGCCCCGCCGCCCCCTCACCTCACCATACGGAAACGCTAGCCTAACCGGAGTCCAGCTTGTGACTGGTCAGTTAGCCTCAAACCTCAACTCACCTTGCCCACGTAGATTCCCAGAATGGGATGACTGGTCTCCACCTTAGGAACTACAAACCTCTCGTAGTCTGGGTTATCCGACACAAAGATCCAATTCTGATCATCCTGAGTGATGCGTTTGACTGCTTCAACTCCCGCGTTTCCAGCCCCAAACTCAGGTCGATTCGCAATCACAATCTGTCGGTCTGAACGCGGCGACCGATGATACTCAAAAATCAGCAGGTCACCCTTTTCAAACGTGGGCTTCATGGATTCGCCCATGACCCGCACCACAAACCGATTTTTCCTAACCATCCGATCCGGAACTTTCACCCAGTCCAACCCTTCAAGGTCATCCATCGACTCGGTCTCAAACCCATGAAACGCTTCGCCAGCCGCTAACCCACCCAACACTGGCAAATAGGAGCGAAACGCCGCACTACCCACCTCCTCAAACGAAACCATCACCACAGCATCTCTGGGCTCTTGTGAATCTTCTGGATAGATCCTTTCCTCTGCACCCAGATAGCGAAACCCCGATGATTCAAACCGAATGAATTCCTGAGCGACACCCATCGCCTCCAACTTCGGCATTTCCCATCGGGCCGCCCCACGTTGGCAGGCCGTCACCTCAAAGGCCTCAACAAAACGCTCAAACAACAAAGGCTCCCAACTTCCCCGCTTAAACTCCGTGCGCCCAAGCAAGGTTTGCGCTTCACGCTCAAAGCGCACACCCATGGCGTGGTTTAGACCTCTCCAGTAATCGATGATCACTTCCTGACTAGATTGCAATTGTCTGTAAGTGGGGAGCGCATCACTTTTCCGCGAATTCACCCCAGGGTCAGTCGGAAACAAATTCCACAGATCATTGTTCCGCCAATAAGAGAAAGGCATGGCGTGATCGACATCAAACGAAGAAACCCCAAGCTCTTTGTGCGACCACACACATGGGCGGCTTACCAAGGATTGAAAATACCCCTTGGCGTCATGCACGTTTCGCCCCTGGTCGGGAGCGAGCAGCAACTGATCAATCACCATGCTGGCCTTCACCGCCCCTTTGGCAAAAATCTCCGTTTGCTCCGCCCATCTCAGAATGGTCGCATCACGAATCCAACTGCCCATCAAGCAAAGCTCCCTCCAAAGCCCCTCATCCATCGCAAGCGACTTGTCTTCGGCATGATATTGAAACACATCGTAGTGCCCACCGCCCGCGTACTTTGCCGGCATCGAATGAATCGTCGTTTGCAAGTTCCTTCGCGCACTGAGAAACAGCCTCTCGCCCTCCAAGGAAAGCTGGCCACTCTTCCAACTGCAATAAAATCCCGTCAAGCCACCCGCCTTTGCGAAATGTTGGATCAACGGGTTCAAATGCTTTCGAATCGCTACTCCCAAGACACCGTCCTTCGTTTCATTGACCCGCTGTGGAATGAACACCTCGGATTCAAAGACCGGCCAGTAATACAGCAACCACTTTTCGGCAATGGCAGCCATCGGAAGTCTGACCTTCCCATTCGGCAGATGCACCGCCAAATGGAGCTGCGTCTGCGCAATCTCCGCTAAAGCACGGAAGAGCGCCATCTTGTAGGTGGCATCTTTTTTGTCGCGATTCAACACGCTCTCAACCAGTCGAAGAGGACGTTCCACCGTCTCGTCCAAACACTGAAAAACGCCGGTCCACCAGAGGATACCGTCACGCCCGAGACTATCCTGGGATTCGGAAGTATCCACCACCGCAAACCCCATCCGCTCCAACAATAACTGCAATTTTCCTGGGGGAAGCTCACTGAACAACCGACCATCCCCTGCCCGCCGATCAACGGCATTCAGATCATCGCGAAGCATTGGGACAGATAGCATCAATACCCCACCCGGCTTGAGAATCCGACGCAGCGCATAAACCGCATCAAACACCTGATCTTCTGGCAAGTGCATCAACACCGCCGAACACAAGACGCCATCAAACTCCCCGTCTCGAATCGATTTCAACCTCGGCAGTGACTCCTGGAACAAACGCCCACTCGTCTTCTCACCTTGGGATTCGAGCGTCGCCCTAGCCTGCTCCAGCATTTCCGCCACCGCATCCGTTCCAAAAGCATCCTTCCCCTTGCGCAGCAGAAACCCCACATCCCGCCCAGTTCCACAGCCCACATCCAAAATCTTGCGTTTGCCAGCAAATGCCCGCAGTAGATACTCCCCCCGCCGCCCATCGTCAGCCCCATACCGCCCCCTCAATTCAGCAGCGTTCCGCGCGTAAAAATCTGCTGTGAGAGCATCCATACTTGGTCCTTCTTGTTTCTACCTCGAAACCTCATTTCCTTCAACCCAAACCCCGTTGCATCCATCTGGAAAAAGACAACGCAGACTGAGTCCGTTCATTT
This sequence comes from Verrucomicrobiaceae bacterium, assembly GCA_029865835.1. GTDB lineage: Bacteria > Verrucomicrobiota > Verrucomicrobiia > Verrucomicrobiales > Verrucomicrobiaceae > JAGRPD01. The sequence goes on from JARXAL010000189.1 coordinate 2,453, forward strand.
TCAACCTAGAAACGGGAATGGAAAGGGATGAAGATGGCGTCGTGCTAGGTTCCACAAGGCTTTCCTGTTCGCAGCGGTTGCATCGAAAAGGTGATGCCACCCGAGAAGCGGGATGCCTTGTGGGGCCAATGACGGCGGCAGATTCGCCCTCAGCCATTTCCGTTTTTAGGTTCAATCCTTACCCTCAAAGTTTGTTAAGATACATCCCATTAACAACAGTCCCAAATTTCCCAAACAAAAATCTTCACCCTTCACGAACCGAACCCCAAGCAAAGCGACCCCTTAGAAGCTTCAGCGAAGAACAGGTTCAACGTTCCCGCATCATTCTCCCCATCTCCCCCTCGGCGCCTCTGCGTGCCCAAGTTCAACGTCCCCAAATCCTGTCCATCCTCCAAAATCCTGTCATCCTGTCCCAATAAAGCGTCTCCCCATTCTCTTGTCGACCTCCCCCAAACTCCCATTCGTGCCCTTCGCGACATTCGTGGTCCCCATCTTTCCACCCCCAATTTTTCTCCCAGTCTCAGTCCTTCAACATTCAGCATTCAAAGTTCAACGTTCATCCCCGCCCTCCAACGCTAACCCCTTTCAGCGTTCAAAGTTCGAAGTTCAACGTTCTCCTCTCTCCTCTCTCCTCAGCACAGCCTACTGACCACTGATTACTGATTACTAATCACTGATCACTGACCCCTCCCCCTACCGCCCCAGCGCCTTCAAAACCACCGCCACCGTGTTCTCCACCGTGAGCCCGTGATTCGACCTCAGCACCGGCACGTTCCCATGCTCGATGAACTCGTCCGGCCAGCCAATCCGCACCACCGGCGTTTGAATCCCCGCCGAACTCAGCAACTCCATCACTCCGCAGCCAAAACCATTCATCAAAACATGATCCTCCAGCGTGCACACCACCTTCACCTTGCGCGCCTGATCCTCCAACGTCCCCGCATCCATCGGCTTGATCCACCTCGGATTGATCAACGCCACCGATAGACCCTGCTTCTCCAACTCCACCTTCGCCTTCTGCGCGATCTCAAACATCGCCCCCAGCCCCACCAACGCCACATCAGATCCCTCAGCCAACACCTCAGCCTTCCCAATCTCCAAAAGCACCGGCTTCTCTTTCGGCGTCACCCCGGGACCATTCCCGCGCGGATACCGAATCGCGATCGGACCCTTCTCATAGTTCGCCATCGTCCACAGCATGTCCACAAACTCATCCTCATCCTTCGGCTGCATGTGCACCAACCCCGGCACCGGCCGCAAATACGCAATGTCAAACAACCCATGGTGCGTCGGACCATCGTCACCAGACAAACCACCCCGGTCCATGCACAACCTCACCGGCAGATCCTGAATCGCCATGTCGTGAATGATCATGTCATACGCCCGCTGCATGAACGTCGAGTAAATCGTCAAAAACGGCTTCATCCCCTGCGTCGCCATCCCGCACGCAAACAACGCCGCATGCTCCTCCGCGATCCCCACATCGTAATACCGCTCCGGAATCTCCTTCTTGAACACCGAAAGCCCCGTCCCACCCGGCATCGCCGCCGTGATCGCCACCACCTTCTGATCCACCTTGGCAAAATCCGTCACCGTCCGCGCAAAAATCTGCGAATACGTCGGCAGGGACGTTCCCGCCACCTCACCCGTCTCGATGTTGTATTTGCCCAGCCCGTGGAACTTGCCCGGATCATCCAGCGCAGGCTTGTACCCACGCCCCTTCTCCGTCAAAATATGCAGAATCACCGGCTCATTCTGCGTCTTCAAAAACTCAAACGTCTGAGTTAAGAGACCCACATCGTGTCCGTCAATCGGCCCGTAATACCGGAACCCGAACTCCTCAAAAAACACACTCCGCGTCGGCGCCGTGCCACCCTGAGGCAGCAGCAATCCCTTCGCACTCTCCTCCACCTTCCCCGCAAACCGCCGCGCTTCCTTGCCCAGCACAAACTCCACAAAATGCGCCGCCTTCTGATGCAGGTCCGCATAACCTGAATGCGTCGCGATCGAAGTGAAAATCTTCGCAATCGCCCCCACGTTCCGGTCGATCGACCACTCATTGTCGTTCAACACCACGATCAATTTCTTCGTGTGCGTCGCCACATTGTTCAACGCCTCAAACACCGGACCGCACGTGAACGCCGCATCACCCGCCACACACACCACATGCTCGTCCGTCCCCTTCAAATCCCGCGCCGCCGCCATCCCCAACGCCGCCGAAAGCGACGTCCCCGCATGCCCTGCCCCATAACAATCGTGCTCACTCTCCGTCCGCAGCAAAAACCCGTTCAACCCCTCATACTGCCGAATCGTGTGAATCCGGTCCCACCGTCCCGTCAGCATCTTGTGCACATAACCCTGGTGCGCCACATCGAACACAAACTTGTCCTTCGGCGTGTCAAACACCCGGTGCATCGCCAGCGTCAACTCCACCACACCCAGGTTCGGCCCAAGATGTCCCCCGGTCTCGCTCAGCGTCTCGATCAACGTCCGCCGAATCTTTTCCGCAAGTTCCGGCAATTGCTCCATCGGAAGCGCCTTAACGTCCGCCGGGGTTCGAATGTCTAATGAGTCAGTGTCCACAATCTAAAAAATCAAAGAATCAAAAAAGCCTAATCTCGTCCTCTCCCTCCACCGCCGCGCTCGCCTTCGTCCCGCGTCGCACCCCTCCCTTGCCAGCCACCGGCGCTCCACCCTCTTCCTCACCCTCAGCAGGCACATCAAAATCCGCCAGCGTCGCCTTCCCGGATCCATCCAAAAGCGTGTTGATCCGCTCCACCCGCATCCGCGCATGCTCAATCCGCTGCCGGCAAAGCGTCAGCAACTTCACCCCCTCTTCATACCGCCCCACCATCTCGTCCAAATCCAAACGCTCCCCCTCCATCGACTCCACAATTTCATCAAGCCGTTCCATCGCCTCTTCGAAGCTGGGATCAGGGTTGGATGATTGAGACATAAAAACAAAAGCGTCGCGCGGCGGACCGAATCCGCACAATGGCGAACCCCTCCAATCCCGCAAGCAGGAATATCCCCATCTCACCCCCCGTTTTTCGGCTTCCTCACCCGGTCCGTGTAAAACGCCATCAGCAAACCCAGCCCCTCCGTCTCGCCGATGCTGAACCCCACCAGCGGCACCGCCACTGGATATGGAAAATCCGGCCACGCCCTCATCTCCCGGTCAAACGCCATCATCGGCCCCCTAAAAATCAAATCCGGCCAGTCCGCCCACGGCCCCGCCAGCATCTGCGCCATCGAGTCCGCCTTCGCACTCACCGGCGTGATCACCACCCCCGCCACCGAACGCCCCCCCGCCACCGCCGCCTCCCGCATCAACGCCAAATCCGCCCGCCGCGCAGGCATCCACACCGCCGGCACATCCACATACCACCCCACAAACCACGGCGCATCCGCCATCAAAACCTCGTTCTCCTCCAGCAACGCCCCCACCTTCGCCACCCGATCCGCCGCATACGGCGGCCACTGCGAAAGCCGCCCCCGCAACGCCATCCCGGCCCGAATCGTGTCCGGCAGCGCCACCAGCAGCGGCAACGCACTCAGCCCCGCCAAAATCACCCCGTGCCCCCATTCCGGCCAAAACCCCCGCGCCCTCGGATTGAAACGCGACCACGCCATTGTCACCATCGCCACCCCAAACACACTCAAAATCGGCGCCAACAAGATGAACACATTGTGCTCATCCATCAACTCCGTCACCTGCCCCACCATCCCCATCGCCAGCATGCTCAACAAAAGCAACACCAGCACCACCCTCGATATCACCTCACAGATCGCATTGCGGAAGCGATGCAATCCCGCTAGCAACGCCAACGGCGCCCCCCAAATCAACCCCAGATGCCCAAAAATCCCCTCCCACTGCCCCACAAATCTCAACCCCAACCCCCGCAATACCTGCGGCAGCGCCATCGACTCCGTCGCATCCGAAAATCGCCGTGACATCTCCTCCTCACCCACCCCGGAAATCAAACCCCGCAGGATCAGCTTCGACGACCCCAGCACATCCCCCGTCAGCTCCAGATTGCGCCACATCCACAGCCCACCCGCCAGCAACAACGGCCCCAGCAGCGCCGACAACAACCCTGTCAACCCCACCATCGCCCGCCCCGCTCTCCCCATCCCCAGCACAACCCCCACCCCAATCACCACCGCCCACAACACCCCCATGCTGTGCGTCATCCCCATCGCCGCCAGCATCATCCCTAGCAACAACAAACGCTTCTTCATCGGCACCCCCTTCTCCAACCGCTCCATCACACTGAACAGCAACCGCAACGCCACCACCAACTCCAACCCCAGCAAAAGACGGGGACTCCCACTCGCTGCCAATTCCCACATCGGCCTGCAGAACCCCACCCCCGCACACACCACCACCGCCACCCGCTCATCAAACAACCGCATCGCCAACCCATTCAAGTGATACAGCAGCAGCAAAAAAAACAACACCCCCACCGCCGCCGAAATCCGATCCAACGCATAAATCACCCCATCCTTCCCAGGATCATACGCCCACCAAGGCTCCGCCAACTTGAACAACGGCGCCAACACCAGCGCAGGCAACGGCGCCGAACTCGTGTCCGGAAACTTCCCCAAATCCACCGCCTCAGCCCGACCATCCTCCAACTGCCGCCACGCCCCGGGCCGCACACACTTCGTCACCCACCCATTCCCCCGCGCCAACTCCCGCGCCAACTGCGCCTGCTCCATCCCCGCCGGACTCTTCAACCCCCGAAAACTCACAAACACCTCCATCAGCGCCAGCACCCCCATGAAAACATAGAACACCAATCGCACCGCCCCGCTGATCACGGGGCTTGTCGAGTGGGATTCCAAAGACGACGCCATCCCGCCATTCATTCCACCTCCTTAGAATATCGGCAAGACTAGAATATCCACAAACACAACGCCTCCACCCGCAAAATCCGCACACCCCACCCCAACACCCGCTCATCCACCCCTCAATTCTCGCATTGCCAATGCATCATTTCCCCCACCCCTCCCGTTCCCTTCCCCTTACCCGATGAACCCGCACACCCTCGTCTCCTGCTTCCTCCTCGCAGCCTGCGGCCACTCTCTCCACGCGGAAAACGAGTACGAAAACGCCCCCATCCGTTACTCCGCCACCACCCCGAACGATGCCGCCCAGGCCCTGCAAAAAAAACTCCTCTCAGGCTCCCTCAAACTCGACCGCACCGACTCCTGGTCCGTCCTCCGCAGCCTCATGAAGCAGTTCGACATCCCCGAGTCCTCACAAGTCCTTGTCTTCTCCAAAACCAGCAAACAAAACCACCTCATCAACCCCCAAACCCCCCGCGCCATCTACTTCGGCGACAACGCCTACCTCGGTTACTGCCTCGGCGGCTCCATCGAAGTCACCACCATCGACCCCATCCTCGGCCCCATCTTCTACCTCCTCGAACCCGACATCCCCGCCGACCAACCCCTCACCTTCGAACGCGACCAAAGCTGCCTCAGTTGCCACGGCGGCCCCTTCTCCCCAGACGTCCCCGGCGTCCTCGTCCGCTCCGTCTTCCCCGGCCGCGAAGGCCACCCCCTCATGAGTCACGGCAGCACCCTCGTCGACACCACCACCCCCTTCACCGACCGCTGGGGCGGCTGGTACGTCACCGGCCACCACGGCACCGCCCGCCACCGCGGCAACGCCACCCTCGATGACCGCGACGACACCGCCACCCTCGACACCGCCCCCGGCGCCAACCTCCCAGACCTCACCCACCTCTTCGACACCAAACCCTACCCCACACCCCAGAGCGACATCGTCGCCCTCATGGTCCTCGAACACCAAACCTCCACTCAAAACACCCTCACCAAAGCCAATCACGCCGCCCTCCGCGCCATGCACATGCAGCAAAGCCTGCAAAAAGAACTCGGCGAACCCGTCCTCACCGAACCCGTCGGCACCGCCCGCCGCATCATCGACAACGTCACCACCCACATCCTCGACGCCCTCCTCTTCAAAGACGAAGCCCCCCTCCCCGACGGCGGCATCGAAGGCCGCCCCGACTTCCAGACCGACTTCGCCACCCACAGCCCCAAAAGCGCCGACGGTCGCAGCCTCAAAGACTTCCAGCTCCTCAACCGCCTCTTCAAATACCGCTGCAGCTACATGATCTACTCCCTCACCTTCAAAAACCTCACCCCACCCCTGAAACAAACTGTCCTCTCACGCCTCGACACCATCCTCAATGGCCACGACACCACCGATCGCTACACCCACCTCACCGAAACCGAACGCACCCACATACGCCACATCCTCACCGACACCCTCCCCGGCCTTTTCGCCTCAAAGTAGCCGCTATTACCCCCCTCAATCCAACCCATCTCTGTCGAGTAACTGCCTCAGATCCTCCAAATCCTTCGGCCTCCCACTCGCTCGCTTGTTCACGCAAAGTCGATCCAAATCAATAAAGGGCACCTGAATCCCACCAACTCGACACTTAACCCGATTGTTGAAACAGTCCTCAAAGCATACCCCGTCAATCGCGTTGGTGACCTCCACCCGCATCGGTGGAAACCCAATCCGCACAATCCTCCGCTCTTCTTGGAACAAGGCCACATCTGGCGGCGGATGATCAAACCCAAAGTCCCTGAACACTCGTTGAAGGGCACAAGCATTGCGTCGGGAGTTCTCCACGAAGAAATCAATGTCACCCGTGTAGCGAGCATAGCCATGAAAGGCCACCGCATAGCCCCCCACGACCACATACCGGACTCGATGACGGTTAAGCAACCGAATAAAATCGCTGAAGTCGGGTGGTAGCGGTGTCATACCCAGGGTGGTTAAGTCGGCGCATCGTTTCCACAGCTTCAAACCTTTGCTCTACCGACATGGATCGCCATTCGCAGCGCTCCACCCTCTCCCTCTCCGCAAACGAAGAAAACGAAGTCATCACCCTCTGCAATCGAGGTGGGACAGAAACCTGGGGCGTAGCCATGGAACACCAGCTTGCCACCAATACCCCCAAATGCAAACCCCCGAAAACACGCCCCTCCCAGACAAACTCCTTACATCTCCAACCCCCATCTCCCCCGCCTATCGATTATTCTATCTCGTCCCAATCCCAAAGCAGCCCCTCATGAAAAACGCCATCACCTTGCTCCTCATCGGGTTCGTCATCTGGAAGGCCCTCGGCGCCCTCGACAGCGGACTCACCCCATCCACTTCCCACACCTCCGGCGCACCCATCGGATTCCAAACCCGCTATGACACCGCACTCAGCCTCGCCAAAGCCTCGCCAAATCCAGCATCAAACCCCTCGTCGTCGTCTTCTCAGCCTCCTGGTGCCCACCCTGCCAGCAAATGAAAAACGAAGTCTACCCCAGCCCCGAAGTCGCCCCCTACAAATCCCAATTCGTCTGGGCCTATCTCGACGTTGACGATCCCGCCAACCAACCCGCCGCTCAAAAATTCGGCGTGCGCGGCATCCCTCACATTGCCTTCCTTAACCCCCAAGGCACCGAAATCGATACCACCACCGGCGGCATGCCCCCCTCCGCCTTCGCCAGCAAGCTCCAGTCCGCCCTCGCTAGCTCTCATTGAAGTCTTTGATCGATTTCACCCTTTCGCGCAGTATTCTCCTTGCACCTAACAGGAGGATCACGCCATGACACCTATCCAACAACTGCAAACCCTGCAAACGCGCCGCCAATTCTTCGGCGACGGCAAAAACGCGCTCGGTTACGCCGCCCTCACCTCTCTCCTCGGCGAAACCTTCTCCAACGCTTCCTCAAGCCACCTCCAGCAGCCCCACTTCGCCCCCAAAGCCAAACGCGTCATCTACCTCCACATGGTCGGTGGCCCCTCGCAAATGGATCTCTTCGACTACAAACCGAAGATGCAGGAGCACTATGACAAAGACCTCCCCGCCAGCATTCGCCAGGGCCAGCGCCTCACCACCATGACCAGCGGCCAAGCCCGCTTCCCCATCGCCCCTTCCAAATACCGCTTCGCCAAAAAAGGCACCTGCGGCATGTGGATGAACGACGAACTCCTACCCCACCTCGGCCAATCCGCCGACGACATCTGTTGGATGCGCTCCCTCCATACCGAAGCCATCAACCACGAACCCGCCATTGCCGCCATGCAGACCGGCAACCAAGTCACCGGCCGCCCCTGCCTCGGCTCCTGGGCCTCCTACGGCCTCGGCTCCATGAATCAAAACCTCCCCACCTTCGTCGTCCTCGTCGCCACCCCGACCAACCGCGCCCAGGAACAAGCCATCTCCTCCCGCCTCTGGTCCTCCGGCTACCTCCCCGGCGAACACGCCGGCGTCTCCTTCCGTTCCGCTGGCGACCCCATCCTCTACATCAACAACCCCCCGGGCGTCACCCCCTCCGTCCGCCGCAAAACCCTCGACGGCATCAACGCCCTCAACGAAATCACCTACCAGGAAGTCGCCGACCCCCAAACCCACACCCGAATCCAGCAATACGAAATGGCCTTCCGCATGCAGTCCAGCGTGCCCGAACTCACAGACCTTTCCAAAGAACCCGAACACATCTTCAAACTCTACGGCGAAGACTCCAAAAAACCCGGTTCCTTCGCCAACAGCGCCCTCATGGCCCGCCGCCTCGTCGAACGTGGCGTCCGCTTCGTCCAAATCTACCACAACAACTGGGATCACCACTCCGACGTCAACGGCCGCATGCCCTCCCAGTGCAAAGACGTCGACCAACCCTGCCACGCCCTCATCGAAGACCTCAAGCAACGCGGCATGTTCGAAGACACCCTCATCATTTGGGGCGGCGAATTCGGCCGAACCATCTACTCCCAGGGCGGCCTCACCAAGACCAATTACGGCCGCGACCACCACCCCCGCTGCTTCACCATGTGGATGGCCGGAGGCGGTGCCAAAGGTGGAACCATCTACGGCGAAACCGACGACTTCTCCTACAACATTGTCAAAGACCCCCTCCACATCAGCGACTTCCACGCCACCATCTTACACCTCCTCGGCTTCAAACACGACCGCCTCAGCTACCGCTTCCAAGGCCTCGACGGTCGCCTAACAGGCGTCAACCCAGCCAAAGTCATCAAAGATCTCATCAGTTAAAGCAGCCATCACCGCTTCGGTATCTGCAAAACCCCCGCCCCCACCTGCTCCTTCGGCGCCCCAGTAGCCGCCGCACTCTCCCGCAGCAGCTTCACCGCTTCCACCCCCGAAAGCCCCCGTCCCATCAACGTCGCCACTGCTCCAGAGACCAGTGCCGTCGCCTGAGACGTCCCGCTCCCCACCACCACCTCACCATTCGGATACGCCGACAAAATCCCCACCCCTGGCGCAGACAAAACCAAGCCCTGACCCGAGTTCGAAAAGTACGCCTGCTTCCGCTGCTTATCCACCGCCCCCACACTCACCACCCCCGGATACGCCGCAGGATACGCCAACTGCGTCAGTTGCTCATTGCCCGCCGCCGCCACGATGACCACTCCCTGATTCATCGCGTACTGCACCGCATTCTGCAGCACCAGCGAACTCCCAAAGCTCCCCAGACTGATGTTGATCACCTTGGCCCCACGATCCACCGCAGCCATGATCCCCTCCGCTACCAGCCCGGTATTGCTCATACCCTTCTCATCCGCCACCCACACATCCAGCAACTTCGCCCCCTGCGCCACCCCCGTCGCAGGCTCCTCCTGGCCCGCAATCAGAGACGCCATCGAAGTCCCATGCTCATTCGCCTCCGGCCCGGACTCCACCAGCTTCACATGCTCGATCGATACCCCTTCAAACGTCTCGTGATCCTTCACCCCCGACTCCCACACCGCCCCCTTCCCCCC
>JARXAL010000199.1 GCA_029865835.1 Verrucomicrobiaceae bacterium
ACGTCTCCCGCTCGCCGTCGCCTGATCCGAGATGTTGATATGGCTCCGGATTTGGCAAGAAATGAATACAATGAATAGCTGGACGAGAGGCATTACGTTCACTTTGGCCAGCCTTTGTGTCGCTGCACTACTTTGGATTACTTGGGAGATTGGTCGATTGTCACGATGGGTGATTCCAAATGATCGCTTGTGGGGTGAGATGGATGATACAGGACACGCCCACGAACATTACGTCCTTGAGGCATTTCACTCATTCTATCCTGGCGTCATCTTGTTCGAGGCCTTCATAGGCGGCATCTTTCTGATCATGTTATACCGGGAGTTGTTTCTCTTTCCCAAGTTTATTCCGAATTGAAAATCAGCCGAGGGGTGTAACCGGCGAAAACGTGCGTTGTTGAATTCAGGCTCGCCACCGCCGGTACATCCATTCTAACGTTGGCTAACAAGACAGCGAAATATCATCATGAATAAGACAGTTCTTGGAATTGGCGCGGGTCTCAAGGCTGCCGCGCGGTCACTGATTGAAGATCACCCCCACTAGAGTGGTGGGTTCTCGCCGGATCGTTTGCCCGCTCTGTGATCATGATGAGTTTGATCAGCGGTCCATGTTGATGAACAGTACCGGAATGACGTTAATCAACATGGACTGGCTCAATGCCAGTGCGTGCGCCCTAGTTTGCCGCAGTTGCACGCGAATCTAGCTTTTCGCGGAAGCTCCGACGAATGAATGACCCTGAACCAGCAACCAACGAATACTCTCAACATTGAAGTGGGACAACTCGACGTGAGTAATGGACCTTGTTTGGGGTCCTGTATCCAAGGTGTTTGTGATGTCGGTTGTTGAGGTGTGGGGTTAGTGGGCTTCGAGCCAGGTTTGGCCGGTGCCGGCTTGGACTTCGATGGGGACGCGGAGGGGGAGGGCGTGGCGCATGGAGTCGGTGATGAGGAGTTTGGCGGCGTGGACTTCGTCTTCGGGGACTTCGAAGAGGAGTTCGTCGTGGACTTGGAGGAGCATGCGGGTGCGGAGGCCGGCTTCGCGGATTTCGTGATCGACGCGGATCATGGCGAGCTTGATCATGTCGGCGGCGGTGCCCTGGATGGGGGTGTTCATGGCGATGCGCTCGGCGCCGCCGCGGACGGTGGCGTTGGCGGAGGTGATGTCGCGGATGTAGCGGCGGCGGCCGGAGAGGGTTTCGACGTAGCCTTGTTTTTTGGCCGTGGCGATGATGTCGTCGATGTAGCGCTGGATGCCGGGGAACTGCTGGAAGTAGGCGTCGATGATTTGGCCGGCTTCCTGACGGGGGATACCGAGGCGTTGGGCGAGGCCGAAGGCGGAGATGCCGTAGATGATGCCGAAGTTGACCATTTTGGCGGTGCGGCGCATGTCTGAGGTGACGTCGGCGAGGGGGACGCTGTAGACGCGGGCGGCAGTGGCCTGGTGGATGTCGTGGCCGTTTTGGAAGGCGTCGATCATGGCTTCGTCGCCGCTGATGGAGGCCATGATGCGGAGTTCGATCTGGGAGTAGTCGGCGCTGAGGAGGAGCCAACCTTCGCGGCCAGAGATGAAGGCCTTGCGGATTTCGCGACCGTTGGCGGAGCGGATGGGGATGTTTTGGAGATTGGGGTCGCTGGAGGCGAGGCGACCGGTGGCGGTGAGGAGTTGATGGAGGTGGGTGTGGATGCGACCTGTGACGGGTGAGACGTCCTTGGGGAGGGCATCGACATAGGTGTTCTTCAGCTTGGTGACTTCGCGGTAGGTGAGGATGTCGTCGATGATGGGGTGGGCGCCGAGGAGGGACTGGAGGACTTGCTCGTTGGTTTGGTATTGGCCGGTGGCGGTTTTTTTGGGCTTGTCGAGGAGCTTTAATTTTTCGAAGAGGATCTCGCCGAGTTGTTTGGGGGAGTTTAGATTGAAGGGAGCGCCTGCGAGGTCGGTGATGCGGCGGTTCAGATCGGCGGCTTGTTTCTCGAGTTGGAGGCCGAAGTCCTGGAGGACGGGGACGTCGATGGCGACGCCGATGTTTTCCATGCGGGTGAGGACGGGGAGCAGGGGGGATTCGATTTCAGTGAAGATGCGATCCTGGCCGCGTTTGGGGAGGAGGTGGCGGAAGAGTTCGGCAAGTTGCCAGGTGACGTCGGCGTCTTCGGCGGCGTAGTCCTTCAATTTTTCCGGGGCTTGCTCGGCGACGTCGGCCATGGTGTGCTGGCCGAAGAGATCGTCCTGACCGCCGATGAGGTTCGAGATGGGGACGGGGGTGTAGGCGAGGTAGGTTTCGGCGAGGTAGTCCATGCCATGGCGTTGCTCGGGCTCGATGAGCGCGTGGGCGAGCATGGTGTCGAAGAAGGGGCCGGTGACTTCGAGGCCGTGGGCGAGGAGGACGGAGAGGTCGAACTTGAGATTGTGACCGACTTTTTCGATGTCGGGGTTGGTGAGGAGGGGGCGGAATTCTTCGAGGACGGTGGCGGCTTCTCTGGGGGAGCGGGGGAAGAGGACGAACTGGCCGGTGTGTATTTCAGTGGAGAAAGCGATGCCAACGATGCGGGTATCGCGGGGATCGAGTGAGGTGGTTTCGAGATCGAAGCAGAAGCTGCCTTGGTGTTGGAGGCGGTGGATGAGGGTGGCGCGGTCTTCGGGGGTGATGATGAGGTCGTAGTGGTGCTTGGTGTCGGCGATGGTGTGGAGTTTGTGCGGGGAGTGGGTGGCGGGGTCGTTTTCGCCGAAGAGGTCTGTGGGGGGAGAGCCAGCGGCTTGCTCCACGGGGGACGTGGACGAGGAGGAGGCAGCCATTTGGCGGGAGCGGCCGGCTTTGAAGGCGTCGCCAAAGAGGCGGCGGCCGAGGGAGTTGAATTCGAACTCGGTGAAGAGGGCTTTGACGGCGTCGTCGTCGTGGGATTGGAGGGTGAGGCTATCGGGTTCGACAGGGAACGGGAGGTCTTGGAAGATGGTGGCGAGTTCTTTGGAGAGGAGGGCTTTTTGGGCGTGCTCGATGACCTTTTCCTTTTGTTTGCCTTTGAGTTTGTCGGTGGAGGCGAGGAGGTTTTCGACGGAGCCGAATTCCTGGATGAGTTTGGCGGCGGTTTTTTCGCCGATGCCGGGGATGCCGGGGATGTTGTCAACGGCGTCGCCCATGAGCGCGAGGATATCGATGACTTGAGTGGGGCGTTCGATGCCCCATTTGGCGCAGACTTCAGCGGGACCGAGGATTTCGACATCGCTGCCCTGGCGGCCAGGTTTGTAGATTTTGATGTGGTCGGTGACGAGCTGGCCAAAGTCTTTGTCGGGAGTGACCATGAAGGTTTCCATGCAGAGGGCGTCGGCTTTTTTGGCGAGGATACCGATGATGTCATCGGCTTCGAGGCCGTCCTGAGAGAGGACGGGGATGCGCATGGCTTCGAGGAGGCGCTTGATCTGGGGGATGGCGGAGGAGATGTCCTCGGGCATTTCCTCGCGCTGGGCTTTGTATTCGGGGAAGAGATCGTGTCGGGGGGTGGGGGCGGAGGTGTCGAAGACGACGGCGAGGTGGGTGGGGGCCTGGTTGGTGAGGATGTCGAGGAGGGTATTGGTGAAGCCGAAGAGGGCGGAGGTGTTGACACCGTCGCTCGAGAGGATGGGATTGCGAATGAAGGCGAAGTGCGCGCGATAGACGAGCGCCATGCCGTCGAGGAGGAAAAGCCGATCTGCCATGATGGGAGATGGTGGCGGAGGGGCGGGGGGTTGTCGATGGGAGAATGAAGATTGAGGGCAGGGTGGACGGGGGGCGTGTTTTGGAGTAGAATGGGGCTTATGATGAGGAAACCGATTTTGATGGGTCTTGCTTGCCTAGTGATGGGTTTGGGAGGGGAGGGGCGTGCGGAGATGGCTTTGGATGTGGCGATGGTGGAAGTGAAGCCGAAGCCTGAGGATGAGACGATCACGGTGAGCTTTACGTTTCGGAATACCGGAGACAAGGCGGTGACGATTTTGAATTTGGAGAGCGGGTGCAGTTGTTTGAGTTCGTCCTTGGATGCGCGGACCTATGCGCCGGGAGCGAGTGGGACAGGGAAGGCGGAGTTTAAGGTGTCGAGCTTTGTGGGGAGGCATGAGAAGTCGGTGACGGTGACGACGGATGATGAGAAGCAGCCGCAGTGGGTGATTCCGTTTGTGCTGGATGTGCCAGCGGTGGTGGACATCGAGCCGAAGACTTTGCAATGGTGGCTGGGGGATCCGGCCGTTGAGAAAACGTGTGTGGTGAAGATGGTGGGGGACAAGCCCCTCAAAGTGACGAACGTGACGAGCACACGGGAGTCGGTGGAGTTTAAGAGTGAGGAGATCACGCCGGGGCGAGAGTATCGGATCACGGTGAAGCCGAAGTCGACGGATGAGGTGGTGATGGGGGCACTGAAGATTGAGACGGACAGTGAGATTCCGAAGTATCAGAGGCAGTTGGCGTTTTTCAGTGTGTTTCGGAAGCCAGCGAACGCGGCTGAGGCGAAGCCATGAAGCGGGCGATGGGGCAAGCATTGGTGCTGCTGCTGCTGAGTGCGGTGGCAGCAGTGGGGGTGCATTTTTGGCATCCGATGGCACCGGCGTGGTATTTGGTGGTGGCGCCGATGCAGGAGGACGAGGTGACGGTGGAACGGGTGAAGGGGGAGTTTGGGGGAAAGGTGCTGTGGTTGGATGCGAGGCCGGAGGATCAGTATGTGGCCGGGCACATTCCGGAGGCGAAGTTGCTGAACGAGCAGGGGTTTAATGAGCAGTTGTTTGAGTTGATCGACGTGTTGCAGAAGAACACGCTACCGGTGGTGATTTACTGTGGGGGGGAGAAGTGTGAGGCGAGTCGGAAGATCAAGGAGCGGTTGGTGGAGTCGCTGCCGATGGAGAATGTGTGGGTGTTGAAGGGGGGGTGGCCGGCTTGGAAGAAGGCGGAGGGAGAATGAGGGAAAGTTGGGCTTGTCTTGGGGTGGGGTTGTTTGATGGTGGTGTGGGATGATTGCGCTGCGCCATGAATTGATTGCTGCTTCGGCGGGGTCTGGGAAGACTTACCAGTTGGTGAGGCGGTATTTGCATTTGCTGGCCTTGGGCGTGGAGCCGGAGTCGATTGTGGCGATGACGTTTACGAGGAAGGCGGCGGGGGAGTTTTTTGGTCGGATTCTGACGCGATTGGCGATGTTGGCGAGTGGGCAGGAGGATGCGGCGGGGTATTTTGCGGGCATGTCCCCGGCGGTGCCTAAGGGGGTGGATTACACAGCGTTGCTGAGGCGGGTGACGCGGCGGATGCATCGGCTGAGACTGGGGACGCTGGATAGTTTTTTTGCATCGATCGCGACGTGTTTTCCTTTGGAGTTGGGATTGCCTGCGAATGCCTCGGTGATGGATGAGACGGAGGCGAATTTGATGCAGGAGCGGACGCTGGATGCGCTCCTGGATGATTTGCATGACTCCGGCGATGGGGAGGCGACACGGCTGCTCTTGGAGTCGGTGAAGCAAGCGAGTTTTGGGAATGAGGAGAAGCGGATGGAGGAGACGCTGCGGTTATGGGTAAAGGAGAATCATGAGTTGTGGACGGGGAGTCGGCGGGCTGCGGTCTGGGGGAATCCAGCGGCGGTGTGGGGGGCGGATTTCTTGAAGGGGGAAGTGGTGACGAGTGCGGTTTTGCGAGAGGCGGTGGTGGCCTTGAAGGATGCGTTTCCTGGGACGACGCCTTCGGGGAGCGAGGCGTTGGAGTCGCTCTGTTTGGAGGTGATGGAGGTGCAACCGGCGGCTCCACTGCCGAAGACGGTGAAGGCTTTTTTGACGAAGTCGGCGGAGAGTCTGGAAGGACTGCGAGCGGGGGCGGCAGAGGTGATGTGGTATCGGAAGAAGGTGATGGTGAGTGGGGCGGCGGCGGCGGCGTGGGTGGCGCTGGTGGATTTGCTGGTGCGGAGGGAATTGATGGTGCGGGCGCATCGAACCGTGGGGTTAGCGGCGTTTTTGGATGGCTATGAGCAGCGGTATCAGAGGCAGGTGAGGGGGCAGGGGCATTTGTCCTTTGCAGATATTCCACGGCTGATTCAGGATCGGGCGGGAGATGAGGGATCGAGTTGGCCGCAGGAGGATTTGTGGTTTCGGTTGGATGGGCGATTTGATCACTGGATGCTGGATGAGTTTCAGGACACGAGTTTCCGGCAGTGGCGGGTGACGCAGCGGTTGGTGGAGGAGGTGATACAGGATCCGGAGGGGGTGCGGAGTTTTTTTGCGGTGGGGGACATCAAGCAGTCGATTTATGTGTGGCGGCAGGCGGAGCCGGGATTGTTCAATGAGTTGGAGCGATTGCGACCGGTGACGGAAGCGGATCCTGGGGGGATTCATGTGAGCACCCTGGCGAAGTCGTATCGCAGTGCGCAACCCGTCTTGGATGCGGTGAATGAGGTGTTTGAGGATCGGGCGGGATTGGAGGCGTTGTTGCCTGGAGCGACGAAGGAGTGGGCGTTTTCGGCGCATGAGGCAGGGAGGCGTGAGTTGACGGGATGTGTGCGGTTGCTTTCGACGCTGGAGGGAGAGAAAGGGGGCGGTGAGGGTGAGGAAGAGGAGATTGAAGAGGGAGCGGTGGAAGCGAATGCGGTGCAGCGGGCGACGGCGGGATTGCTGCGGGAGATTGATCCGCTGGGGCGCGGGTTGAGTTGCGCGGTGTTGGTGCGATCGAACAAGAAAGCGGCGGCGTTTACCGGGGTGTTGAGGGCTTTAACGGGGATGAATGTGGTGACGGATTCGACGATTCAACCGGCGACGGACAATGCGGTGACGTTGGCGTATTTGTCACTGTTGCAATTGGCGGCACATCCGGGGGATCAGATGGCCTTGGAGCATTTGTTGATGACACCATTGGGTGTGGTGCTTGGAGGGACCAAGGAGTCCGTGTGGTCTGCGGGAGCGATGGCTGGTAGAGAGGTATTTGAGAAAGGGTTTGCGGCTTTTGTGATGGGATTGACGGAGACGATGAGGCAAGGCGGAGTGGTGCTGGATGCCTTTCATCAGCGGCGAGTGGAGCAGTTGCTGGATTTTGCGGGAGGGTTTGATGAGAGCGGGAGCCGGGATGTGGATTTGTTTTTGGAAGGGGCGAGAGAATGGACGGTAAGTCAGTTGGGTGCGGGGGAGGCGGTGCAGGTGATGACAGTGCATAAGTCCAAGGGGTTAGAGTTTGACGTGGTGATTCTGCCGGATTTGGGAGGGTCGGCGATGGACAGTGTGAGAAGGCGGTCGCTGATTGTGAGTCGAGACCGAGGGGAAACGCGATGGGTGATGCAGGCACCGGACAAGATTTATGCGACGCTGGATGAGGTGTTGACGGAAGAAGCGAAGGAGACGCGGGAGAAGACGGGATTTGAGTCGCTGTGCCGACTGTATGTGGCAATGACGCGGGCGAAGCGGGGGTTGTATTTGATTGCCTCGAAGCCGCCTGCAAGTCCGAAGGCGATGAAGGAGGAATTGTTTTTGCGAAGGCGATTGGTGGGAGGAGAAGCGACGGAGATTGAGGTGGGAGGGGAGGCGGTTTTGTTGGAATGGGAGACGGGTGATGTGGGGTGGTATGAGTCGAAGGGATTGATGGGAGAGGCTGAGGAGCTTGAGGGGACTGCTGCTGAAGCAGTATCGCTCGGGGACTTGGTGAAGCGAAATCAGGCCTCTCAACGGCGGGTGACGCCATCGGGAGCAGAGGCTTTTAGGATTCCTGGCAAGGTGTTGTTTTCGCCGGGACGAGACATCGGGCGGCATCTGGGATCGCGGGTGCATGAGATGCTTGCCGAGGTGGAGTGGTGGGAACAGGGGATGACGATCGAACCACTGATGGAGCGGTGGAGGGAGGGTGGTTGGGTGGTGGCCGGGGAAGTGGTTTCCGAGCGTGCACTGGAATTGGTTCGGCCTTTGCTAGAGAGTTCTGTGGGTATGGAGGCGCTCGGGAGACCTTCGAATGAAGCGACCCTTTGGCGTGAGAAGCCGTTTGATTTCATTGACGGAGGGGCCTGGGTATCGGGGGTCTTTGACCGCGTGGTCCTGGAGCATGACGAAAAGGGGCGGGTGGTGGCAGCGCATCTTTTGGATTTCAAGACAGATGAAGCTGCGGATGAGGAGGCTTTGAAGGAAAAGGCGGCGGGGTATGCGCCTCAGTTGGCGCT
>JARXAL010000244.1 GCA_029865835.1 Verrucomicrobiaceae bacterium
CCACGCGAGGCGGAGTCAGATGAGTTTCCAGTCGCCGCGGAAGGGGCGGCCGAGGAGTTTGGTGGCTTCGGGGTCGGTGAGGATTTCCTCTTTCACTGGGTCCCATTTGATGGGGCGGTTGAGCATCAAGGCGATGAGGGAGAGGTGGCCGGGGATGGCGCTGCGGTGAGCGGTTTCGACGGGGGTGACGGTGGGCTTGCGTGATTTGACGCAGTCGAGGAAATTGCGGTGGTGACCGGGGGTTTCGTAGAGGCGGGTTTTGATGATGTCGTCGCCGAGTTTGGGGAAGGTGGCGGCTTCGACGACTTTGTCGCCTTCGCGTTTTTTGATGACCTTCTTAAACTCGGGGATGGAGCAGTCGTAGGAGCCGCGGTTGACGTGGAGCCAGCCTTTTTCGCCGATCCATTTGGTGCCGGATTGGATGTCGGGGTGGCCGCCGGCGATGACCATGGTGATGTCACCGGCGTAGGAGGCTTCGGTGCGGTATTTGGTGGCGGTGTTCCAGAGGTCGGTGCGGGGTGGCATGTCGACCTGGATGGGGCGGACTTCGGAGGGGCCGCTGCTATCCATGTCGAGGCCCCAGTGGGCGATGTCGCCGTGGTGGCCGATCCAGTCGAGGAGTTGGCCGCCGCCGATGTTGTAGTTCCAGCGCCAGTTTTTGTGAATGCGAGCTTCGATGTAGGGCTCCATTTGGGAGGGGCCGATCCACATTTCGTAATCGAGGTGGGCGGGGGGCTCCGTGATTTGGTTTTTGTCTTTGGTTTTGGCGAAGTCGTTGTGGCCTGCGGGGAGACCGACTTCGACGCGGGTGATTTTGCCGAGGAGGCCGTTGCGGACGATTTCGGCGCCGATGCGGAAGTTGTCTTCGCTGCGTTGCCAGGAGCCGGTCTGCCAGATGCGCTGGTGTTTTTGGACGGCGGCGACGATGGCTTGTTGTTCGGTGATGGTGCGGGCGAGGGGTTTTTCTCCGTAGATGTCTTTGCCATTTTTGGCGGCTTCGACGGAGACGACGCCGTGCCAGTTGTCGGGGATGGCGAGCATGACGGTGTCGATGTCTTTGGCGGCCATCATTTCGCGATAGTCGTGGTAGGAGCGGCAGTCAGTGTTTTTGTAGTAGCCGTTGATGGTCTTGAGGGCGGACTCGAGGTGTTGTTTGTCGATGTCACAGGCGGCGACGATTTGGCAGTCGGATTCGGCGAGGAATTTGTTGGTGTTGCCGGGGCCCATCATGCCCCAACCGACGACGCCCATGGTGATGCGGTTGGAGGGGGCGTTCTGGCCGAAGACGCTGGCGGGGACGATGGTGGGGAAGCCGATGGCGGCGGCGGTGCGTCCGAGGAACTGGCGGCGTGAGGAGGTGAGGGGGTGGCGTTTCATGGTGGTGATGAGATGGGGTAAGGCGTGGGCTCGACAAGGTTGGGTCGAATTTGGCATTTTGCAGGGAAGTTGCGCTGGCGTCAAAGGTTTCCGCTAGCGTGGCGCAAGGTGTGGTGGTAACCGATGGGCCATGGTGAAGGAACTTTTTGATCTCTCGGGAAAGGTGGCGCTGGTCACTGGAGGCAGCAAGGGGCTGGGGAAGGCGATGGCGCGGGGTTTGGCGGAGGCGGGGGCGGATGTGATGATTGCGAGTCGGAGTGAGGGGGAGCTCAAGAAGGCGGCGGATGAGATCGGGGAGGGGTTGGGGGTGCGAGTGATTTATCGGGTGACGGACATGGGGGTTCGCGGTGAGGTGGTGGCGCTGGCGGAGGAGACGTGCGCGAGGCTGGGGAAGGTGGATATCTTGATCAACAATGCGGGGAGCAATCAGCCTCAGGCGATCGATGAGGTGACGGATGAGGCTTGGGATCGGATCCTGGAGTTGAATTTGACGAGCTGCATGAGTTTGTCGCGCGCTGTGGTGCCGGGGATGAAGGAGCGCGGGTGGGGAAGGATCATTCACATATCGTCGGTGCTGGGCGTGGGGTCGAAGGAGAAGCGGAATGCCTATTCGGCGACGAAGGCGGGGTTGATTGGTTTGACGAAGGCGAGTGCGCTGGACCTGGGGCCGTATAACATCACGGTGAACTGTCTGTGTCCGGGGCCGTTTTTGACGGACCTGCCGATGAGTCTGCTGAGTGAGGTGGAGAAGCAGGCGTTTGCGAACCGGACGGCGTTGAATCGGTGGGGGCAGACGAAGGAGTTGGTGGGGCCGGCGCTGATGCTGGCGAGTGATGCGGGGAGTTACATCACGGGGGAGGCGCTGCTGGTGGATGGGGGGGCGTTTGCGCGGGCGCTGTAGGCCTGGGGTCAGCTGGCGGGTTCGTCGCCGAGGCGGCGGTCGTGTTGGAGGTAGTTGGTGACGTAGTCGCGGACGGAGTCGGTCAGGGGAGTGAGGGCGTCGGCGTAGCCGGATTGGCGGAGGCGGGCGATGTCTGCGCAGGTGAAGTATTGGTATTTTTCGCGCAGGGTTCCTGGCATGTCGATGAAGTCGATGGCGGGTGGGCGACCGAGGGCGGCGAAGATGGCGTTGGCGAGGTCGACCCAGGTTTGGGCGGTGCCGGAGCCGAGGTTGTAGAGGCCGGCGGCGAGGGGGGCCTGGGCGAGTTGGAGGGTCATGCGGACAGCGTCTTTGACGTAGAGGAAGTCGCGCTTTTGTTCGCCGTCGCGGTAATCGGGGCGATGGGATTTGAAGAGGCTGAGGCGGCCGGTGGTGGTGATTTGGCCGAAGGCTTTGTGGACGACGCTGCGCATGTCGGCCTTGTGGTCTTCGTTGGGGCCGAAGACGTTGAAGTATTTGAGGCCGACGATGCGGCGGAGCCAGCTCTGGCGTTTGGCGTGGAGGTCGAAGAGGTGTTTCGAGTAGCCGTACATGTTGAGGGGGCGGAGGCGCTGGATGTCGTCGTTGGTGTCGTCCATGCCGAGTGAGCCGTCGCCGTAGGTGGCGGCGGAGGAGGCGTAAACGAAACGGGCGCGCTGGGCCATGGCCCACTGGCAGAGCTGGCGGGTGTAGTCGAAGTTGTTGCGCATCAAGAAGTCGCTGTCCTTCTCGGTGGTGGCGGAGCAGGCGCCGAGGTGGAGGACGACGTCGAAGCGGCCGAGGGCGTCGGGGTTGGTGTTGATTTTGTTGAGGAGGTCGATGCCGTCGATGTAGTCGGCGAACTTGAGGGGGACGAGATTGCGCCATTTTTCATCGGTGCCGAGGCGGTCGGCGATGACGATGTTTTCGGAGCCGCGGCGGTTGAGTTCCCAGGCGAGGGCGGAGCCGATGAAACCGGCGCCACCGGTGATGAGGATGCGGCTGTCGTGGGATTTGAGCATGGTGGAAAGAAGGGGTTAGAGGGAGGCGTGGTGGATCGCGTCGAGGTCGAGGCCGAGGAATTGGCGGGCCTGGTCTTCGGCTTGTTGGGAGAGGTCGGTGAGGTGGATGTGGAGGGTGGGTGGAGTGTCCGAGGCGGAGGCGAGGAGCTGGTGAGCGGCGAGTTCGTCGCGGACGTGGGAGGCGCAGGTGGAGGCGGAGTCGATGAGGCGGACTTTGTCGCCGACGAGTTCCTGGAGGACGGGGATGAGGAGGGGGTAGTGGGTGCAGCCGAGGAGGAGGGTGTCGATGTTGCGTTGCAGCATCGGCTGGAGGTACTCTTTGAGTACGAGTTTGAGGGCGGGGTGATCGAGCCAGCCTTGCTCGACGAAGGGGACGAGGAGAGGGGTGGCGCGGGCGTGGATTTGGAGGTCGGGTCGGCGGAGGGCGAGGTGGTGCTGGTAGGCGTGGCTTTTGATGGTGCCTTCGGTGCCGATGATGCCGACGCGCTGGCAGTTGGGGGAGGCGAGGGTGGCGGCGATGCCGGGTTCGAGGACGCCGAAGATGGGGATGCGGAAGGTGGCGCGGAGGGCGTCGAGGGCGTGGGCGGTGGCGGTGTTGCAGGCGACGACGACGGCTTTGACGCCCTGGTTGATCAGGAACTGGGTGTCTTCGAGGGCGAAGCGGCGAATGGTTTCAGGGGACTTGGAGCCGTAGGGGACGCGGGCGGTGTCGCCGAGGTAGATGATGGATTCGTGGGGGAGGAGTTGGCGGAGGGCGCGGACGACGGTGAGGCCGCCGACGCCGGAGTCGAAGACGCCGAGGGGGGCGGCTTTGCCGCCGGAGATGGGAGATGGGAGTTGGGAGATGGGGGAGGGCAAGGGGAGGGGGAGGAGTAATCAGTAATCAGTAATCAGTGGTGAGTAGTGAGTAGTGAGTAGTGAGGGGTTGGTTAGGGGTTTTGGGAGAGGGAGACTAGGATGGCTTTTTGGGCGTGGAGGCGGTTTTCGGCTTGGTCGAAGATGGTTTGAGCGTGGGCTTCCATGACTTCGTTGGTGATTTCTTTGCCGCGATAGGCGGGGAGGCAGTGCATGACGAGGGCGCCGGGTTTGGCGTGGGTCATGAGGGTGTCGTTGATTTGCCAGGGGCGGAGGATTTCGATGCGCTCGGTGGCTTCCTCTTCTTTGCCCATGCTGACCCAGACGTCGGTGTAGATGGCGTCGGCGTTGGTGACAGCAGCGATGGGATCGTCGGTGATGGTGAGGTTGGATTGATCCGGGAGGGTGGCGAGGAAGCTGGCGGCGGGTTGGAAGGCTTTGGGGGCGCCGATGACGATGTGGAAACCACCGCGGACGGCGGCCCAGATCCAGGAGCGGGCGACGTTGCAGTCGCCATCGCCCATGAAGACGACGCGTTTGTTCTTCCAGGTGCCGAGGCGTTCCTGGATGGTGAGGAGGTCGGCGAGGATTTGACAGGGGTGTTCATCATCGGTGAGGGCGTTGACGGTGGGGAGGCCGGAGTAGTGGGCGAAGTCGACGACGTCCTGCTGGGCGAAGGTGCGGATGACGGCGCCGTGAATCATGCGGCCGAGGACGCGGGCGGTGTCTTTGATGGGTTCACCGCGACCGAGTTGGATATCAGCTCCAGAGAGGAACATGGGGGTGCCGCCGAGTTCGCGGATGCCGACTTCGAAGCTGACGCGAGTGCGGGTGGAGGACTTGGTGAAGATGAGGGCCCACTGCTGACCGGCGAGGACTTGGGGGGAGGCGGTGCGATCCTTTTTGAGGGTAGCACCGAGGTTGACGAGGGATTCGATTTGGGGGCCGGTGAGGGCTTCGATGGAGAGGAGGTGGTCCATGAGGGGGGCGGGCTTTTTTTTGGACAGGATGAACAGGATTGCGGGATTAACGGGATTCTGAGAGAATGCGGTCGAGGGTGTGGTGGAAGATTTGGAGGGCTTCGGTGGCTTGGGTTTCGGTGAGGTTCATGGGGGGAAGCCAGCGGACGACTTTGGGGCCAGCGGGGACGACGAGGAGGCCGTCTTCGATGAGTTGGGCAGCGAGCCAGATGGAGGCGGGTTTGCCGGAGGCTTGGACGGCGGGGAGGGCATTGAGTTGGGCTTCGTCGAGTTCGAAGCCGATCATCATGCCGAAGGCGCGGATGTCCGTGATGAGGGGGTGTTTCCAGGCGGCGACTTCGCCGGCGATGCGTTTGCCGAGGGCGGCGGAGTGGGAGGCGAGTCGGTCGCGTTTGATGACACCGAGGGTGGCGAGGCCGGCGGCGCAGGCGAGGGGGCTGCCGCCGTAGGTGGTGCCGTGGGTGCCGGGTCCGAGGAGGTGGATCAGATTGCGGATGGGGGATTGCGGATTGCGGACTTCGGCATCGCGCACCCAGAAGGCGCCGAGGGGGAAGCCGGAGCCGATGGATTTGGCCCAGCTGATGGCGGAGGGTTGGATTTCATCGCCGGGGACGATGCTGCGCCAGCCGCAGGTGTCGCCGGTGCGACCGAAGCCGCATTGGACTTCGTCGAGGAGGAGGAGGAGGTCGTGCTGGTCGCAGAACGACTGCACGGCGCGGAGGAACTCGGGAGTGGCAGGGTGGACGCCGCTTTCACCCTGGATGGGTTCGAGCATGATGGCGACGGTGCGCTCGGTGATGGCGGAGCGGAGGGCGTCGATGTCATTGAAGGCGGAGTAGACGAAGCCGGGGACGATGGGACCAAAGCCACCGTGGATTTTTTCCTGGGCGGTGGCGCTCATGGCACCGAAGGTGCGGCCGTGGAAGCTGCCTGAGAAGGTCACTATCTCGTAGCGGGGCGAGCCATCTGGGAGAGGGGTGTTGATGCCGTATTTGCGGGCGAGTTTGATCATGCCTTCGTTGGCTTCGGCGCCGCTGTTGGAGAAGAAGCAGCGGCCGGGGATGTGGACGAAGTCTTCGACGATGAGGCGGGCGAGTTGGGCCTGCTGTTTGATGCAATACCAGTTGGAGACGTGGATGAGAGTGCGGGCCTGGAGGGCGATGGCGTCGGCGACTTCGGGGTGGGCGTGGCCGAGGGGGCAGACGGCGACGCCGCCGGCGAAGTCGAGGTATTTTTTGCCGGTGCTGTCCCAGAGGTAGGGGCCTTCACCACGCTCAGGCCAGATGGGGAAGCGGCCGTAATTGGGGAGGACGTATTGGTCCAACCAGGCGGGGTCGAAGTCGGGTTCTGAAGCGGGCATCTTGTTTGACAGGATTTTTGGGGATTAACGGGATTGGATACGTGGGGCGGGCTTAGAGGGTGATTTCGGTGCCGATGCCGATGTCGGTGAAGATTTCGAGGATGAGGGCGTGGGGGATGCGTCCGTCGATGAGGTGGACCTTGCCGACGCCGCCGCGGAGTGAGGCGAGGGAGGAGTCGACTTTGGGGATCATGCCGCCGGAGATGACACCCTGACTTTTGAGGTCGGTGATGTAGGCGGGGTTGAGGGAGGGGATGAGGGTGGACTCGTCTTTGGGGTCGCGCAGGACGCCGCGGACATCGCTGAGGAAGATGAGTTTGCGGGCCTGGAGGCGGGTGGCGAGAGCGCAGGCGGCGAGGTCGGCGTTGACGTTGAGGGTGCGGCCGCTTTCGACTTCGCGGGCGACGGGGGAGACGACGGGGACGAATTCACCGGCGACGGCGGCTTGGATGAGGCCGAGTTTGCAGTCGTTGACTTCGCCGACCCAACCGAGGTCGCCTTTCATTTTATCGCCGAGGAAGACTTCGGTGCCAGGGATGCCAACGGCTTTGCCGCCGAAGGAATTGAGTTTGTTGACGATGTCGGGGTTGATGATGCGGGCGAGAGTTTGCTCGACGATCTTGATGGTTTCCTCGTCGGTGACGCGCATGCCGTTGATGAAGCGGGCTTCGAGGCCGCTGTCCTGCATGGCTTTGGAGATGGCTTTGCCGCCGCCGTGGACGATGACGGGGTTGATGCCGACGGCTTCGAGGAAGACGACGTCCTTGAGGAAGGTGTCGACGACGGCGGGGTCTTCCATGGCACTGCCACCGACCTTGATGAGAAAGGTGCAGCCGCGATAGGCCTGCATGTAGGGCAGGGCTTCGAGGAGGACGGCGGCTTTGGTGGTGTGTTCGGGGGAGGGCATTTCGATTGCGGACTGCGGAGTGATAGGGGGCGAGGACGAGGACGAGGACGAGGATGAGGACTAGGACGAGGACGAGGACGAGTTAGGCTAGGCCTTTTTGGCGTTTGGCGTGGATGGCGGCGGAGTATTCGCTGGCGTTGAAGTCGACGTATTCTTTGGAGAGGTCGCTGGTGTAGACGACGTATTCGGCGGAGCCGAGGTTGAGGTCGATGGTGACGGTGAAGCGGGATTCTTTGACGATTTTTTCGAGTTGGGCGATGGGGGTGTTGGTGGAGAGGCCGCCTTTGCAGGCGATGAGGCCGCCGAAGTAGATGTCGATGAGTTCCTCGCGGAGGCGGGTGCCGGAGTAGCCGACGGCGTGGATGATGCGGCCCCAGTTGGGGTCGGAGCCGTTGAAGGAGCATTTGACGAGGAGGGACTTGCCGACGGCTTCGGCGGCGCGGCGGGCGTCATCTTGAGTGCGGGCGTTGCGGACACGGATCTCGACGAATTTGGTGACGCGTTCGCCATCGGCGACGATCATTTTGGCGAGTTCGAGCATGACCTTGTGCAGGGCGCAGCGGAAGATGCGGGATTCCTCGGAGCCGGAGCGGATGAGGGGAGCGTCGGACTGGCCGTTGCTCATGACGATGACGGTGTCGTTGGTGCTGGTGTCGCCATCGACGGTGATGCGATTGAAGGAGAGATCAACGGCGTAGCGGACAGCGCGTTTGATTTCATCTTTGGCGACGCGGGCGTCGGTGGTGATGAAGCAGAGCATGGTGGCCATGTTGGGGCAGATCATGCCGGCGCCTTTGGCGATGCCGCCGATGCGGAAAGAGCCGTTGCCGCAGGGGACTTCGATGGCGAAGGACTTGGGGCGGGTGTCGCTGGTCATGATGGCCTGAGCGGCTTCTTCGGACCCTTTGGCGTGGAGTTTTTTGCTGAGCGGTTCGATGTAAGGTGTGACGCGCTCCATGGGCATGGGCATGCCGATGATGCCGGTGGAGCAGACGAGGACTTGGCGCATGCGGATGCCGAGGGCTTCGGCTGTGGCCTTGGTCATGAGTTTGGCGTCCTGGATGCCGCGAGGTCCGGTGCAGGCGTTGGCGTTGCCGCTGTTGGCGATGATGGCGCGGGTGTCGGTTTCGCTCATGTGTTGAGCGGAGACGCGGACGCAGGCGGCCTTGACCTGGTTGGTGGTGAAGACGGCTTCGGTGTGGGTGGGGTGATCTGAGACGATGAGGGTGAGGTCGAGTCGTTTGACCTCAGGATTTTTGATGCCGCAGGCGATGGCACCGGCGCGGAAGCCCTTGGGGGCGGTGACACCTCCGTTGATTTTTTTGAAGGGGATGCGTGGTTCGCTATCGGAGGAGTCGGGCTTGCTCATGACGGTACGGGAGAGAGATTGAGGGACTGTGAGAGGATGAATCAGACCTGCATGAGACCGGTGGTGGCGGGGTAACCGAAGGCGATGTTGAAGTTCTGAACGGCCTGACTGGAAGCGCCTTTGCCGATATTGTCCTCGGCGCTCATCAAGATGATTTGATTGGTGCGAGAGTCGTGGGCCCAGCCGATGTCGATGAAGTTGGTGCCGACGACGTGTTTGGTGTCGGGGCAATGGTTTTGACCGAGGAGACGGACGAAGGGTTCGTCAGCGTAGGCTTGTTCGAGAGTGGTGTTGATTTGCTCCGGAGCGATGTCTTGGGCGAGTTTGACGAACGTGGTGGTACAGATGCCAGCGTGGACGGGCACGAGGTGGGGGACAAAGGTGAGTGGGACGGATTGGCCAGCGGCGAGATCGAGTTCCTGACCGACTTCGCTGAGATGGCGATGGCGGGGGACGCTGTAGGGGCGGAGGGAGCCATTGACCTCACAGAAGAGGAGGGGGACGCTGGCGTTGCGTCCGGCACCGCTTGCGCCGCTCATGCTGGAGACATTGATCGGTTGATTGAGGTCGATGAGAGAGGCTTTGAGGAGGGGAATGAGGGGCAGGAGGATGCTGGTAGGGTAGCAGCCTGGGCAGGCGATGAGGCGCGCGGATTGGATCTCTTCGGCGCGAATTTCTGGAAGCGCGTAAACTGCTTCGGCGAGGAGTTCGGGGTGCGGGTGGGCGTGATCGTAGAACTCGGCGTAGGTTTCGGGCGAACGGAGGCGGAAGTCGGCGCTGAGGTCGATGACGCGGAGGCCCTGGTCGAGCAGAGGTTTGGCGAAGGTGGCGGAGACGCCATGAGGGAGGGCGAGGAAAGCGACCTGGGCGCCGGATTGTTTGACGAGTTCGACATCGGGTTCGATGAAGGCGAGGGTGTCGGCTGGGGCGATGCCGCGGAGGCGGGGGAACTCGGTGCTGAGGAGTTTGCCGGCGAGGGCGCGGGAGGTGACGGCGACGAGTTCGATGCCGGGGTGGCGCAGGATGAGGCGAAGCAACTCGATGCCTGAGTAGCCGCTGGCTCCGATGACTGCTGCTTTGACGGGTGCGCTCATGAGACCTGTTTTGGGAAAAGGGGAAAGGGGCGAAGTATGGATGGAGGGGGGGGCGGGGTCAATGGGATTTGGGTGACAACGGAGGCGTCCGATTTACAATGACATCGGGAATGGCATAGGGCCGATCTGTATCCGTGAATGGCTCATCATGGTTTCGCTTTTCTCAGGCGCTACCAGTGAATGGATGCAGTCGCTGCGGGCCGGATTGCTTTGAGCAACCAAGGCACTGCGCTTTTTAGCAGGATGGCTAGCTTAGCGCGCTGCGGCTGGCCGTTGGGGCTTGGCTTTTTTGGTGGGAGCCGGAGGGGTGGTTTCGCCTTTGAGTTCGCGGAGTTCTTTTTCGACTTCGCCGAGGCGGCGGGAGGTCATGTCGAGTTTGCGGGCGATGAGGCGGGCGACGAATTCGTAGAGGGAGGCGTGGAAAGCGGGGTCTTCGTCGCGGGGGCGGATGTCCTGGAGGAATTTTTGGTCAACCGCGAGGCATCCGGCGCGGGTGGAAGCGATGACGGAGGCGAGGCGTTTGTCTTGATTGACGAGAGCGAGTTCGCCGAAGACTTCGCCGATGCGGGAGATGGTGGCGACGGATTTGCCGGCGACGCGGACTTCGAGTTCGCCGCTGAGGAGGATGTAGAAGCGGGAGTCGATGGTGCCTTCCTTGATGATGACGTCTTCCGGGTCACATTGGAGGAGGCTGGAGGAGTTGAGGACGTCGTCGAGTTGCTCTTCGGTAAAACTGCTCAGGAAGGGAACGGTTCGGAGAGAGGCGGACAAGTCGCCATCGTCATGGATGTAGGCGAATTCTTTCATGAATTAATGAGGAGACGATGCCAGAAAGCGAAGGGGATGGACAGTCTAAAGCTTGAGAGGATGAAAAATTGGAGGGGTGAAGGAATCAGGATGCCGGAGGTCTGGGGGCGAGTGGGGGGCGAGGGGCATTGGCGGCGTCGTAGGCAGGCCAGAAGGAGGAGGAGGGGACGAGGTCTTTTTGTTCCTCGTCAAAGCGGGTGCCGATTTCTTGAAGGTCGAGGGAGCGGGCGACGTCCATGCCTTTGGTGATGTTGGTCGGGGTGAAAACGAGGCGGGTGAGTTTCATACCTTTGAGAGGTGAGAGGTCGGTGACGGGCGTTTCACCGATGTGGAGGCGCTGGAGGGCGGTGCCGGAGAGGGGTGAGAGGTCTTTCACTTTGGTTTTGTGAAGGGTGAGGCTGACGAGCGGGGGCTTGGAAAGGGCACTGATGTTTTCGACGGGGCAACCGGTGAGCCAGAGCATGCGGAGCTCTTTGCAGGTGGCGAGGGCGCTGATGTCGGCCACGTTGGAGTTGATGACATTGAGTTCCAGGAGGGGAGCGTTTTCGAGGGCGGAGAGATCGCGAGCCGGGGTGCGGCTGAGGTAGAGTTTTTCCAAGGGCATGCCACGGAGGGCGGAGAGGTCGGTGGCGACGGTGTCTTCGAGGTAGAGTTCGACGATGGGTTTGCCACGGAGGGGACCGAGGTCGGTGATGGGGGTTTCGCTGAGGTCGAGGGCGAGGGGGGACAATTTTTCGACGAAACGGAGGTTTTCGACTTTGGTGGCGCGGAGGATGAGAGCGATGGGATTGCCTTCGCGGATTTCGAATTGGCCGTCGCCGGCGTAGGCGGGGTTGTGGTATTTGATCTCGGCGTGAAGCATCTCGTCCGTCCAGTAGACGCGCTTGGGAGCGGCTGGGGCGGAGGGGGTTGACGCGGGAGCGGGTGCCACGGGGGCTGCCTGCATGGGGGGCGGGGGTGATTTGGCGGGTGGTTCAGGGGGTTCGCCGCAGGCGGAGAGAGCGAGCAGGGCCAGGGAGGTGCCGAAGGCGCGGTATTGAGCGGATGTCATGCGTCTCGGAATGCCGGAGAACCTTGGAAGATGCAAGCTAAAACGGTGCGGCGATTTTGGCAGAGGATCGCGCTTGACGGGTATTGGGGATTTCTTGGAGGCAAGAAACCTCCGAGGTTCACGAGCCGATGCTTGGTGTTCGATTGGCGTTGAGAAGCGTGGAGGCTACTCTTTGGCGGAGGCGGGGCGGCACCAGATGAGGCGGAGGGCGTCGAGGCGGAGTTGGGGGGTGGCGAGGGCGTCTTTGAGGGCTTGCTGATGGGCTTCGAGGTGGGTGACTTCTTCTTCGCGGATGGTGTCGTTGAACTGGCGGAGGTCGCGGAGGCGGGCGAGTTCGTCGAGGAGTTGAGTCGCCATGGCGGTGGTGGCGGCTTCGGCAAGTTCCTTGGCGCGTTTGCTGGCGATTTCCTCGGCGCGACGGAGCATTTTGGGGACGATCTTGTTCTTGATGGAAGGTTGATCGAGGAGGCGCTCGGGGCGGCCACGGACGAGGGGGGCGTCGTGGAGTTCGGTCTTGTCGGTGACGTTTTTGAAGGCGTGGTTGACGATGACGCGGATGGGGGTGGCGGGGAGGAAGCGGTCGACGTGGAGGGCGGCGGGTGCGGCGCATTCGGCGACGTAAACGCACTCGACGAGGAGGCCGTCGGCTTCGGTGCCACGCCAGATGGCGAAGGTGGAGTTGCCCTGTTCACTGCCGAGGAGGAGATCGAGGGCGCCGCGGACGAGGGGGTGGTCGGGGGTGAGGAATGCGAGTTGCTCACGTGACAGGGCGCGGGTGCGGTCGAAGGTGACGGCGAGCCCTTCTTCGGGCAGGGCGGGGAAGGCGTCGGTGATGAGTTCGCCGCGATGGAGGAAGTAGTCGCGGTCGGAGAGTTCTTCGACATGGAGTCCGAAGAAGTCGAGCACCTCAATGAAGAAGGTTTCGAAGTCGCGGTCTTTGTCAGCGGCGCGGAGGTGGTCGAGGAGTTCGTGGACCTTGAGGGAGGGGCGGGAGCTAAGTTCGAGGAGGCGGTCTTGGCCGCGAGCGAGACGGGACTGGAGTTTCTCGTGCGCGGTGGCGGTTTTTTTGACGAGGGCGGTGAGGTCTTTTTTGGCGAAGCCGTTGGCAATGGCGGCGACTTCGGAGGCGAAGGCGGCCTGGATTTCGGCGGCGCCGTGGACGGTGGCTTCGAAGGCATTGAGGCCCTGGTGATACCAGAGAGCGAGGGCTTCGGTGCGGGTGCCGGGGAGGTGGGGAACGTGGATGTGGATGGTGGAGGTCTGGCCGATGCGGTCGAGGCGGCCGATGCGTTGCTCGAGGAGTTCGACGTTGCTGGGGAGGTCGAGGAGGACGAGGTGGTGGGCGAACTGGAAGTTGCGGCCTTCGCTGCCGATTTCGGAGCAGATGAGGAGGCGGACGCCTTCGGGGTCGGCGAAGGAGGCGGCGTGGCGGTCACGCTGCAGGAGGGTGAGGCCTTCGTGGAAGAGTTCGCAGTGGACGTTGATCTCCTGCTGTACACGTTCGCGAATCTGGGAGGCCATTTCGGCGCTGTGGCAGATGGCGAGGACTTTTTCGGTTTCGCCGAGGTCTCGCAGGAGGCTGGTGAGCCAGATGGCGAGTGGTCTGAGTGGGTCTTCGGAGGAGAGGAGTTTTTTGTCGAGCGGGGCGAGGTGGAGTTTGCGCTCGGGGAAGCCGGTGAGGACGCGGCGGGTGTTGCGGAACATGACGCGGCCGGTGCCGAATTCGTCGATGAGATCTGAGACGAGGGTGTCGCGAGCGGATTCGTCACCGGACTTGAGGGCGTCGAAGTGGCGCTGGACGCGTTCAGATTTTTTGGCGAAGAGTTTTTTGTCGGCGGGGCTGAGTTTGCCAGTGGTCATGACGCGGTCGATGGCCTGGGCGACTTCCTCGTAGTGGGCGGTTTCCTCGACGAAGTGGGGGAGGTCGGAGTAGCGGTCGGGGTCGAGGAGGCGGAGGCGGGCGAAGTGGCCGTCGGCGCCGAGTTGCTGGGGGGTGGCGGAGAGGAGGAGGAGGCCTTCGATTTTGGAGGCGAGTTGGTCAACGATCTGGTATTCGGCGCTGGGTTGATCGGGGTGCCACTCGAGGTGGTGGGCTTCGTCAACGATGAGGAGGTCCCAGCCGGCTTCGAGGACCTGGGCGGCGCGGGTTTCGGAGGCGGTGAGGAGGGAGAGGCTGGTGAGGACGAGTTGGGAATCGAGGAAGGGGTTGACGCCTTCGTCGTTGTTTTCGATGGACTCGCAGCGGTCTTCGTCGAAGAGGCTGAAGAGGAGATTGAAGCGGCGGAAGAATTCGACGAACCACTGATGGAGGAGGGCGTCTGGGACAAGGATGAGGACGCGGGAGGCGCGGCCGGTGAGTTGGAGGCGGTGGAGGATGAGGCAGGCCTCGATGGTTTTGCCGAGGCCGACTTCGTCTGCGAGCAGGACGCGAGGGAGGAGGCGACCGGTGACTTCACTGGCGATGGCCATTTGATGAGGGATCAGGTCGACGCGGCCACCTTGGAAGCCACGGGCGGGGGAGCGACGGAGGGCGCAGCGGCGTTCGAGGGCGCGGAGGCGGAGTTCGTAGGTGCGGGGGTCGTCGACTTGACCGGCGAAGAGGCGGTCTTGCGGTTTGCTGAAGCTGATGGTGTCGGAGAGCTGGGCTTCGTGGACTTCGCCGTCGTCGGTTTGGTAGATGACGAGGCCGTCTTTTTCCGTGATGGCGGAGACGGTGTGCTGGAGGTTGTCGTGGGTTTTGATGGAGTCGCCGACTTGGAAGCGGACGCGGCGGAGGGGGGCAGCCTGGAGGGCGTATTGGCGGTGCTCGTTGGCAGCGGGGAAGTAGATCTCGAGCCGGCCGAAGCCGGTTTTGAGGACCACACCGAGTCCGAGTTCTGGTTCTGTGTCACTGACCCATCGTTGCCCTGCTGCCGGAGTGTCCATTAAGTGATCGCGAAAAGGTGGTTGGGGGTAAAAGTTCGGAGGTTAAAAGTGGGCGGTCAAGCTAAGGAGGGATGGCGCGGGTGCAAAAGGTTTGTGGAAAGGAATGAAGGGGTAGGGAGGAGGAAAACGGCGTGAGAGGCTGAGAGGGCGGACTTTGTGAAATTTTTCACAAATTCGGGTTGCCCATCGTAATGGGTCTCGGATAGTCAAACGAAGCTTCGAAATCATGTCCAGTACTGCCGCCCCTACCGCGCCCCCGCCTGTTGATCTGGTCAATGTTCAAATTGACGGGGAATGGCATCAGTTTCCGAAGGGTACGAGAATGATTGAGGCGTGTCGGCAGGTGGGCAAGCTGGTGCCGCATTACTGCTATCATCCGAAGCTGACCTCGCCTGGGAATTGTCGGATGTGTTTGGTGGAGATGGGGATGCCGCCGCGGCCGGCGCCGGGGCAGGAGGTGCAGAAGGATGAGCATGGGAGGCAACCGATTGCGTGGATGCCGAGGGCGGTGATCGCTTGTGCGAACACGGTGGCGGACAACATGGGGATCCGGACGGACTCGATTTTGACGCAGGAGTGTCGCAAGGGTGTGATGGAGTTTTTGCTGATCAATCATCCGCTGGACTGTCCGATTTGCGATCAGGCGGGTGAGTGTCGCCTGCAAGAGTTCAGTGTGGAGCATGGCAAGGGTGAGAGCCGGTTCCGTGAGAACAAGGTCAAGAAGCCGAAGAATGTGGACATCGGGCCGCGGGTGCGGTTGGACGATGAGCGGTGCATCATGTGCAGCCGATGCATTCGGTTCACGGCGGAGGTGGCGGATGATCCGGTGCTCGGGTTCACGGAGCGCGGCAGCCACACGACGCTGGCGGTGCATCCGGGGAAGGAATTGGCGAACAATTACTCGCTCAACACGGTGGACATTTGTCCGGTGGGAGCTTTGACGTCGACGGATTTCCGGTTCCAGATGCGGGTTTGGTTCATGTCCGAGACGAACACGATTTGTACGAAGTGCGGTCGGGGTTGCAACATGGAGGTTGGGGCGCGTGGGGATACGATTTACCGGCAGACGCCGCGAGACAATGATGCGGTGAATTCATCTTGGATGTGTGACCAGGGGCGTTTGGATTTTCACTTTGTGAACAGCGAGTTCCGGTTGACGGACCCGATGGTGAAGGCGGCGAGCGGGACGCATGAGGTCACGACGTGGAAGAATGCGATGGGAGCGGCGGCGCGGTCGCTGGAGGGGTTGAAGGGGGATCAAGTGGCGATCGTGGCTTCGGCGCGGTTCACGAATGAGGAGCTGTTTTTTGTGAAGCGGTTGGCGGAGACGCTGGGGACGACGCTGGTGGATGTGGTGGCGCGGACGGGCGGCGGGGACAATTATTTGCGAGCGGATGATCAGAATCCGAACAGCAACGGAGTGCGGACGATTTTGGGCGTGGAGCCGGGTTCGAAGCTGGAGAGCATTCGGGCCGGGGTGGCGAGCGGGAGTGTGAAGGGGGTGATTGCGCTCGGGGAGAACCTCATTATGGCGGGGTTTGAGAAAGCGGGGCTGGAGGCGTTGAAGGCTTTGGTTTCGGTGCACATTTTGGCGAATGCGACGGCAGAGGTTTCCGGGGTGGTGTTGCCGGGGAGTTCGTATGCGGAGAAGCGGGGGAGCATGATCAATGTGACGGGTCGCTTGCAGCGGTTGAACAAGGCGGTGAAGAGTCCGGGGAATGCGCGGGACACTTGGGAGATTTTGCGGGATCTTGTTTCGGCGATTGGTGGCGGCAATGGGCTGCACACGATCGAGGATGTGTTCAAGCAGTTGGCGGCGACGGTGCCGGTGTTTGAGGGGCTGACCTTGAGCC
>JARXAL010000006.1 GCA_029865835.1 Verrucomicrobiaceae bacterium
TACTGACCCCCCGCCGATTCCCCACTCAAGGCCAAGATAAGCCGCACCCAACCCAAGATCCGCCCCACCCGCCAGAACCAGCCTTTACTTCTCCGTTCCGCATCCCCACAGTGGCGCAACCATGAACGCGTTCTCCGCCGACCGTTCCGTGCGCAAGCGGCTCATCGAGTTCATGGGCGGCGAAACGCTGGACCAGGCAACGGCTGTGTACCTCACCCACAGCGACGGCTGCCTCTTCGACCGCAACGAATTGCGCCCCACCCGCGAGCTCACCTGGTTCCTCGAGCGCGACATGGACATCGCACGCTCCCTCGCCGACTCCGAATCCTACCTCCTCCATCTCGACATCGAGTACGTCAACTTCGACTCCCCCGCAGAAGCCTACCTCGACCCCTGGCGCTGCTTCGAACTCCAGGAGCCCGTCGTCAACGTCATCGAGTCCCTCCTCCTCGACTGGGGCATTCGCCCTCTCCACCTCGTCACCGGACAGGGCCATCACTTCGTCTGGCGCGTCTCCAGAGCCTCCGAGGTTGCCCACCGCATCGCCGCTCTCGACCCCGCTCCCGAACTCACCCCCCTCTGCCTGCAGCGCCTTCCCCCCACCCTCGCCAGCCGCATCACCACCGCCGACCAGGCCGCCTTTGCCGCCCTCGCCCTGCTCATCGAATACGTCGCCTTCCGCATCAAAGCACTCGCCGCTCCGCTCTGCCGCCTCCCCGTCGAAATCACCGCCGTCCATGTCGGCCCAGGCATCACCCAACGCCGCGAAATGATCTCCATCGACATCTCCGAATATGGCGACCCCCTCCACTCCCGCATGACCCGCATGCCTTTCACCAACTACCGTAAACCTTGGGTCACCGGCCTCGCACGAAACCTCGGTGTCGAAGACCAAATTCCCACCTTCCGCGCCATCCCCCTGCACGAAATCGACTTCCGCCAAGCCATCAAAGTCCGCCAAGTGGAAGAAGACGTCCTCGACCTCGCCCACCGCGCCTGCGTCCGCATCCCCCGACAAGAAGCCGGCACCCAACGTCTCCTCGACGAATACCTCACCTCCCCCCTTCGTCGCTTCCATGAATCCTACTACGCAGACCAGCATGACCCTCGTGAACGCTGGTCCGAAACCTATGACCGCACCGATTTGAGCACTCTCCCAAACTGCGTCCGCCACCTCCTCATCTTCCCCAATGACCTCCTGCTCAAACCCGCAGGCATCCAGCTCGTCACCCGCACTCTCCTGTCCCGCGACTGGCATCCACGACATATCGCCGGACTCATCCGCTCCAAATTCGAAAACCCCGCCTTCGGCTGGGGCGTCAATTGGGACGACTACGACCCCGCCACCCGCGCCGATTTTTACACCCGCCTCTTCGCCGGACTCTACCTCACCGGACTCGACCAATTAATCGACTTCAACTGCACCTCCACCCAGGAAAAGGGCTTCTGCTTCCCACCGCATCAGGGTTCCTGCTCCCTGGACTCTTCGCGCATCACCCTTCTTACCCACCCTCCCCCATGAACACTCTCGAATGGCCCGTCGCCCTCTCAACCGGCTGCTTCTACCGCCGCCCCATCCTCTCCGTCCTGGATGCCGTCCATGCCGCAGGCTTCCGCCAAATCGAAGTCTGCTCCTTCCCCGCCCATCTCGACTACCACGACATCGCCGCCGTCAAACGCGCCGGCCAACGCCTGCATGAACTCCAAATCGACCCCGTCTCCTTCCACGCTCCCTTCGCCAACTCCATCGACATCACCTCTCTCGACCTCTCCATCCGCGAAGCCGCCATCACCGAACTCATCCGCGCCTGCGACTCCGCCGCCCTGCTCGGCTGCACCCACGTCGTCCTCCACCCCGGACCCGAACGTGAAGGCCGCCCCCCCGAAGCCGAGTTCCTCCAGCACATGCGCTACGCAGCCTATTCCCTCAATCGCGTCGCCGCCCACTGCTGCACCCTCGGCATCCAACTCCTCCTGGAAAACATGCTCGCCCACCTTCTCTTCGGCCACGTCCGCGACATGATGTACCTCCTCGGGGAAATCACGACCTGTGAAGTCGGCGCCTGCCTCGACACCGGCCACGCCCACCTCGCCGGCGAGATGGGCATCGTCATCCAAAAACTCTCCGGCCACCTCAAAATGGTCCACGTCAATGACAACAAGGGTCAGCGCGATGATCATCTCCCCCCCGGCGATGGCGGCATCGACTGGCCCCACGTCATCAGCGAACTCCGCCGCCTCGACTTCCATGGCGTCCTCGTCCTAGAACTCTCCGGCAGCGAACACGAATCCATCGAAACCATCCTCGCCCGCGCCACCCGCTCTCGCGACTTCCTCCACCAAATCGCCTCCACACCGTAGCCCGCCTCGAAAAAGGATCGCGCAAAACGCATCAAAAAATGCCAGGCATTTTTTGACATACTATTTTCCGCCATCCCACCCACCCCCTTTCAAATACCTGATAATCAGTATTTTAAATCAAACGTTTCCTCGACATCCAACCCGAAAAATACCGCTCTACGACGGCGCGTTTGCACCCTGAATAGCCATCGCCACAGACCTGGTGGCCTCAAAACCGCCACCCATTTCGCATGGCACTTTCCTTCAGCACCACCCCCTCCATCGTCACCAAAGCCAACCAAGCCCTCCTCGCCGACCCACAGGGCGCGGGCATCGTCTTGCCGTTTGTCAGACATCGATTCCTGCCCTCTTTGTAGCTGCCATGGCTCAACTGCCGCTCTACATCCAAATCGCCAACACAGTGGCGCAGTTGATCAGTGATGGCGTCCTCCGTCCTGGTGAGCGCACTCCCTCATTGCGCGCCGTGTGCGATCAGCATCACGTCAGCATGAGCACGGCTGTCCAGGCATTCGTGGAACTCGAATCTCGAGGACTGGTGGAGCCGCAGCCCAAGTCCGGATTTTTCATCAAACATCCATCCACCAAGACGGACTTGGACCTCCGACCACACCCCCCTCGTGTTCCCATGTCGGGCAGCCTTGGCAATCTCAACGCCAGCCTGTTTGATGCCGTCGCCTCAGCGAACTTGATCGCTCTGGGTGGTGCGGTGCCCAGCGCGGACATCCTCCCTACGGTGAAGCTAAATCGCATGCTCTCTGAAAAAGCACGCCACGCGGGATCACGGGGTGTCATGTATGATCTGCCACCGGGTTCAGAGCCGCTGCGACGGCAGATCAGCAAGCTCATGCTCAATAGCGGCGCGGTCGTCTCACCAGCGGAGATCATCACCACCTGCGGCGCCACCGAGGCGCTCATGCTCTGCCTGCGCGCCGTGACACAACCCGGCGATGTGGTGGTCGTGGAAACACCCACCTACTTTGGCCTCCTGCATGTCCTCGAAGCGCTCGCCCTGCGTGTGCTGGAGATCCCAGCCGATCCTCAGCACGGCATGAGGCTGGATGTGTTGGAGCGTGCTTTGAAAGATCAGCGCGTGGCCGCCTGCATCGTGCTTCCAGCCTTCAGCAATCCTCTGGGAGCATCGATGCCTGATGATGCCAAACAGCGCCTCGTGGCCCTCTGCAAAAAGCACGAGATCCCCCTGATCGAGGACGACGTCTTTGGCGAACTGCCTTTCGGAGCCAAGCGATCCCGCACCTGCAAATCCTTCGATGACTCAGGCCTCGTCTTGTTTTGCAGTTCCTTTTCCAAGACTCTGGCACCCGGTTATCGTGTCGGCTGGGTGACTCCAGGACGCTATTACCACCAGGTTCGAACGGCCAAGCTAACGCACACCCTGGCGACTGCGACCCTGCCGGAGCTAGCGATTGCCGGCTTCCTTGCCGAGGGAGGCTACGACCACTGGCTCAGAGGGGCGCGCAGGATCTACAAAAACAATGTGACGCAAGTGCGGCGCGCGATCCTCGGGGAGTTTCCTGCAGGCACAACAGTCACTTCACCGCAGGGCGGTTTCCTGCTCTGGGTCACCATGCCGCCCAAGGTTGATGCCCTTCAACTCTATGAACGCGCGCTCGCGCACGGCATCAGCATCGCTCCCGGTCACATGTTTTCTCTGGATCAGCGCTACACGAACTGCATCCGCATCTCGTGCGGAGAACGCTGGTCAGCACGCATCGCGGGCGCCATCAAAACTCTCGGCGAACTCGCAAATCGGCTCGCTCAATAAAGGATCTGTTGCCAGGATCTGTATGGGTCATGAATCTGACCATCTGTATCTGGCTGCCTCACCTGCTGGGGCGAAAGTGGATTCCATGAATGTGATTCAATACCTCCCTTTCCTCGCCAAAATGGCACCTGAAAACCTGCTACTCATGAGAATCGTCGGTGTGATCGGTCTGCTTGTTCTCATCCCCTTGGGGTTTCTCCTGTGGAAAAAACAGGATGAGTGGTTCGGCAGTGGTGATGAAACACCAAGCGAAACAAGCGGCGGACTCATGTATGGCCGCATGCACGTCTGGGTCCTCTACATCGGCGCCCTGCACCTCGCCCTGTGGTTTGCACTGTGACACGGCCTGAGGGAAACCCGGCCTTCTCATAATGCTGCCTCTAGCCAGCAAAACAGGGCCTATACACTCTTCAAAAAGACCGCTGAAGAGTTCAAAGCCTCAGGGCCCTAATTACCTGTTTCCAGCCTCACTTCTCCGTTGCCTCGACATCAATCACGACCGCTTCACCCCTACTTCACCTCACCGCAGCAGTCATCTCCACCTCGCTCGCGGCATCTCAACCGTGACCGGCGGCCGCAAACGTCCGAGTGCACAAAAAAAGTGCACAAAAAATGCCAGGCATTTTTTAATACCCCAAACGTCAGCCCTCCATCGAATTTCTCCTAACCACCTGATATTCATCACTTTGAATTCCCCATAGCCACGACATTATGCCCAAAAAATCACCCACCCACGATGGCGCGTTTTCACCCTGATTGGCCAGCGCCCATGAACTCATCTCAAAGGAGCTCTATCATCTCACAAAAAAGCCCCGCACGCCAAATCCGCACGCCCTCACAAAGGCATTGTAACCTTTCCCCGTCTCGCATCACCTTTCTATGCCCCCGTGATGCCAGCCGCCGACCCTTCCCCAAACGACGATGCCCTGGACGCCCAGGTCCGCGCCTTCCTCGCTGCGCGTCCCCTCATCCAAGCCCACATCCGCAGCCTCGTGCGCGAAGCCGCCCTCGCCGACGACATCTTCCAGGAACTCTGGGTCCGCTTCGAGCGCACCACCCGCCACGGCCAAGTCATCACCCACGTCCCCGCCTGGTGCCGCGCCACCGCCCGCCTCATCGCCCTCGAAAGCTGGCGCAAACAAAAACGCGAACAACCCACCCCAGATCCCGAACTCGCCTCCCTCATCGAGCAAGCCTACACCGAACAGGACGACCACGCCACCTTCTGGCAGGACCACACCACCGCCCTCAAACACTGTCTCGACACCCTCCCACCCCGCTCCCGCGACCTCATCACCCGCCGTTATCAAAACGAACAACCCATCGCCGACATCGCCGCTCAACTCCACCAGAGCCTCGGCAGCATCAAGACCGCCCTCTGCCGCCTCCGCCTCGCCCTCGCCGACTGCGTCCGCAAACGCCTCACCCTCACCTCCCCATGAACCCCACCCGCTTCGAAGAACTCCTCCTCGCCCATGAGGACGACACCCTCACCCCAGCCGAACTCACCGAGTTCAAACACCTCCTCGCCACCCACCCCGAAGCCCGCCAGCGCCTCGTCGAAACCGCCGTCCTCCAAACCACCGCCTACACCCACACCCTCTCACACCGCACCCCCGCGACCACCTCCCGCTGGCGCCACCTCCGCCCCCTCATCGCCGCCGCCGCCGCCGGCATCGTCCTCGGCTGCTTCAGCACCTCCCTCGTCATGGCCTTCACTGACGGCCTCCGCAAAGTCCTCCTCCCCCTCGCCAACCTCGGCTTCGAGCTCCCTCAACCCCTCCCCCAAACCCACCTCGCCCCCGTCGCCAACCAATGGTCCGGCCTCGATACTGAAATCGTCCCCTCTGGCGGCCCCCGCCCCCCCGCCCGCTCTGGCCAGCGCATGCTCCGCCTCGGCCCCGCCCCGGAAGGCAAAGGCTACTTCGCCAATCTCATGACCGACCTCACCACCTCCCGCCCCCTCACCAGCAAACCCCTCCAAATCGAAGTCACCGCCCATTTCCACGCCTCCAAACCCAACCAAAACGAGCACTACAGCTTCAACGCCGCCACCTTCGCCGAGTCCCCCGCCATCGTCTCCACCCTCTGGGAAAACACCTGGCGCGACATGCGCGACGCCTCCCTCACCACCACCGGCAAAGCCCTCTTCCCCACCGCCGCCGAACCCGGCTGGCACAGCATCACCCTCCTCCTCGACGTCCCCCCACAGGCCCGCACCCTCGTCCTCTCCCTCGGCTCCAACACCCCCGGCCCCATCCCCGGCCGCACCGACCACTTCATCGACGACGTCCAAGCCTCCTGGGTCATCAACGACAAAATCCCCGCCCCCTGAGCGTTCTTCTCTCACCCCCACTTTCATGAACCGCGTCCTCCTCATCGCCCTCCTGCTCGCCACCGCCGCGCCTGCCGTCGACTTCAACCGCGAAGTCCGCCCCATCCTCGCCCAGCAGTGCTTCGCCTGCCACGGCATGGACGAGCACGGTCGCAGAGGCAAACTCCGCCTCGACCTGCGCGACGCCGCCCTCACCGGCGGCAAATCCGGCGCCCTCGCCATCGTCCCCGGCAAACCCGAAGCCAGTGAAATCATCGCCCGCCTCTTCTCCACCGACGAAGACGAGCAAATGCCCCCCCCGCACACCAAAAAAGTCCTTTCCGAAAAAGACAAAAACACCCTCAAACAATGGATCGCCGAAGGCGCCCCCTACGACACCCATTGGGCCTACACCCCCCCGAAACCCAGCACAGACCCAGCCGCCAGCATCGACCGCTTCATCCAAGAGCGCCTCACCCAGGAAAACCTGACACCCTCCCCTAAAGCCGATCCCCACACCCTCGTCCGTCGCCTCTACCTCGACCTCATCGGCCTCCCACCCACCCCGGCCGAAGCCGACGCCTTCGTCAACGACCCCTCAGCCGACGCCTACTCCAAACTCGTCGACTCCCTGCTCGCCTCCAAACACTACGGCGAACGCTGGGCCCGCCGCTGGCTCGACCTCGCCCGCTACGCCGACACCAACGGCTTCGAAAAAGACCGCTCCCGCAGCATCTGGCCCTACCGCGACTGGGTCGTCCAAGCCCTCAACGACGACATGCCCTTCGACCAGTTCAGCATCAAACAACTCGCCGGCGACATGCTGCCTCACCCCACCCCGGACGACCTCATCGCCACCGGCTTCCATCGCAACACCATGCTCAATGAAGAAGGCGGCATCGACCCCAACGAATACCGCTACTACGCCATGGTCGACCGCGTCAGCGTCACCGGCACCACCTGGATGGGCCTCACCATGAACTGCTGCCAGTGCCACACCCACAAATACGATCCCATCCTCCACACCGACTACTTCAGCACCATGGCCCTGCTCAACAACGCCAGCGAGCCCACCTACCACATCCCCACGCCGGACATCGAAGCCCAAACCAAAACCCACACCCAAAAAATCGCCCAACTCGAAGCCTCCCTCCCCTCCAAATTCCCCGGCGGCCCGGCAGCCCTCGAAAAAGGCTTCACCGAATGGCTCGCCCAGGAACAAAAAACCGCCTCCCACTGGCAGGTCATCCGCCCCACCAAAATGACCACCACCATGCCTCACCTCGAGCAGCAGCCCGACGGCTTCATCCTCGGCAGCGGTGACATCTCC
The DNA here is from genome assembly GCA_029865835.1 of Verrucomicrobiaceae bacterium. Taxonomy (GTDB): domain Bacteria; phylum Verrucomicrobiota; class Verrucomicrobiia; order Verrucomicrobiales; family Verrucomicrobiaceae; genus JAGRPD01. Next base: position 7,789 of record JARXAL010000006.1, read on the forward strand.
AAGAGCGACGTCTACGACCTCACCCTCAAAGCCCCCATCAAAAACGTCGCCGCCCTCCGCATCGAAGTCGCCAGCCACCCCAGCCTCGCCAATGACGGCCCCGGCATGACCGACTACGAAGGCCCCCTCGGCGGCTTCTTCCTCAGCGAACTCCAAGCCACCCAAAACGGCCAACCCATCGCCTTCTCCCGCGCGGAAGCCACCAACGACCAACCCGAAACCGAAGACACCGCGCCCGCCTCCAAGGCCAAAGCAAAAGGCAAAGCCGCCCGCAAACCCAGAAGCAGCAACAACGCCAGCTCCGCCCTCGACCAGGAAATGTCCAGCGGCTGGCAGCTCCTCGGCGGCTACGGCCAGCAGCACGCAGCGGTGTTTCATTTCGAAAAACCGATCGATCTCACGAACGGCATCGATTTGAAGATGCTCTTCGAAAAACACTTCGCCTGTCCCCTCGGCCACTTCCGCCTCTCCGTCACCACCAGCGACCACGCCACCGCCACCGGCCACCCCGCCGACCTCGAAGAAGCCCTCGCCTCAAACGATGCCTCCAAGCACCCCCAACTCCGCCAGCGCTTCCTCGAATCCACCCCCGCCATGAAGCAAGCAGCCGCCCCCCTGCTCGCCGCCCGCAAAAACCCGCCCCGTGGCCAGCCCACCCTCATCTTCAACGAACGCCCCGCCTCCAACCCCCGCCCCACCCGCCTGCATCACCGCGGCGAATACCTCCAACCCAAGGAAGAAGTGCCCCCCGCCGTCCCAGCC